>NZ_CP071604.1:3065000-3365000 GCF_017357225.1 Rhizobium binae | reverse complement strand
GAGGTGGCTGATTTTCAGTCTCATGGTCTGATCCGCTTAAACGTAGAATCGGTAGCCGTCGGAAATCTCGGCGCCGAGCTGGTTGTTGCGCGAGACGAAATCCTCGAGGAATTCGTGCAGGCCTTGATCCATGATGTCGCGGATCGCTCTGGTCTGCAGCGTGGTGCGGATCGCGTCCGCCGTATCGTGGGCAGGCAGTCGCGCCTCGTAATCCTGGGCGAGATAACTGAGATTGCTGACGATCTTCTCGTAACAATAGGCAAGTGAGCGCGGCATCTGGACGTTCAGCGTCAGGAAGTCGGCAATGTTCATGGCCCGGTATTCACCGTCATAGGCCCAGCTATAGGCACGATGGGCGGAGACCGAACGCAGGATCGATTCCCACTGCACATTGTCGAGCGATGAGCCGACCGCCGAGACGGAGGGCAGCAGCACGTAATATTTCACGTCGAGAATGCGGCTGGTGTTGTCTGCCCGCTCGATGAAGGTCCCGATTCGAGCGAAATTATAGAGCTCGTTGCGCAGTGTCGAGCCATGGAAGGCTCCGCGGATGAGACCGGCGCGGCGCTTGATGACGTCGATCACTTCAGGCAGGTCGGCGGCCTTCACGCGCTTCTCGAGCAGCGTCTTCAGGTCGATCCAGCATTCGTTGGTGGCTTCCCAGGTTTCCCGCGTGAGCGCCGTGCGCACCATGCGGGCGTTGTTGCGGCCGGACTCGATGCAGGACATCACGCTCGACGGGTTGGCGCGATCGCGCAGCAGATAGTCGATCGCTTCGGCGTTCGTCAGCTTCGTGTGACCTTCGTCATAAGCCTCGCGCACCCCAGCACTTTGCAGCACGCCATCCCAGTTGTCGTCGCCGGCGCTACTGCGGGTCAGCGACATGCGCAGCCCGGCATCGACAAGGCGGGCGATATTTTCGGCGCGCTCGATGTAGCGAAACATCCAGTAGAGGCCATTTGCAGTTCTTCCGAGCATCAGTCCTCCAGCACCCAGGTGTCTTTTGTGCCGCCGCCCTGGCTGGAATTGACCACGAGCGAGCCTTCTTTCAGCGCGACGCGGGTGAGGCCGCCCGGAATGATCTGAACCTTGTCCGACACGAGCACATAGGGGCGCAGATCGACATGGCGCGGTGCAATCCCCTTGTTGACGAGGATCGGCACGGTGGAGAGCGACAGCGTCGGCTGAGCGATGTAGTTGTTCGGCTTGGCCTTCAGCTTTTCGGCGAAATCGGCGCGTTCCTTCTTCGACGCCGTCGGGCCCACCAGCATGCCGTAGCCGCCTGAGCCGTGCACTTCCTTGACGACCAGCTCTTCCAGGTGCTCCAGCACGTATTTCAGGCTTGATGCCTCCGAGCAGCGCCAGGTCGGCACGTTTTCGAGCAGCGCCTTGCTGCCGGTGTAGAATTCGACGATCTCCGGCATGTAGGAATAGATTGCCTTGTCGTCGCAGATGCCGGTGCCGGGCGCGTTGGCGATGGTAATGTTGCCGGAGCGGTAGACGTCCATGATTCCAGGGATGCCGAGCGCCGAATCAGCCCGGAAGGTCAGCGGATCCAAGAAGTCGTCGTCGACGCGGCGGTAGAGCACGTCGATCGCCTCGTAGCCGCGGGTCGTGCGCATTTTCACCTTGCCGTCGATGACACGCAGATCCGAGCCCTCGACGAGTTCGACGCCCATCATGTCGGCGAGGAAGGAATGCTCGTAATAGGCCGAATTGTAGATGCCGGGGGTCAGCACCGCGACGCGCGGCTTGCCGCTGCAGCCGGGAGGGGCGAGCGAGGCAAGGCTCTGGCGAAGCAAGTAGGGATAGTCCTCGACGCGCTGCACCTTGTTCTCGTGGAAGAGTTCCGGGAACATCTGCATCATGGTTTCCCGGTTTTCCAGCATGTAGCTGACGCCGGACGGCGTGCGGGCATTGTCCTCCAGCACGTAGAACTGGTCCTCGCCGGTGCGCACAATGTCGGTGCCGACGATATGGGTGTAGACGCCGCCGGGCGGGCGGAAGCCGATCATTTCGGCCAGAAAGGCGACATTGTTCTCGATCAGCTCGCGCGGAACGCGGCCGGCACGGATGATTTCCTGCTTATGGTAGATGTCATCGAGGAAGGCGTTGAGGGCGATCACCCGCTGCTCGATGCCCTGGGCGAGCTTGCGCCATTCGCGAGCGGAGATGATGCGGGGAATGATGTCGAAGGGGATGAGCTTTTCGGAACTGTCGGCATGGCCGTAGACGGCGAAGGTGATGCCGGTCTTCCGGAAGATGTTTTCCGCATCGCGGGACTTGGCAATCAGATGCGACCGGTCTTGGCTGTTGTACCACTCGAAATATTTCTCATAAGGCGCGCGAGGACTTTCGTCCCCGGTAATCATTTCATCAAATGCCAAAGGTGCGGCTCCCCTTTTTTGTTCATTTGAATACAACGCAAATTGCAATGCAAGAACCATGCGCAGTTCGGGGAAAAGATTTGCGTTGCGGGAAAGGAGGCGATTTTCGGGTGTTTGAGGTGATGGGCCAGATGGTGTTCCGCAACGGCTGCGCAAAATGTGGGCAGGTGATGTTTTTTCGTTCAGTTGCGATGGGCAGATTCGGGTACAACCGCAGGCTCTCTCATCCCTGTGACGAGGAGGGGAGGTGCCGTGGCACCCCGGTTTTTGCGCTCGTCGCAGGAACGCGGGTCGCGCTCATTCTCCATGCCAACCATCAGCAAAATTTCAAGTAAGCATCAATGCTTCGCCTTTGACTGCGGCTGCGGCGTGCGGCTATCAGCACGGCAACTCTCTATCTTTCCGAGATGGCCCATGACCCTCGACCGCTTTGCCCCCGCCGTTTTTGTTTTTCTCTGGTCCACAGGTTGGGTCGTGGCGAAATTTGCTGCGCTGCATTCCGAACCCTTTACCTTTCTTTCGATACGTTATGCACTATCGGCCTTGGCCTTCCTGGCCTTTTGCCTGGTGACCGAGGCGCAATGGCCGAGGAGTCGGGTGACGGTGCTGCGGGCCATCTATTCCGGCTTTTTCCTGCATGGCTTCTATCTCGCCGGCCTCTGGTGGGCGATTGCCAATGGCGTGCCGGCCGGCATATCGGGCATCATCGCGGCACTGCAGCCGCTGCTGACGGCGATGGCGGCGCCCTTCCTCATCGGCGAGCGATTGCAGAAGACCCAGCAGGTCGGTCTCGCTCTCGGCTTCATCGGTATTGCCATCGCGATTTCGCCGAAGCTCTTCGATCCGGCGACGGCCGATCTCGCGCATGCCACCGTGCCGCTGGCGATCAACCTCATCGCCATGGGCTCCGTCACCTACGGCACGCTTTATCAGAAGAAACACCTGCAATCCGGTGACCTCAGGACCATCGCGATGCTGCAATATGTCGGCGCTCTCATCCTCACTCTGCCGCTGTCGCTGATTTTCGAACACCAGCATTTCGACGGCACCGCGCAGGCCTATGGCGCGCTTCTCTGGTCGGTCTTCGGCCTGTCGATGGGCGGTGTCGGGCTGCTGCTTTACCTCATCCGCCGCGGGCAGGTCTCGCGTGCCGCCTCGCTGATCTACCTGATGCCGCCGGCCGTCGCGCTCGAAGCCCTCATCGCCTTCGGGGAGCGGCTGACGCTGCCGTTGATTGTGGGCACGGTGATCGTCGTGACGGGCGTATATATGACAAACCGCAGGGTCGTTCAGCAGGCGCAGGCGAGCGGATAGATGGCTGGGCCAAGGTCGGACGGATGGCCTGAACCTCAATTGACCGAGGTCGCCGGCGATTGCCGACGACCTCATATCCAGAGCGCCGTAGAGCGCTACTCGGCCCATCAAGCAGGAGGCGAAGATCAGTTGCGGGGCTGCAGCAGCGCCAAGACAACTGTTAACGCTGCCAGCAGAGCGGTAAGAGTCGAGGGTCCCACAGCGCCATAGTGGTCGACGATATAGCCGCCAAAAACCGCGCCGATACTAATGGCCACCTGAAAAGAGACGACCATCAGGCTACCCACCGCCTCGAGAGCGTCGGGGGCCGCGCGGGAAAGATTAGTCGGCAGCACTACGGGCGCCATGCCGAAGGCAAAGCCCCAAAGCGCGACGAGCGCAAACGCGACGCCGATATGAGTGCCCCAAAGCACCAGAGCGAGCGCGGCAAACCCCATCAGTGCCGCTGTGACGGCCAGCGCTATGCGGATGCTCGCATCGGCCATCCGCCCACCGGCAACATTGCCGATCACCGAGGCGATGCCAAAGCCCAACAGTGCCAGGGCGATCGATCTGGTTTCAAGGAGTGTCACTTGTTCGAGGAACGGACGCACATAAACCGACCCGGCAAAATGCCCGGTCATCAGCAAAAGGATGGCAAGCATTCCCAGTTGAACGCCGCCCCGTCGTGTCAGCCGGAAAACATCAGCGAGACTGTTGCTTGTGCTTGCGGGGAGCGTCGGCAAGCTGAGCACCTGCAGCAGCATGGCAAGGGCGGCAAGCCCGGCTGTCATCGCCATGGCGCTACGCCATCCCAGCCAATCGCTGATCAAAGCACCTGCTGATGGTGCAGCTATCGTGGCGAGCGAAACGCCGAGGGTGACGATAGCCATGCCTCGACCTGTCGCATTGGCGCCGACCAGCCTCGCCACGACGGCCACTGAAAGCGCCCAAAAGCCGCTGAGCGCGATGCCCAAGCCAGCCCGGCCCAACAGCAACAGCCAAAAGTCGGTCGCCAACGATGCGAGAATATTGGAGCCGATCGCCAACGCACTGAGACTGACCAGCACCGCCTTGCGGTTCAGTCTGCCGATGAGAACATTGCTCAAAAGGGCCGTCACAGCGCCGACGGAAGCGGTGGCGGTGACGACCTGTCCGGCCGTTCCCTCGGAAATGCCGAGATCGCGCGCCATTGGCGTCAACAGGCCCGCGGGCAGGAACTCAGCAGACACCAGTGCAAAGCTGGCGGCCGCCATGGAAATGACGGCAAACCAAGTGGCTCCACTCCAGGCGGGTGATTCAGCTGTCTGCAGACCAATTGCGGCCTCGTCGAACTCTGATGTTGTATCCGTCATTGAAGGCTCTCCTGTTCGGAGATTTCATAGACGAAGTTTTCAGGATGATATGTATCTTAAAATCCGAAATCCATGTCCGTTCGTCCGGAACTTGTGCGACGCACAATTCCGGGGGAGACGTTCGTGACACGCTTGAAGGCCCGCGCGAAAGACGCCTCGGAGTCATAGCCCAATCGGGAGGCAACCTCGGCAACCGACATGCCGTTTTGCGCCAACAAATCGCGGGCAAGCTGCATACGCAGGCGGGCGAGATAATGTGCCGCGCCTTCTCCCAAGATAGCGCTGAAGCGCTCGGCGAAGATCGAGCGCGACTGGCCTGCCACGCCGGCGAGCCTTTCGAGGGTCCAGTTATGGCCGGGATCCCGGTGCATGGCCGCCAACGCACGACCGATATTGGGATCGCGGATGGCGGCGAGCCAGCCGGTGGTCGAGGCTCCGCTGCAGTTGACCCAGCAGCGGATAAGCCGCGCTGCGAGCAAGTCCGCCATACGTGACAAGACCGTCGCGCTTCCCATCTGGGGCTGTGTCGCCTCCGTTGACATAGCGGCCAGCAGGGGGCCCACGATCGGGTCATTACCGGCCACATCGCAGCCTTTGATGATTGGAGGCATCAGGGCGATCAAGGGGTTAAGCGCATGGGCGCCCAAAGCCATGGAGCCGCAGAAGAGGGTGCTGGCGGCACCCGTCCCTTCCCGAGAGACGTCGCAGACGTTGCTGCCCAATCTTGTAATCTGACAGCTTTTAAGCGAGTCGCCCTCAACGTCCGGCGCGCTCGCCAATCGGTGTGTGACGCCTTGCGGCAGCAGCACCAGATCGCCATCATTCAACTCCTGCCACCCTTGGACCTCGGTATGGATCCAGCACGGACCCTGGCTGACGAAGTGAAAACGAAGCAGTTGTTGTTGCGGAAAGGTGATGCTCCATGGATGCCTGAGCTCGCAGCGTCCATAGTTGACTCCACTCAAGCGAAAGTCCTGCAGGACCTCGCTCAGGGCATCCATTGGGATTGTTGAGGGCGACAACGGCCGGGACGGATGGTCAAGCATGGAGCCAAGTTAGGTCTCAAGCATCCGGGATGCAAGCCGTCACAGCGCGGTCCCTTGCGGCGTCGCGCTGTCCGTCGACAGCGGCTTCACAGCGCATTGATTTCGCAAGGCTTCCGCCAAAGCGCGAAGGAAGTCGATTCGTCAACCCCTGCCGTTGCGGTGTTGCCGTCACCACAATGAGAAAGGCCGGGCATCTCATCCGATGCTTCCGGCCCCCAAATTCATGGCCGAAGGATCGGCCTTCTTCGTTAAATCAATCGGCGATTAGGCGCGTTCGCGGCGCTGGCCACCATTGCGGGAGCCGGAGCCGCCGCGGCGGTTGCCACCATTGCCCTCACGGCGGGGTTCGCCGCCCTGGGCCTGGTGCGGGCCGCGGTCTTCGCCTTGCTTTCGGGCCGGGCGACCGGCGTGGCGGTTATTGCCGCGGTGATGCCCACTCGGTTCGCCATTGGCGTGGGCGCCGTGATGGGCAGGACGCTGCGGCTTTGCCGAGGGGCGGAAGTCGGAGGTCGAGACCAGATCGTTATCGGGGCCAAGATTCGGGGTGGCCTCGCCGCGGCGCTGGCCGCGGAAATCCTCGTTGCGGCTTGTGCGTTCGGGACGCGGGCGGCGTTCCTGACGGCTGCCGCGATGCTCTGAGCGGTTCGCGTCGCCACGGCCTTCGCTGCGGCCATGACCTTCGCGACCTTGGCCTTCGCGACCTTGGCCGCCACCGCGGTTGCGGTTGTTGCCATTGCCGTTGCCGCGGCGGGGGCCGCTATTGTTGATATTGGCCGGCGGTTCGCCGCTTGCGACTGCGATGTCGATGCCCATCAGGCGCTCGATGTCACGCAGCAGCTTGGCTTCGTCGGGGGCGCAGAAGGCAATCGCGATGCCGTCGCGGCCGGCGCGCGCGGTGCGGCCGATGCGATGGACATAGGCGTCGGGCACCTCGGGCAGGTCGTAGTTATAGACGTGGCTGACGGCCGGGATATCGATGCCGCGGGCGGCAACGTCGGTGGCGATCAGGGTCTTGATGCTGCCGTCACGGAAGGCCTTCAGCGCCCGCTCGCGCTGGCCCTGGCTCTTATTGCCGTGGATCGAGGCGACGGAATAGCCGATATTGTCGAGGTGCTTCATCAGCTTCTCCGCGCCATGCTTGGTGCGCAGGAAGACGATGGCGCGGCCGTCGGGATTTTCGGTCAGCGACTTGCGCAACAGTTCCGTCTTGTCGTTCTTGCCGGCGACGAAATGGACATACTGCTCGACCTTGTCGGCAGCCTTGCCCGGAGGCGTGACTTCAACCTTCACAGGATCGACGAGATATTCGCCGGCGAGATCGGCGATAGCCTTCGGCATGGTGGCCGAAAACAGCATGGTCTGGCGCTTCTTCGGCACCAGCTTGGCGATCTTCCGCAGATCGTGCACGAAGCCGAGGTCGAGCATCTGGTCGGCTTCATCAAGCACGAGATAGCGCACCGTGGTCAGGGTGATGGCGCGACGATTGACGAGATCAAGCAGGCGGCCGGGCGTAGCGACCAGAACATCGGTGCCTTTTTCCAGCTGAAGCTGCTGTTTGTTGATCGAGACGCCGCCAACGACGACGTTGATGCGCAGCGGCGATTTGCGGATGAATTTCTTCAGGTTGTCGGCGATCTGGTTCACCAGTTCGCGGGTCGGCGCCAGGATAAGCGTCCGCGTCGTGCGGTTGTCTGGGCGACGCTCGTCGGCAAGCAGCTTTTCGATGAGCGGCAGGCCGAAGGCGGCGGTCTTGCCGGTGCCGGTCTGGGCAAGGCCAATCAGATCTCGGCCCTGGAGGAGAAGGGGGATGGCCTGTTCCTGGATCGGCGTCGGCGTTTCGATGCCGAGCTGGAACAAGGTGGCGACGATCGGCTTGGAGACACCAAGCGATTCAAAATTAGTCAAGGCATAACCTTTCGGGGCGCCACAACGACTATGGCCGGAACGCACCATGCGATCCGGTTTCATTCTGGCGTCAAGAACCCCGCGTGAAGTGGGAACTTGCAAGTTGGAAAAAGCTTTCCAGCGCTTCTGGCCGCTGATGGGAGTGCGGCGCTTTATCGAAATGCGCTTTTGTCCCTTCTTCCTGCGTTTCGTATTTTTTAGCAGGGGCACGCTCACGCGGCGGCCGGAAGGGTGAAAGCTGAGCCGCATTTGGGCTAATTCACTCACAAAGTCAAGTGCGGCGCACAAAAAGCCTTAACCGGCATCCATCGACGGCATTCTGAGGACGAAGCTTTCCGATGCGCTTTCGGCACCGTTGACGAGGATGGCGATGCGATGTTCGCCGGGATAATAGCGCCGGGTCGTGATCGGTCGAATGGCGTGGCGGCGCTCGATCGCCTGGCTCTGGCCGGGAGCCAGCGTGATCGTCTTGCACTTGAAGACCTTGGGCGACAGCGAGCCGTCAGCCTTCACATGGTGGATGGCATAGTCGATCATCACCGATTGCGCGGCTTCGCCGCCATTGGTCATCCGCATTGCGAAATCCAGCCCTTCGCCGAACACCACCTCACCGTTCAGGAGGCGCAGTTCGCATGCGAGCGAGGCCGCGGAGCCGAAGCCGAAATTCGCGAGCGCCTGTGCGTGGCCGTTCTTCAGGAGCGTGCGCGAGGCATGTTTCAGCAGCCGGCGGCGCTCGGGTGAAGCGTCCTCGATCTGGCCGGCGATGAAGGCGGCAACCATATCCGGATGATCCTTGGCAATATCGTTCAGGCTGTTGGCGACGGAGCGGCGCACATAATCTTCCGGATCGTCCATCAATGCGCTCAGGATCGGCAGGATCGGCGCCGGATTCCTGACGAGCTGCGTCAGGCGCATGGCCCAAGGCAGGCGCGGCCGCGTTCCCTCGCTCGCCAGTCGGCGCACATGCTGGTCGGGATCATCGACCCAGCCGGAAATAATGGCGAGCGAGCGCTGCTGGTCGCGATGGATGAAGGGACGAATACCGAATTCGGCGGTGAAATGCGGCGTCAGCGCCTTGAGGAGGTCGAGGCCGAGTTCAAAATGATCGAGGCCGCGCGCAGCGATGAACTGATTGATCGGCAGCAGCATCCAGCCGGTCAGCCCGGGCTTGCCTGATGCAGGCAGGCTTGCCTTCAGGATGGCGGCTGCGTCGCTAAAGTCCTCGGGAAGCGTCACAAACAGCGCGTCGCGGATCAGCGCCGCGCGTTCCATCAGTTCCAGCGCCACGAGGCCGTCGGTCGCGAGCTTCACGAAATGGGCCTTATCGAAGGACGGCGCGTGGGCGGCGAGGCGATCGGCTATGTCGCCGACCAGCGCCTCATGCAGCAGGTTTTTGAGCGGCTCCGGCATGCTGATCCTCCCTCTGAGGGGAGGTTTGGACCGGCGCCGCCGGGAGGTCAAGCGGCGCCGGATGCCGAAGCTCTATTCAGGGCATACTTTGACGCGATAGGGCTCGCCCCAGCGATCGTGCCGCCATTCGATATGGCAATAGTGCGGCCGGTAATAGGTCCCATAGACGGGATAAGGGCGATAGACGGGGTAGGCCGGATAAACGGGGTAGGCGGGGCGGGCGGCCTCCGACAACAGAGCGCCGCCGACGACGCCGGCGGCAAGGCCGCCCCAGAAGGCATCGCGTGGATGGGCATCGGCAGTGGTGGCAGTGGCGAGGGAGGCGCCGGCAAGGGTCAGCGCGATCAGGCCCGTCGCCATGGTCTTATGAAGAACGGACATGCTATTTTCCTTGATTTGGATTGGCTTCCATAAAGCCATGCTCAGACTCCCCCCGGAACGCGGCGGCGCGATGGCAACGCAAGCGCTTGCCGCATTAAATTTTCGTCATGATTTGAAGGGATCCCGAGTGAACGAGGCGCTGATTGAGACTTGTCGATGCGTCACAGATGATTGAGTCCTTTCAATCCCCGGCGAGCTCGGACTGCCGATCGAAGTTATTTCAGATCATCAAGCCGGCGTGCAAAATTTCACTGCGCAAATTTATGGTTAAAACCTTATTAAAAGCCTTGGCGTTATAGTCTTTGTCGTTGATATTTCATTCATTGCGGGAGCGACAATTTTTTGAAATCAGCCGGGGACATATTGGAGTTGGCTTGCCGCCGGATCGCCGATCTGGACACCCCAGCCTATGTCAAGAACAGCGAGCTGCGCTATGTCGCAGTCAACGAGGCCTATGCCAAGTTCCTCGGCCGAGAGATTTCCGACTTCATCGGCAGGCGCAGCCGCGAACTGTTCGACCGGCCCGAAGAAGAGGATCGCGAGGACAAGGAGCGCCGCGCGCTGGTGTTCGGCACCGAGGAAAACGCCATCTGTTTCGATGCCGAGGGTCTTGGCCACGAGCGCATTCATGTCGAAAGCTTCTCGCCGTCGCCGGAGCGGGTCTATGTGCTCGGGATCTTTGAAGCCCGCGAGCGTCGCGTCGTTGCCGGCAGGGAGGCCGCAGACAGCTCTCAGGCTGTAAACGATTCCGGAATTGCCGCCGATCTCGCCCAGGTGCGCGACGCGCTGGAAAATCTCGGTCACCCGATCGGCATCTTTGCACCGGACGGACGCCCGCTGGTCGTCAACGCAGCCTATCGCAACGGCGCGACGACTGTGGCCGCCGGCGATTGGGCCTGGGGTGAAAGCGTCAGCGAACTCGACGCGCTGCGCACCGTGCTGGAGGATCTGCCGGTTGCCGTCTTCGTACGCGACGACAAGCATCGCCTGATCTATGCCAACAAATATTACGAGACCTTCAGTGGCCGAGCCCGCGCCGAGTATCTGGGAATGACCGAACACGAGATGTTCGGGCCGGAAGCTGCTGAGCCGATCTACCAGGAAAACCTGCTGGCGCTCAGAGATGGCATCTCGGTGGAGCTCGAGAGCGAGATGCCGAGCACAGGCGGCCACGTCTATCCCGTCATCTCGCGCGTCAACCGCGTCGTCACGGTGGATGGGCGAACCTATGTCGTCGGCTCCTTTTCCGACATCTCGCCGCTCAAGGAGCGCGAGAAGGCGCTGATCGACTCGCGCAAGCAGGAAGAAGTGCTTCATCGGGATATCGAGAGCATCCTGCGTTCGCTGCCGATCGGCGTGCTGATCCTCGATAACGACCACCGGATCATCTACGTCAACGAAGAATTCTACAGCATCTGGGAGCTGCCGCGCGAGGATCGTTTCGACGGGCGCCCGTTCATCGATGTCATCCGCCGCAACCATGAGCTTGGCCGCTATGACGGGACGCGAACCCCGGAAGAGCTCTATGCCTTTCGCAAGCACTTGTTCGAAGCGGACGAGCCGGAGCCGATCGAGGTCGGCTGGACCGGTGGAAAATCGGTTATCTTCGACAGCCGCCGCATCTCCAACGACCGGATCCTGCTGACCTATGCCGATATTTCGGCGGTGCGCGAGCGGGAAAAGGAAATTCACGAGACCCGCGCCGCGCTGGAGCGGGTCGGTGAAATGATGCGCGATGCCACGCACGCCATGTCGCAGGGACTTGCCATCGTTCAGGACGGCATCATCAAGATGTCCAACGAGGCGATGGCCGATATCCTGCAGATCCCGCCGCATTATATCGAGGCCGGACAAGGCTGGCTCGACATGTTCGAGTTCTGCGCGGCGCGCGGCGATTTCCATGATGCGGCGGACGAGATCCTGCAGGAGTGGCGCGCCAGTATCGCGGCGAGGCAGCCGATATCCACCGTCTTCCATGTCGGCGGCGAGCGCTGGGTGAATATGGACGCGACGGTCAGCACGGGACAGCATTGGGTGGCGCTGTTTACCGATGTCACCGAGCTCAAGAGCCGCGAGGAGGAATTGCGTGAGCTGCTGTCGCGCGCCGAAGCGGCCGACCGCGCCAAGTCCGAATTCCTCGCCAATATGAGCCATGAGATCCGCACGCCGATGAACGGCGTGCTCGGCATGGCGGAGCTGCTGGCGAAGACCAATCTCGACACGCGCCAGAAAACCTTCATCGATATTATCGTCAAATCGGGCAACGCGCTGCTGACGATCATCAACGATATTCTCGACTTCTCGAAGATCGATGCCGGGCAGATGAAGCTGCGCAAAGCGGCTTTCGATATCACTGAAGCGGTGGAGGATGTGGCGACCCTTCTCTCCTCGCATGCCGCCGAGAAGAACATCGAGCTTCTGGTGCGGGCCGCACCCGACCTGCCCGCCGCCGTGATCGGCGATGCCGGCCGTTTCCGCCAGATCGTCACCAATCTCGTCGGCAACGCGGTCAAGTTCACCGAGCGTGGCCATGTCTTCGTCGATGTCGGCTTCGAGACCGGCGCCGGCGGTGAGATCATGGCGAGCGTCCGTATCGAGGATACGGGTATCGGTATCCCTGAGGAAAAGCTGGAGTCGGTGTTCGACAAGTTCTCGCAGGTCGATGCTTCCTCGACCCGGCGGCATGAGGGAACAGGCCTCGGACTGGCGATCACGGCCGGGCTCGTCGACCTCTTCGGCGGATATATGAAAGTCGAGAGCCAATGGGGCAAGGGCTCGGTCTTCACCGTCAATCTGCCCTTTGCAGTGGCGGCTGCCCGCCTGGAGCCGAAGCCGCTGCCGATCAACGTGCAGGGCGCGCGCATGCTCGTCGTCGATGACAATGAGGTGAACAGGCGCATCCTCACCGAGCAGCTTTCGCTCTGGGGCTTCGACGGCGTAGCCGCCGAGGGCGGCGGCACCGGCCTTGCGATCCTGGAAGCGGCGGCCGATCTCGGCGTCACCGTCGATGCCGTCATACTCGACTATCACATGCCCGACATGAACGGCGCCGATGTCGCCCGCCGGCTGCGCGCCGATCCCCGCTTCGTCGAGCTGCCGATCATCTTCCTGACCTCAATGGACATCTCGGGCACGGAAAAGGAGTTCGCGGCGCTGAACGGCCAGGCGCATCTGATGAAGCCGGCGCGCGCCAACGTGCTGCGCAACACCGTTGTCGAGGTGGTTCGCGCCCGGCGCGTGAAGCAGGCTTCGCGGGCCGAAATCACCCGCCTGCAGACCGAAACGGCCATGCTGGCGCCGGCCCCTGTGCCAGCACCGCAGAAGCGGGCGGCTGAATTCGTCGACGTGCTTGTCGCCGAAGACAACGAGGTCAACCAGATCGTCTTCACCCATATCCTGCAGTCGACGGGGCTTTCCTTCCTTGTTGTCAATAACGGGCAGCAGGCTGTTTCCGCCTGGGAGAGCCACACGCCACGCATCATCATGATGGATGTCTCGATGCCCGTCATGAACGGCCATGAGGCGACCCGGATGATCCGCGAACGGGAAAAGGGGCAGGGCCATCGGGTGCCGATCATTGGCGTCACCGCCCATGCGCTGGAAAGCGACCGGGAGCTCTGCCTCGACGCCGGCATGGACGACTATATGTCGAAGCCGATCAGCCCCGAGCTACTGGAAGAGAAGATCCGGCAATGGCTCGGCAAGGACGACCGGCAGGCGGAACGTACGAGCTACTGATCTCCAGCGACGAATGCCGATAAGCTTTAGCCGGCAGGCGCCTTGACGCCGCAGAGCATCTCGCGCTTGCCGGCGAAACCCTTGCGGCGTTCCACGGCAAAGCCTGCCGCTATGAGATTGCGGCGTACGAAGCCGGCCGCGGCATAGGTGGCGAAGGTGCCGCCGGCGGCGGTCCTTTTGTTGACCTCACGCATCAGTTCTTCCGACCACATGTCGCCGTTGCGCGACGGGGCGAAGCCATCGAGATACCAGGCGTCGAAGCCGGGTTTTGCCGCGGTGACGCCGTCAAGCGCCCGGCCGCAGACGACGCTGAGCCGCGTCTGGTCGTCGAGGTCGAGCGAGACGATGCCATCTGGCGTTTGCGGCCAGGCCACTGTCAGCGCTTCGCGCTCGGCATCGATCTCTGGCCAGTGCGAGAGCGCCCGGCCGATGTCTTCGCCGCGCATCGGGTGGAGTTCGAAGGAGATGAAATGCAGCTGCTGGCCGGCGGCGCGGTGCTGCTTCCATCGCCGCCAGGTCTCGGCGAAGTTCAGGCCGGTGCCGAAGCCGAGTTCGCCGATGACGAACGTCTGCCGCCCGCTCCAACGCTCGGGCAGGCCGTTGCCGGCGAGGAAGACGTGACCGCATTCCAGCCGGCCATCGGTCTGACAATAAAAATGATCGCCAAAGGCTGTGGAATAAGGCATATCGCCGTCGCGCCATTCGAGCGGCTGCGACGCGCCCGCGCCAATCTGATCAGGGTTCACGTCTGTCATGGGAAAAGCCGATAGTCCTCAGCCGGTCTCAGGTCAATCATCCTGCGAATTGCTGATCGTCGGCGGCGGCATCATGGGTCTTTGGGCGGCCGTCCATGCCGAGCGTCGCGGCATCGGCACGGTCATTGCCGACGCCGGCAGATTGGGTGGATGCGCGAGCGGCGGCCTGCTCGGCGCGCTGATGCCGCATATGCCGGACCGGTGGTCCGAGAAGAAGCAGTTCCAGTTCGATTCGCTGGTGTCGCTCGAAGCCGAGATCGCTGCGCTGGAAGCAGAGACCGGGCTCTTGGCCGGCTACCGCCGCTCGGGACGATTGATCCCGCTGCCGAAGCCGCATCTTAACAAGATAGCACAGGGCCATTCCGAGGACGCCGAGCGCCATTGGCGGGCCGGCGCACACCGCTTTCATTGGCATGTGCTCGACAGTCCGCCGGTTAGCGGCTGGGTCGAGGACTCTGCGGGCGAGAGCGGCTTCGTGCACGATACGCTTGCCGCGCGCGTCGCACCCCGCATGCTGATCGCGGCGCTCGTCGCTTTCCTGCGGCGGGCAAAACATGTGCGCATCGTCGAACATGCAACGGTTGCCTCTCTCGATCCCGATCGCGGCACGGCTGCGATCGGCGGCGAAAGCGTGGTTTTCGATCACTGCATGCTGGCTGCCGGCCACCAGTCTTTCCCGTTGCTCGATGCGCTGACACCAGGGCTGAAACAGCCGCTCGGCCAGCCGGTCAAGGGACAGGCGGCGCTGCTGAAAGCCGATATCGACCCGGCCTTGCCGACGATCTTCCTCGACGGGCTCTACATTGTCGCGCATGAGGGCGGATATGCGGCGATCGGCAGCACCAGCGAGAACCGTTTCGATGACCCCGCCTCGACCGACGCTCAGCTCGACGGGCTGATCGAGATGGCGCGCGGCATTGCGCCAGCGCTTCGCAACGCGCCGGTTGTCGAACGCTGGGCCGGGCTTCGGCCGAAGGCGATCGATCGCGATCCGATGATCGGCCGTCATCCCGGCCATCCGCGGCTCGTCGCATTGACCGGCGGATTCAAGGTCAGCTTCGGCTTGGCGCACCGGCTGGCGGAAGCGGCGGTTTGCATCGCAGGCGATACAGATTGCGAATTATTGCTACCGGAAAGCTTTGCGATTTCAAGCCATATCGCTGTGGCTTCACGTTAAACGTGAATTCGATACAGCTTCGTTTCGTTATTCTGTCATGCAAATCACCTATCTGCTTGCGCATCGATAGCACCGGAGATCATCGGCGCTCCCTATCCTTGATGGAGGAAATTGCATGCGCTATGCCATTTGCTTCACGCCTCCGGCGAGCGATCCGCTGTCGCTTGTGGCCGCCAATTGGCTTGGACGAAACGTATTTTCGGGCGATATGCTTGAGCCTCCGGCCGTCCGCGGCCTCGGCATTCACGAGATCGCCTTCCATACCGCCGTGCCGCGGCGCTATGGTTTCCACGGCGTTCTAAAGGCGCCTTTCCATCTGTCGGGCGATATGTCCGAATCGCAACTCCTGCGCGATCTCATGCGTTTTGCCGGGACACTCGCTCCGTTCCAGATTTCACGTCTCGAAATAGCCCGGCTCGGCAGCTTCTATAGCCTGATGCCGAGCGCTCCTTGTGAGCAGATCGAGTATCTCGCTTCGGCAATCGTCCAGGAGTTCGATCGCTACCGCGCGCCGCTCAGCGAGGCCGACATAGAGCGCAGCGACCCGGATGGATTGTCGGCGGCCCAATTCGCCAATCTGCATCGTTGGGGCAATCCTTATGTCATGGACGAGTTCCGCTTCCATATGCCGGTGACAGGCTCCATCAACGCGATCGACATGCCCCGTATTGAATCGGCGCTGCGGACGATCTTCGCGCCCGTCCTCAAGGAGCCGGTGATGGTTTCGAACGTCGCTTTGATGATCGAAGAGGGCACCGGTGGTCCCTTCCGCGTCCACTCGCTGCATCCCATGGGTAAGGTCAGCGCGCGCAGGATCGCTTGACCACGCGTCAAGCTAAGTAATTGTGTAGAGGCGATAAATTCAGCCGCGCAGTTTCCGTCTCGACATTCCGGCTGCGGATGATACCGTTCCCCGTCTTTTCAGAAGGTGATTTGATGGTATCCGAGACTTATCCGCGCAATCTCGTCGGCTACGGGCGTAAGACGCCCGATCCGAAATGGCCGGGCGCGGCACGCGTTGCCGTGCAATTCGTCATCAATTACGAGGAGGGTGGCGAAAGCTCGATCCTCGACGGCGATCCCGGGTCCGAAAACCTGCTGTCGGAGATCGTCGGCGCAGCCGCCTGGCCGGGGCAGCGCAATCTCAACATGGAATCGATCTACGAATATGGCTCGCGCGCCGGCTTCTGGCGGCTCTGGCGGATGTTCACCAATCTCAAGGTGCAGGCGACCGTCTACGGCGTGACGCTGGCGATGGCCCGAAACCCCGAGGCCGTCGCGGCGATGAAGGAGGCGGGCTGGGAGATTGCCAGCCATGGCTACCGCTGGCTCGAATACAAGGATTTCCCCGAGGATCTCGAGCGCAAGCATATTCTCGAAGCCGTGCGCCTGCACACCGAACTGACCGGCGAGCGGCCCTACGGCATGTATCAGGGCAAGCCCTCCGACAATACACTGCGGCTGGTGCAGGAGGAGGGCGGTTTCCTCTATTCTTCCGATTCCTATGCCGACGACCTGCCTTACTGGGTGAAGGGCGTCGACGGGAAGCCCTTCCTGATCATTCCCTATACGCTCGAAACCAACGACATGCGGTTTGCCACGCCGCAGGGCTTCAATGCCGGCGATCAGTTCTTCACCTATCTGAAGGATGCTTTCGACACGCTTTACGAGGAAGGCAAGGCGGGCAGCCCTAAGATGATGTCGGTCGGCCTGCATTGCCGTCTCGTCGGGCGTCCAGGCCGGGCGGCGGCGCTCAAACGCTTCATCGAATATGTGCTGAAGCACGACAAGGTCTGGATTCCGCGTCGCATCGAGATTGCCGAACATTGGCACAAGCACCATCAGCCGGACGCGCTCTGATGCTGTCGCGCGACGATTTCGTTTCCCGGTTCGGCGGCGTCTTCGAACATTCACCGTTCATCGCCGAGCGTGCCTATGACAACGGCAGCGTGATGGGGCCGCTGACGGCATCGGGCGTGCATGCTGCGCTTGCCGCCGTCTTCCGCGCGGCAAGCAGGCAAGAGCGTCTTGGCGTGCTCCGCGCCCATCCGGATCTCGCCGGGCGCCTGGCGATAGCAGGAGAATTGACCGAGGACAGCCGCAAGGAGCAGTCGGGTGCTGGTCTCGACCGGTTGAGCCCCGCCGAGCATGCCCGCTTCAGCGAACTCAATGCGGCCTATGTCGAAAAATTCGGCTTTCCGTTCATCATCGCCGTCAAAGGGCTCGGCAAGGACGACATCCTTTCGGCCTTCGAGATCCGGATCGGCAATGGGCCGGATGAAGAATTCGCGACCGCAACGGCGCAGGTCGAACGGATCGCACTGCTGCGCCTGACATCGATGTTGCCGGAGGGTGAATGAGCGAGCCGCGTGCTATCGAATACCTCGATGAAATGCAGAAGGCGGCGGCCGAAGCGCTGTATTTTGTCGGCGGTATGGATGAGGCGGCCTTCGCCGAGGATAATCTCACTTTCAAGGCGGTTGCCTTCTGCCATTTCACCATCGGCGCGGCGGCATCCCGATTGCTCGTGACCCATCCGGAATTTGCCACCGAGCATCCGACTTTGCCGTGGACGAAAATCTGCGGCACGGGCAACCGGATCCTCGAAGACGTCTTCACCCTCGATCCCTCCGTGATCTGGGAGGCAACCTATCGCACGCTGCCGGAACTTCTTGTCGAGATCGATGCCATTCGTCACTGGCATGCAGAAGGCGAGTGAAGCCGTTGCCCGAATTTCTCGATATCCGTCCATTGACCAGATCGGCCTTCGCCCCTTTCGGCGAGGTGATCGAAGCCGATCCAGCTTCGCTGCGGCTGATCAATGGCGGCACGACCGAACGCTTTCACGCACTGGCGGCAGCCGAGGCGGCGGGTGAGGGCGCGCGCGTCATCATCAATCTCTTTCGCGGCCAGCCGCGCAGCTTCCCCTATAATGTCGATATGATGGAGCGTCATCCTTTCGGCAGTCAGAGCTTCTCGCCGGTTTCCGGCCGGCCCTTCCTCGTCGTCGTCTCCGAGGACGAGGACGGGCGTCCCGGCCGGCCGCAGGTGTTTCTGGCGCGCGGGGACCAGGGGGTGAATTACCGCCGCAACGTCTGGCATCATCCGCTGATGGCGCTTGGCCAAGCCTCCGATTTCCTGGTCGTCGATCGCGACGGACCGGGCAACAATCTGGAGGAATTCTTCTTCGAAACCCCCTTTGTCATCAAAGAGCCAGCCCCATGACCGGACTGACCACGCATGTTCTCGACACCGCCCTCGGCAAGCCGGCAGCAGGCCTCAGGATCGATCTTTTCCAGCTCGAGGGCGAGATCCGTAGGCATCTGAAGACAGTCGAGACCAATGCCGACGGCCGGGTCGACGGCGGCCCGATCCTCGCCGGGGAAAGTTTTCGCGTGGGAACCTATGAACTGGTTTTCCACGCCGGCGATTATCTCAGAGCCTGCGGCACGCCGCTGCCGCATCCGGCTTTCCTCGATCTAGTACCGATCCGTTTCGGCATTGCCGACGTGACGGCGCATTACCATGTGCCGCTGCTGATCTCACCCTATGGTTACTCCACCTATCGGGGTAGCTAGATGAGATTTGCCGCGATCGCCGATATACACGGCAACCATCTTGCGCTCGAGGCGGTGCTGGCCGACATTCGCACCCGAGGCGTCGAGGAGATCGTCAATCTCGGCGATATCTTTAGCGGGCCGCTGGAGGCCGGCCGGACGGCGGACCTGCTGATGCCGCTCGGCCTGACTTCGGTGCGCGGCAATCACGACCGCTATCTGATCGAGCAGGATCCGGCCTGCATGCATGCCTCGGATGCCGCCGCCTATCAGCAATTGTCGCCATCCCATTTCGACTGGCTGCGCAGCCTGCCAGTCGATGCCGTCTATCGCGGCGAGGCCTATCTCTGCCACGCAAGGCCGAAAGACGACGATCTCTACTGGCTGGAGTCCGTCTCGCCGGAAGGCATTGTTTTTCCGAAGCCGATCGAAGAAATCGAGGCGCTGGCGGAGGGTATCGACCTGCCGCTGATCCTTTGCGGCCACAGTCATCTCCCGCGCGCTGTTCGCCTCTCCGACGGCCGGTTGATCGTCAATCCCGGCAGCGTCGGCTGCCCTGCCTATGACGACACGCTGCCCTGTTACCACAAGGTCGAAGCCGGCCATCCGCTGGCCGGCTATGCTATTCTGGAAAAGACACCCGCGGGATGGACGTGGCAATTCCGGAACGTCGCCTATGACAATCTTGCGATGTCGAGACTGGCGGCGGAAAACCGCCGACCCGACTGGGCGAGTGCGCTGGCGACCGGCTGGCTGCGGTAGCCGGCCGCGTTTGCGCGCGTCAGGAGATTATTCCTTCGGGGGTGCAGCGGCGATAACCGCCTGCGGCGGTGCGGCGGGCGCAGCCGGAACGACGGGTGGGGCCGCCGGCTTGGCGCCATCAAGATTGCCAAGCAGGGATGAGATCGCATTATCGCCTTCGAAGCCGGCCTCCTTCAGCAGCTTGTCGAGAATCGGCTTGTTGGCCTGGTAGGCGAGCAGCTGGCCGGCCAGCCCGTCGCCCATGCCAATGCCGTTGTCGCCGTTCGCGCCGCCGCGGCCGAGCATGCCGCCAGTGTCGAAGATCCTAATGTCGGAAATCTTTTCGATCGGCTTGACCGCCTCGGCAAGCGCTTCGGGAATGATGCGGATGCGCTCGCGGGTGATTTCGAACTCGATGATGGTCTGGCTGAGCTTGTTGCGCGCCTCGTTGAGCAGGGCCTCGCTTTCAGCTTGAGCCCGGCCGGTTTCGAGAATGCCTTTGGCCTTGATGATCGCCGCGTCCGCTTCGGCGGTCGCGAGCGTCTTGATGGCTTCCGCCTGGTCGATCGCAGCCTGCTTCTCGGCCTCGGCGCCGACGGTCACGGCAGTCGCTTCGGTTTCGGCTTTCTTGCGCGCGTCGATGACTGCGATCTGCTTCTCGCGTTCGGCGATCTCGATCGCCTTGGCGGTGCCGACCTTTTCCTCTGCGGCGATCGCGGTAGCGCGAGCCGTTTCGGCGGCCGCCTTCGCCTCCGACTCTTCGCGGCTCTTGTTGGCGACGGCGATGGCGCTTTCCTGAGCGACGATCTGAAGGTCGCGCTTGGCTTCGGTATCACGCTGCTGGACGGCGCGCGCCGCATCGATGTTCGCGCTTTCGCGGGCCTGCTTGGCGGCCGCCTCGCGTTCGGCGATCGCCTGCTCGGAGGCGATGCGGGCCTCTTCCTCGGCCCGTTTTGCCGCCTGCTCCTGCTGGGCGGTTTCTGCGCGCGTCGCCGCGGATTTGTTGGCGATGTCGCGCTCCTGGCTGAGTTCAGCTTCGCGTTTCGTCCGCTCGATGGCAAGCGACTGCTGGCGAGCCTCGAGATCCTTCTGAGCAATGGCGACTTCGGTGTCGCGGACGATCTCGTTGCGCTCTTTCTTGCGGCTCTCGGTGATGCGCGTCAGTGCCGCCAGACCCTGTGCATCGAAGAAGTTGTTGGCGTTGAAATGCTTGATATCGGTCTGGTCGAGGCGCGTCAGCGACACGGATTCGAGCTCGAGACCGTTAGACTGCAGATCGGCGCCGACGGCTTCCTGCACCGCCTTGACGAAATCCATGCGCTGCTCCTGCAACGCGTCTAGGTTCATGGTGGCCGCGACCGAGCGAAGGCCGTCGACGAATTTCGCCTCGATCAGGATGCGCAGCGCCTCGGCGTCGTTGGTGCGGCTGCCGAGCGTCTGGGCGGCAAGCGCGATCGAGGAGGCGTCGGGTTTCACGCGCACATAAAATTCGGCGCCGATATCGACGCGCATGCGGTCCTTGGTAATTAGCGCATCACCTTCGCCGCGGCGGACTTCGAGGCGCAGCGTCTTCAGGTTCACCCTGGCAATCGAGTGGAAGATCGGCAGGACGACGGAGCCGCCGTCGAGCACGACTTTCTGACCGCCGAGGCCGGTGCGGACATAGGCCTCGTCACGGCTGGAGCGCGTGTAGAGAGAGGCGAGGACAAAGCCGATGCCGAAGATCAGTACGATGCTAATGCCGGCCGGTAGAAGAATGTCGTACATCATGGCTGCTCCCTGAAAGATTGATTGTTTGCACCGATGGGATCCACCAGTGCTGGAATGGCGATAAACACATCTGCCTTGCGATCGACGAGGAGAACCTGCGTGCCGATCTTCAGCGAGTCCTGGCCCTTGGCAGCCTTGGCTCTCAGAACATGCCAGTTCCCGTGCTGGTCCTTGACCCGGATGCGGCCGGGCAGTCCCTGGTCGAGCGGGCCGAGCGACACTTCTCCGGTCCGGCCGATAAGCGTATCGAGATCGACGGCGTAGGTTTCGTCGCGCGGGACGATCCGCGCCACCGTCCGGCTCGATGCCTTGACCATGGGGAAGGTGACAGTCAAGGCAGGAACGACGGCGACAGCGGCGGGCAGCGGGGCCCAGAAGGCGCCGGCGACCGCCTGTACGGCAAAACCGGCAATAGCGAAGAAGCCGAGCGCCATCATTAGGAGAATGAGCAGGGGAACGCCGCCGACATTCAGCCAGGAGAGGTAACCGGCAAGACCGTCATGGCCGTTGAAATCCGGTTTTCCGAGAAGCTCGGTGATCGAAAAACCCATGACGGTCGCGAGCATCTCGATCACGGTCAGGCCGGCAAGCACGGCGGCGGCGATCGCGAAGGGAAGGCATTCAGGAGCGAAAAAAAGTCCCATCGGCGTTACCGGTTATCCGCCTTGAACCGCGCAAGGCGGGCTTCTATCGCCTGCTCGCGGTGCAATCGGTCGAGTTCATCCAGCTCGGAACTATGAGCGTGTTCGCCGGATGGAACGCCGGTGAGCCGCGAGACGGCCGCGGCGGCGCGGGCAGCACCGGCGCCGGGCGTTGGTCTGTTGTGACCGGTGAGCGCCTCTTCGGGATGTCTGGCGATGCTGCGTTTGAAATCGGCAAGGCGGGCGTCAGCCTCTCGGCGGGTGGCGAGCACGGCCTGCAGGGCTTTCTGGCCCTCATCCACCTGCTCGCTCGCATCGGCCAGCGCCTTGTCGAGCGCTGCGATCTGGGATTCGAGATCGATCTGACGGGCGACGCCGGCCTTTGCGAGATCGTCGCGCCCGGAGGAGACCGCCAGGCGGATCTTCTCATCGAGCACATTCATGTCTTCGACGATTTCATCCTTGCGGCTCTGGATGCGGTATTCCTCGGCGCGCGCCTTCCCTAGATCGGCACGGGCTTCCTCCGCGGCCGCATCGATCTCGCGGATCGCCTGTTCGATGACTGCGATTTTGTTGACGCCTTCCGCTTTGTCGATCGCTGCATTCGCGATGCCCGCGATCAGGCGGCCCATGCGTGAAAGAATGCCTTCATTCGTCATGTTTTCCTCCATCCGAGCGGAATTCGGCGTGACGCCGATGTTAATCTCGTAGCGATCGTGGTCCGCTACAAGGTATGCGGGAAAAATACTCTCCCACCCCCTGGAGTAACCGGCGACATCGAAGGGCACGGCAACGCGTCCGTGCACCGTGGCGATGGTTAATTCCGAGGGGCCTTTGATGGCGAAGAGCTTGTCGTCGAGCGGCAACTGCAACGGCTCGGGGGTGACGCCCCGATTGGCGGCGAAATCGCGAAGGCCGAGCGTCACCATCCGTGCCGGCAGGCCGGTCTGCTCGCGGACGGTTTCATAGCCCAGATCATGCAGGACGACGAGATTGGCGCCGGCCTTGTCGTCGATGAGTTCGGTGAGGATGTCGATCATCCTGCGATAGGCGGCAATGGTGTCGTCCAGCGCCTGGCGGGCCTGATCGTCAGGCGCCAACAGGTAGCGCAATAGCGATGGATGCGGTGTCTTGCTCGTCGGTGCCATGGATAAAAACATAAAGCACCGCTTTTGTGCTTTCAAGAGGCGACGCACGGAAATTACAACCTGTGTTTAATTTCTCGTTAGGAGGGGCAGGGATCGGAAGATGTATTTATCCAGCACTTCGCAAGAGGCACCGTTCCCGGATCACTTTGCCGGCGACGAACCGGCGGCAGATGGGCTTTGCTTTCTATCGGGCGGCCGTGCGCGCCTCGCGGATACCGGCGCTGATACGGTTGATGATCGTCCATACGAGAAGGAGAGCCACGACCGGCCAAAGCCACACAGTCCATGCCGCAAACGTACCGCCAAACGCGACGAAGATGCCGAGCGCGCCGAAAAGCACCGCACGGTCGCTCTTTCCCAGTGGCCCGTCGTAACGCCGGCTGGCGCCGACCGTTTGACCCAGAACGCCGGCAAATTCCGTCAGCACCGAGAGGAAAATGACTGTCATTGCCGGCATCAGGCCGTTCGGATCGATCAGCGCAAACGGCAAATACAGGGCGGCATCCGAGACGACATCACCGATTTCGTTGAGATAGGCGCCCAAAATGCTCTTTTGCCCATGTTCGCGCGCGAGCATGCCGTCAATGGCATTGAGGCCCATGCGCAGAAGAAACCAGACTGGCACCAGCAGGAACAACTGCGGAAGCGGTACGACGCTCAGGAAAAGGCCAAGTGCAACCGAGACGGCCGCGGCAACAGTCGTCACCTGATTGGCGGTGACGCCTCGCGCCGCCAGCGCGCGGACCAGAGGGCGAAGGATATTCTGAAAGCGGGACTTCAATTGATAAACAGACATGCGACCTCGGTAGAGTTTCGTGGCATCAGAAAAATCTATCCCAGTGCCGGCAGTGCAGAACGTCGTCCTTATCGGGAAGCCCATACTTCATGGCGGTTCTCGTATAGGGCTTACATTTGCGACTAGACTTTTGCAATGAATGCAAATCATTGTTCCGCCAGTGGTTGCAACCCATCAATCGATCAGAACTGGAGTAGACCGTGCTGCAAGCCGCCGACAGTTGGCAACCCTCCTTGATGGCGAGGCCGATGCGTGAATCCGAATTCGTGTCGCATGATGGCATGCGACTGTTTTATCGGACGTGGCCTGCGACCGGTGCAGTACCCAAGGGCGCGATCATTCTTCTCCATCGCGGCCACGAGCATAGCGGCCGGGTCGCGCATCTTGCCACCGAACTCGGTCTCGATGATTTTGCCTTCTATGCCTGGGACGCACGCGGTCACGGGCGCTCACCGGGAGAGCGCGGCTATTCGCCATCCTTCGCTGCTTCGGTCCGTGACCTCGATTGCTTCGTCCGCCATGTCAGCGAGACAAGCGGTACTGCCGTCGAAGACATTGCCGTCATTGCGCAGAGCGTCGGCGCGGTCCTCGCCGCTACCTGGGTGCACGACTATGCGCCGCAAATCCGTGCGCTCGTGCTCGCGTCACCGGCGTTCAGCGTCAAGCTCTACGTGCCTTTTGCCAGGGAAGGCATTGCGCTCTGGGAAAAGCTCAAGGGGACATTCTTCGTCAATTCCTATGTCAAGGCGCGGTTTCTGACGCATGATTCCGAGCGCATCGCCTCCTTTGAAGCCGACCCGTTGATCACCCGGCCGATCGCCTCCAATATTCTGTTGCAGCTTTACGAAGCCGCAGCCCGCGTCGTCGATGACGGCCGTGCCATCACGGTTCCGACCCAACTGCTGATCTCCGGCAGTGACTGGGTGGTGCGACACGCGCCGCAGCACCGGTTCTACGTAAACCTCGGCAGCCGCATCAAGGAGCGGCATGTATTTGCCGGTTTCTATCATGACACACTTGGCGAGAAGGACCGCGCGATTGCGCTCGCCGAGGTCCGCCGTTTTATCGATGCACGTTTCGCCGAGCCACGGGCGCCTGCCGATCTTCGCACCGCCCACATCGAGGGCTATACCAAGGACGAGGCCGACCGGCTCGCGAGCCCTCTGGACGCCACGTCCTCACGCGGCATCTACTGGGCGCTGAGCCGTCTCAACATCAGGCTTGGCGCGCTGGTGTCGGAAGGCATAAAGATCGGGGTCGAGACCGGTTTCGATTCCGGCTCGACGCTCGATTACGTCTATGAGAACAACCCGCGGGGGCTCGGTCCCGGCGGGCGGTTGATCGACAAGGTGTTTCTCGAGGCGATCGGCTGGCGCGGCATCAGGCAGCGCAAGCTGCACTTGCAGGAACTGATCGAGTCCGGGCTGGAGCGTCTGAAAGCAGCCGGCCGCAGCACCCATATGCTCGACATAGCGGCAGGCCACGGTCGTTATGTCCTTGATGCGATCGAGGCGGCGGCCGTGCGTCCCGATAGTGCGCGCTTGCAGGATTATTCCCCCATCAACGTCGAAGCCGGGCGCAACAGCATTGCCACGCGCGGACTGGGTGATTTCGCCAGCTTTCGCCAGCAGGATGCCTTTGACGGCGAGGGGCTGGCTGCGATCACGCCGGCTCCGGATCTCGCAATCGTCTCCGGCCTTTACGAGCTTTTCTCCGACAATATGATGATTACCACTTCGCTCAATGGGATCGCCCGCGCGATGCAGCCCGGTGGCCTGCTCATCTACACCAACCAGCCATGGCATCCACAGCTGGAGATGATCGCCCGCGCCCTGACCTCCCACCGCGGCGGCCAGGCGTGGGTGATGCGGCGGCGGACGCAAGAAGAAATGGACCAGCTGGTCGCCGCAGCCGGTTTCCGCAAGATCGAACAGCGCATCGATCAGTGGGGCATTTTCACCGTCTCGCTGGCGGAAAGAATTTGAGGGCAAAGCCGTTGGGACAGGCACGTTCTCGTTTTTCCCAGGCCGCGCCGGTCCTGAAGCGGGCGACGCTCTGGCTCGTCTTCCTGGCGCCGTTCTTCTATCTGACCTATGGCGGCGCCAACTGGCTGGCCTCACAAAGCGCTCATGTGCCGAACATCGCCTTCGCATGGGAAAGCGCCATTCCGTTCCTGGCATGGTCGATCATTCCATACTGGTCGATTAACCTGTTCTACGCCCTTTGCCTGTTCATCAACACAACGCCGCGCGATGTGGACATGCTCGCGAGGCGGTATCTCACGATCCAGATAGTCGCGATCGCCTGCTTTATCGCATTTCCGCTCGAAGCAACCTTCGTACGGCCGGCCACCAGCGGCCTGCCCGGTTTCATGTTCGACGTCCTCGGCGGTTTCGATAAACCGTTCAACCAGGCGCCATCGCTGCATGTCGCGCTGCTGGTGGTGATCTGGGATCATCTGCGCGGCCGGTTGCCGCGCAGGGCGCGGCTTTTCTGGCACGTCTGGTGTTTCCTGATTGGAGCCTCGGTGCTGACGACGTGGCAGCATCACGTCATGGACATCCCGACCGGCATGCTGCTCGGTCTGTTTGCCGCCTGGCTTTTTCCGCGCGACGCCACTTCCCCTCTTGCGAATTTTACTTTGAGCCGCGATCCAAAGTCGCGCCGTCTTGGCATCTACTATCTGGGTGGCGCCGTGGCATTTCTCGTCCTTGCCGCGCTCTGCATCCGTCTGACGGCCGCGGCACTTCTGATGCTCTGGCCGGCCGTTGCGCTGGCGATCGTCGCAGTCGGATATTTCGGCGCCGGCCCGCAGATATTCCTGAAACGCGCAGATGGCCGAACCTTGCCTGCCAGCCGCTTGCTGCTGGCACCCTACCGGCTCGGCGCAACCATCAACGTTTGGCTCTGGACACGCAAAATGCCGGCATCCGTGGTGATCGCCAATGGCGTCCATCTCGGTCGTTTTCCGCGTCGTCACGAGGCCAACCGTTTTGCCACAGTGATCGATATCGCCGGCGAACTTCAGCGCCCGAGCGGGACGCTTGCGCGATGGTGCAGCTTTCCCGCCCTCGATCTTACAGGTCTCGACAAGATCCAGGCGCGAGCCGCGGCCGATGTCATCGAAGCTGCGCGCCACCAAGGACCAGTCCTCGTCTGCTGCGCGCTCGGTTTCCAGCGGAGCGCCTGCGTCATCGTAAGTTGGCTGGTCAGCAGCCGACGTTGCGAAAACCCAGCCGAAGCGTTGCAACTGATCGAACGCGCGGGGCGACGTGTTTATCTGCCCATGGAAACTATCCATGCTGCCAGGGAGGGCGTGTAATGACGCCGTGGCAAACCGCTGCCTCCGCGGCGGCGCGAAATCTCGGCCGCAACTCGATATTCTGCGGGCTGACGGCGCTGTTGCCGCTAATTACCGCCCCGATCACCGCGGGATATCGGGGTTTCGCTCCAACGCTCGGTTGGCTCCTGATGCTTGTTTTCTGCGGGATCGTCCTTGCGCTGGCGATCCATCTTCTCTTCGATGCGCTGTTGTTTCGCCTCGCGGCGAGCCATGAGACAGAGGAAGCCGGCCTTGCCGCGGTCGACGACCTGCTGTTCCGGATGCAGCTTCGCAAGCCTGACAGGCCGCCGCGTGGCCTCGAGAAGCGGATTGCCGGATCGCGCCGCATCGTCTGGCAGCAGCGTTTGGCGCTCGTCCTCTATCTCGCGATTTTCGCGATTCTTCAGCTAAATGCGAGCAGCGGCCAGCCGCCAGCTTGAACCGCATGCCGTTGCGTATCCGGCAGGGCTTGCCCGGCCATTGGCGCGTTAAGCCGGTGGCGATTTCTGTGTTTCAGCCTTGCGGCGATATGATCGACGCGTTCACATCGTTGATGTCGCGTTTGCCGCAGAGCGCCATGGTGATGTCCATCTCCTTGCGGATGATGCCGAGCGCCAGAGTGACGCCCTCTTTGCCCATGGCGCCGAGGCCGTAGAGGAAGGGACGGCCGATATAGGTGCCTTTGGCTCCGAGTGCCACGGCCTTCAGCACGTCCTGACCGGAGCGAATGCCGCCGTCTAGATGGATCTCGATGCGGTCGCCGACGGCATCGACGATTGCAGGCAGCATGCTGATCGAAGAGGGGGCGCCGTCGAGCTGGCGGCCGCCGTGATTGGAGACGACGATGGCATCGGCGCCGGTATCGGCGGCTGCTCTGGCGTCCTCCGGGTCGAGCACGCCCTTGATGATCAGCGGGCCGCCCCATTGCTCCTTGATCCAGGCGACATCGGCCCAGGAAAGGCGCGGATCGAACTGCTCATGCGTCCATGTGGCAAGCGAGGCGATGTTGGAGACATTTTTCGCATGGCCGATGATGTTGCCGAAGGTGCGGCGCTTGGTCTGCAGCATATCCAGACACCAGAACGGCCTGCTTGCCATCTGCCAGACATGTTTCGGCGTGAATTTCGGCGGCGCCGACAGGCCGTTGCGCAGGTCCTTGTGACGCTGGCCGAGGATCTGCAGGTCGGCCGTCAGCACCAGCGCCGAGCATTTGGCGGCCCTGGCGCGGTTGATCAGGCCGAGGACGAAATCCTTGTCCCGCATGACGTAGAGCTGGAACCAGAAGGGGCGCGTCGTTACCGATGCGACGTCCTCGATCGAGCAGATGCTCATGGTCGACAGGGTGAAGGGAACGCCGAATTCTTCCGCCGCGCGCGCCGCCAGCATCTCGCCATCGGCATGCTGCATGCCGGTCAGGCCGGTCGGCGCCAAGGCCACCGGCATTGACACCTTCTGGCCGATCATCGTCGTCTCCAGCGAGCGGTCGGCCATGTCGACCAAAACCCGCTGGCGCAGTTTAATCCGGCTGAAATCGCTCTCATTCGCGTGATATGTGGATTCCGTCCAAGCGCCGGAATCCGCGTAGTCGAAAAACATTTTCGGCACGCGGCGCTGCGCGAGCTGTTTCAGATCGGCGATGGTGAGCGGAGTGGCCATGAATTGAACCTTCATATCTGAATTCGGCTATCAGCAAGAGCGCGTCTTTCTATCCATCGACATTGCGCACGGGTTTCAGATCATTCACGTTCTACCGTCGCTGCGTCGATCCTGAAGCCCGGTTTTCAAAGCGACGCCCGCCACATAGGTTTCGGCGACCGCCCGGTCGTCGCCCATCGTCTGCAGAAGGAAGAGCTCTTCGGGCAGGGTCTTCACCGCTTCCAGCTTCAGCGCCATGGCCGGGGTCGCGGCGGCGTTGAGGACAACGAGATCGGCCTCAGTGCCGGCGTCCAGCGTGCCGATCCGGTCGGCCAGCGACAGCGCCTCGGCATTGCCGCGCGTCATTAAGTAATAGCTTTCCAGCGGGTTCAGCCGTTCGCCGAGCAGCTGCTGGATCTTGTAGGCCTCGTCCATGGTTTTCAGCATTGAATAGCTGGAGCCGCCGCCGATATCGGTTGCAACACCGATACGAACCGGCTTTTCGCGTCGCGCCAGCGCCTTCAGCGGAAACAGGCCAGAGCCGAGGAAGAGGTTCGAGGTCGGGCAGTGGACGGCGACGGCGCCCGTCTCGCTCATGACATCGGCTTCGCGCTCGGAGAGGTGGATGGCGTGGCCGAAGAGGCTTTTCGGCCCGAGCAGGCCGTAGCGGGCGTAGATGTCGGTATAGTCGATCGCTTCGGGATAGAGCTCGCAGGTGAATTTGATCTCGTCGTGATTTTCCGACAGATGCGTCTGGATGTGCAGGTCGGGAAATTCGCGGGCAAGGGCGCCCGTGGCTTCCATCTGCGCCGGCGTCGAGGTGATGGCGAAGCGCGGGGTGATGGCGACGTGGTTGCGGCCCTTGCCGTGCCAGTCCGCGATCACCTGGCGGGTCTCATCATAACCCATCTCGGGCGTGTCGAGCAGGCCCTGCGGCGCGTTGCGGTCCATCATAACCTTGCCGCCAACCATGCGCATGTTGCGCTTCATCGCCTCGGCGAAGAAGGCGTCGGCCGAGGTCTTGTGCACCGAGCAATAGGCGACCGCCGTCGTCGTGCCATGGCGGATCAGTTCGTCGTAGAAATGCGTGGCGATCCTCTCAGCATGCGCGCTTTCGACGAAACGGCATTCCTCGGGAAAGGTATAGGTATTCAGCCATTCGAGCAGGTTGGCGGCATAGGAGGCGATCACCTGCATCTGCGGAAAATGCAGGTGCATGTCGATGAAGCCGGGCAGGATCAGATGCGGGCGATGGTCGATCTCGACGACGTCAGCGGCTGCCTTCGCCTGGACGTCGGCATAGGCGCCGACCGACGCGATCAGCCCGTCTTCGATCAGCAGGCCGCCATCTTCCTCGTAGAGGTAACTCTGGCTGTCGGCCAGACTGAGCGGCGCCCGATGAAAGGACAGCAGGCGGCCGCGCAGGAGTGTTGTCGTCATTGTTTCTTGCCTTCGACTGCGCTTTCGAACCAGGCGACGAGCAGCTTGCGTTCGTCCAGCGTGATATCGGTGATATTGCCGGGCGGCATGGCATGGCTGCGGCCCGCCTGTATATAGATCTCGCGGGCATGGGCGGCAATTTCCGCGTCGTTTTCGAGCATCACCTCCTTCGGCGGTCGCACGATGCCCTCATAAACGGGTTCGGCGGCGTGGCACATGGAACAGCGGGTCGCGACCAGTTGCTTGACGGCGGGGAAATGTGGATTGCCGGCGAATTGCTGGAAGGCTGGCGCCACCGCCGCCGTATCCTTCTCGCCGGTCAGCAGTTTCGGCGCCGTCGAAAGCCACATAATCAGGATGAAGAGGATGAGGGTGACGATCCAGGTCCAGGTCGGCCGGCCTTTCCTGGCATGGGTGGTGTTGAACCAGTGGCGGATGGTGACGCCCATCAGGAAGACCAGCGCCGCGATCACCCAGTTGAACGCCGTGCCGAAGGCGAGCGGATAATGGTTCGACAGCATGAAGAAGATGACGGGCAGCGTCAGGTAGTTGTTGTGCAGCGAGCGCTGCTTGGCGGCCTGGCCGTATTTCGGATCGGGTGTACGGCCGGCGATCAGGTCGGCAACGACGATCTTCTGGTTGGGGATGATGATCATGAAGACGTTGGCCGACATGATCGTCGCGGTAAAGGCGCCTAGATGCAGGAAGGCGGCGCGGCCGGTGAAAAGCTGCGTGTAACCCCAGGCCATGAAGACGAGCACGACATAGAGCACCGCCATCAGCCCCCAGGTGTTGCGGCCGAGCGGCGACTTGCAGAGCAGGTCGTAGACGATCCAGCCGAAGACGAGCGACGCGAGCGAGATCAGGATCGCGACCGGCGGGCTGATATCGAGCACATGCCGATCGATCAGGAAGAGGTCGGCGCCGCCATAATAGACGATGCAGAGCATCAGGAAGCCGGATATCCAGGTAAAATAGCTCTCATATTTGAACCAGGTCAGGTGCTCCGGCATTTGCGCGGGCGCCACCAGATATTTCTGGATATGATAGAAGCCGCCGCCATGGACCTGCCATTCCTCGCCATAGGCGCCGGGCGGCAGATGCGGGCGTTTCACCAGTCCGAGATCGAGCGCGATGAAATAAAAGGACGATCCGATCCAGGCGATCGCAGTGATGACATGGAACCAGCGTGCCGCGAAAGCCAGCCATTCCCATGCTATGGCATATTCATACATCGAATTCCCCTAACTTCCTCCGACTCGCGACATTGCGGAAATTTTGGCGGAGAGGGAAGAGGAGATTGAAGAACCGCACAGGACGCCGATTTCGGTAATGGCGGTGAACTCCGGGGAGGAATGACATGATCACCGCGCTATACAGCGATCAGCTCATCGCCGAAAACGCGCCTCGGCTCCGGAGCCGCGGCGCGAGTTCTTCGATGAAAAACGGCAGTATTATTTCAACTATGGGCTTTCTCTCGATCTCTTCGTCGATTTCGATGCGCTTTCCGGCGACGAGGAGATCGGCCGGCTGTTTTCCTGCAATGCCATTCATCTGACGGGCGGCCACACCGGCGATTTCCTGAGACGGCTGCGCCAAAGCGGCATGCTGGAGAGGCTGCGCGCCTGGGCGCTGGATGACGGCATACTCGTCGGAACCAGCGCCGGGGCGATTTTGATGACGCCGACGATCGCCGCCGACGCGCTGTTTTCCGGCGGTTCGCCGGATGCCGATCGGGATGGCGCGGCTCTCGATCTGGTGCCCTTCGAGTTCTTTCCGCATCTGAACGACGACCCCGGCTATTTCCCCGCACTGCTGCGCTACAGTGAGACCACGGCTAATCCGATTGTCGCGTGCCGGGACGGCGAAGGCCGGATCGTCGGCAATGGGCTCGTCGAAGTCTTCGGCGCTCCGCTGATCATTTCCGACGGTTTTGTCGAAGCTGCCGATCGTGTCCGCATCGTCGATCTGCTGTCCCGTGCCTAAAAGCTGCCGAGAAGGCTGTGCATTATCTCCGGCTTATACCCGGCCTGCTAATGCAGCAGGTCTTGAAACCATGACGATTCGATTACAGTTATGTTTGAGCCCGCCGGAATGAAATAAGAATAGTGGATCAGCGGCGGCGCATTCATCGACGGAGAAGATGCCATGCGCAGCATTCTGACGTGTGTGATGATTGCATATGCGTCGCTGGCGACGGCTCACGACGCACCCTCAGGGTGGAGTTATGACCCCTATTGTTGCAACGGCGACAGTCATAATGGCGACTGCCAGATGATCCCTTCGAAAAGCGTGGCGGTGACGCCGGGCGGATATCGCGTAACGTTGCTGCCGGGTGACCACCGGCTGGTCACGCATGCGCATGTCTTCCTCCTGCCAATAACGAAGGCGATGCAATCCGGCGACAACGACTATCATCTCTGTCTGTTTCCGAACGAGGATACGCCGCGCTGTTTTTATGCGCCGGAGATGGGGTATTGAGACGAGTATCATAACAGTGGACCCGGCTGATGAACCGGGTCCAATCCATGATGATCTACTGACCGGCCACCTTCATCTCTTCGAGGATCCAGTTGCGGAAGGCCTTGATCTTCGGCACGTTGCGGCGGTTTTCGGGATAGGCTAGCCAGTAAGCCTTGCCGTCGCTGCGGGTCAGCTCGAAGGGCTGGTAGAGCCGACCGAGGGCGATCTCGGCCGCATAGAAGGCCGGGTTGAGGATGGCGACGCCATGTCCTGACATCGCCGCGTCGGCTTCCACCGCCTGGGAGCCGAGCTGATTGCGCGGGCGGCGATCGAGATCCGTCTCGGTGACGCCGGCTGCCTCGAACCATTGTTTCCACCAGATGTCGCCGGCATCGAAGAGATCGAATTTCAGCAGATCGCGCGGTTCCCTGATGCCGCCGGCCGATTCCGCCAGCTTCGGGCTCAGCATCGGGGTGAACTCCAGCCCCATCAGCCGGTGCAGGGTCAGCCCTGGCCAGTTGCCGTCGCCCCAGCGGATGGCGACATCGATCTGCTCGCGGGAAAAATCGATGATATCAGAGGTCGCCTGAAAGCGCACGGCGATGGCCGGATGCTTCAAATGGAAAGAGCCGAGGCGCGGCGCCAGCCATTTCGATGCGAAAGTATGGGTCGAGCTGATGGCGAGCGTGCCGTCGACGCTGTCGCGCGCCGTCGCCATGGCGTCGTGCAGCATCGCGAAGGCTTCGGTCACCTTCGGCGCCAGCCGTTCGCCGGTCTCCGTCAGCACGATCTGGCGGGGGCGGCGCAGGAAGAGCGGCTCGCCGACATTCTCCTCCAGCAGTTTGATCTGGTAGCTAACGGCCGTCTGCGTCATGCCGAGTTCATCGCCCGCCTTGGTGAAACTGCCGAGCCGGGCGGCGGCCTCGAAGACGCGCAGAGCATTCAGCGGAAATTGCTTCGACAGTTTCATGGATAAGCTCTCTTGATGCAGGCAGACGGTCGTTCGATTGGAATTGCAGCATTTTCGGCGGCAAACTGCAACTCATACCATCAAACTGATGAGGTGACGTCATGGATTGCTTTGCTATCGACGAGAAGCGCTCGCAGCCGAACATTGGCGTGCTCAAGCGTCTTACCGGACGGCTGGTCGGTTGGTTCTGCCGGCTGCCTCGCCTCGATCTCGATGCTGCGCCTGATCGCGTCAAGCGCGATCTTGGTTTCCTTGATGGACGCGAGCCGTATTACGAGGACGCCTGCAAGCGATAGGCCGCCAGCGCCGTCAGGATTTCGGCGGCGGTCATTGCGGCGATCACCTCCGGGCGTTTGTCCCTGACCGCCGAGCCGCCGATCGGCAGCGTCAATCGCTCCATCCAGCCCCGTTCGCCGCCTTCGCGGGAAAGCCAGCTTGCCAGGGTGGCGCGTTTGGTCGCCGAACCGATCATGCCGGTATAGGCGAGATCTTCCCGTGCCAGCGCTTCACGGGCGATGAGAAAGTCCAGCGCGTGGTCATGCGTCAGGATGACGACCGCGCCACCGGCCGAAATATCCTTCACCAGCACTTCCGGCATCGGCACCAGCCGGGTCTTCATCGCAGCCGGCAGATTGGTCAATTCCTCCTGCCTGGTTTCGACGACCGTCACCGACAGCGGCAGCGGCGCAAGGGCTGCCGCCAGCGCCCGGCCGACATGGCCCGCTCCAAAGAGAAAGACCTCCGGCAGGCGCTCAATCTCGCCTGCAACCCTTGCCTTGAGCTCATCCGTTAGCGCCTGCGTCAACCGCCGAAACCGCAGTTGCGTGCGCCCGCCGCAGCACTGACCGATTTCGGGGCCGAGCGGAATATCCATGGTGGCTGCGCCGCCGGTTCCCGCCAGCATCTCCCGGGCATTTGCGATCGCCATGAATTCGAACTGCCCGCCGCCGATCGTGCCCCATAAAGCGGTTTGAGAGACGAGCATGAAGGTGCCGGTTTCACGCGGGGTGGAGCCCTGGGTGCCGGTGATGTCGACGAGGATGCTGTCGGGGTGGGCGGCGAGGAAGGTGGAAAGGTTGGTCATGGGAGGATGGCAGACGCGCTCGCGCGTGTCTCACCCCCCTCTGTCCGGCAGGACAGAGGGGGGTGTCGCCCACTCTGCCGGTTCCGCTCGAGCAACAAGCCAGCCGGACGCCTTCCCATCCTACACCCGCTTCATCCGCTCCACCGCCATCAGCACCCGCTCTGGCGTCGCCGGCGCATCGAGCCTTGGGCAGACCTTGTAATCGGCCACGCTCGCCACCGCCATCGACAGCGCTTCCAGCACCGAGATCGCCAGCATGAAGGGCGGTTCGCCGACGGCCTTGGAGCGGCCGATGGTGGCTTCCGCGTTCTCCGACCATTCGGCAAGCCGCACATTGAAGATCTTCGGGCGGTCGGAGGCGAGGGGGATCTTGTAGGTGGAGGGTGCATGGGTGCGCAGCCGCCCCTTGTCGTCCCACCATAGTTCTTCCGTCGTCAGCCAGCCCATGCCTTGCACGAAGGCGCCCTCGACCTGGCCGAGGTCGATTGCCGGGTTCAACGAGCGGCCGACGTCGTGGAGAATGTCGGTGCGGTCGATCAGATATTCGCCGGTCAGTGTGTCGATCGAAACCTCGGTGCAGGCGGCGCCATAGGCGAAATAATAGAAGGGTGTGCCGCGGCCGGCCTTGCGGTCCCAGTGGATCTTCGGCGTCTTGTAGAAACCGGCGGCCGACAGCTGGACGCGGGCGAAATAGGCCTGCTTGATGAAATCGGAAAAGGGAATCTCGCTCTCGCCGACGCGCACGCGATTGGGCAGGAAGACGACGTCGGAAGGCGCCACTTCCCATTTGTCGGCGGCGAAGGTCGTGAGACGTTCCTTGATCTGGCGGGCGGCATCGAAGGCCGCCATGCCGTTCAGATCCGAGCCGGAGGAGGCGGCAGTTGCCGAGGTGTTCGGCACCTTGGCCGTCGTCGTCGCGGTGATCTTCACGCGGTCGATATCGACCTGGAAGCTGTCGGCCAGCACCTGCGCCACCTTGGTGTAGAGGCCCTGGCCCATTTCCGTGCCGCCGTGGTTCAGATGGATCGAGCCGTCCTGATAGATATGGACCAGGGCGCCGGCTTGGTTGAAGGCGGTCATGGTAAAGGAGATGCCGAATTTGACCGGCGTCAGGGCGATGCCCTTCTTGATATAGCGGCTGTCGCGGTTGAAGCCGATGATGGCATTGCGCCGCGCCCGGTAGTCTGACGTATCCTCCAGCTCTTCGACGACGCGGGCAATGATATTGTCCTCGACCTCCTGATGGTAGGGCGTCAGCGTCCGTCCCGAGCCCGGCTGGCCGTAGAAATTCAGCTTGCGGATATCGAGCGGATCCTTGCCGAGGGCGTAAGCGATTTCCTCGATGAGACGCTCGGCACCGAGCATGCCCTGCGGTCCGCCGAAGCCGCGGAAGGCGGTGTTGGAGACGGTGTGGGTTTTCAGCGGTTTCGACTGGAGATGCACATGCGGATAGAAATAGCTGGAATCGGCATGAAAGAGGGCGCGGTCGGTCACCGGTCCCGACAGATCCGAGGAGAAGCCGCAGCGCGCCGAATAGGTTGCGTCGACCGCGTGGATGCGGCCTTCGGCATCGAAACCCACTTCGTAATCGACCAGGAAATCATGGCGCTTGCCGGTGGCGGTCATATCCTCGTCGCGGTCCGGGCGGAATTTAATCGCACGGTCGAGCTTCTTGGCGGCGATCGCCGCAAGGGCTGCGAACTGATTGCCCTGCGTTTCCTTGCCACCGAAGCCGCCGCCCATGCGGCGCACATTGACGGTGACCGCGTTTGACGGGATATCGAGCACATGGCCGACAATGTGCTGGATTTCGCTCGGGTGCTGGGTCGAGGACCAGACGGTGACCTCGTCGTCCTCTCCGGGAATGGCCACGGCGACATGGCCTTCGAGATAGAAATGCTCCTGACCGCCGATGCGCATCTGCCCCTTCAGCCTCATGGCCGCATTCGGCATTTCCGCTTCCGGCTCGCCGCGCTGGAGCGTCATCGGGGTGATGACCAGCGGGCCGCCATTGGCAAGCGCGCCGTCAATATCGTGCCAGTGCGTGAGGTCGCGATAGTCGATCTTCGCCAGCCGGGCGGCGCGCCGCGCCGCGTCGCGCGTCTCGGCGATGACGGCAAAAATCGGCTGGCCGTGGAACTGAACCAAGGTTTCGGCGAGCAGCGGCTCGTCATGGCTGCCGTTGGAACTCGTGTCGTTGACGCCGGGCACGTCCTTGCCGGTGAAAACCCAGACGACGCCGGGATAGGCGGCGACCGCGGAAAGATCGATGCTTATGATTTCGGCATGCGCCCGGTCGGAAAGGCCGAGCGCGCCGTGCAGCAGGCCGGCGGGTTCGGGAATATCATCGATATAATCGGCACTTCCGGTGACATGTTTATGCGCTGAGTCATGGCGCAGCGAACCGTGCACCGGGCCTGAGATGACGACTTTGCGGTCTTCGAAGGTGGACTTGTCCATTAGCGTCTCCCTTCCGTAAGATTGCCCGTCGCAGATGCTCCGGGCGCTCGCGGCTCAGCGCCGCTCGCCCCTCTCATCCGCCCTATCGGGCACCTTCTCTCCGCTGGGGAGAAGAGAGGGTCGAGACGCGGCGTGTTGTCTCTTCTCCCCAGCAGGGAGAAGGTGGCGGCAGCCGGATGAGCCGGATGAGGGGGTTGGCTTGCGCGAACGTGAGCGGTCTCCATCACGCCACCTCCTCGAACCGCTTCAGCTCCGCCGGCGCGCCCACTGTTTCCAGATAGAAGCGCGTCAGCAGGTTCTTCGCCGTCAGCTGCCGGTATTCCGCCGTGGCGCGCCAGTCGGTCAGGGGCTGGAAGTCGGCATCGAAGGCGGGGCGAGCGGCGTCGATCGTCGCTTCCGTCCATGATTTGCCGATCAGCGCGGCTTCGACAGCTTGAGCGCGTTTCGGCGTTGCCGCCATGCCGCCGAAGGCGATGCGGATGTCGGTGACTATGTCGGCCGCATCGAGCGTCAGCAGGAAGGCGCCGAGCACGGCGGTGATGTCCTCGTCGCGCCGCTTGGTGATCTTGTAGGCGGCAAAGCGGCTGGTGGGCTTGGGATAGGGCACGAACACGCTCTCGACAAATTCGCCGGGCCTGCGATCCTGCTTGCCATAGGCGATGAAGAAATCTTCGAGCGGCATCTTGCGGCGGCCTTCCAGGGAGCGCAGCGTCAGCGTCGCGCCGAGCGCGATCAACGGCGGCGGGCTGTCGCCGATTGGCGAACCGTTGGCGATATTGCCGCCGATCGTGCCCATATTGCGCACCTGCTCGCCGCCGATACGGTCGATCAGCCTTCCGAGCGCCGGGATTTTCGGGGCGATCGCTTCGAAAGCCCTGGTGTAGCTGACACCGGCGCCGACGGTGACGCCGTCTTCGCTTTCCTTGGCCGACTGCAATTCGCTCAGATGATTGATGAAAACGACCGGGCTCAGCCGTCGCATCTGCTTCGTCACCCAGAGGCCGACATCGGTCGCGCCGGCAACGATGGTCGCCTCGGGTTCCTGCGATAGGACTTCCGCCAGAGCCTGAACCGACGCCGGAACGATCAGCCGGTCTTCGCCGCAGGTGATCCGGATGGTGCCGCTCGCCTGCTGGGCCCAGAGCCGCGCAATGATTTCCGAGCGCGTCCGCTGCAGCGGATCGAAGAGCGCGCTCGGCCGCGTCAGGCTCACCTGCTCGGCCGCCTTGACGATCGGCTCGTAACCCGTGCAGCGACAGAGATTGCCTTGCAGCGCCTTTTCGATCTCGCGACGGCCGGGATTTTCCTTCGTCAGCCAGAGGCCATAGAGCGACATGACGAAGCCCGGGGTGCAAAAGCCGCATTGCGAGCCATGACAATCGACCAACGCCTGTTGCACCGGATGCAGCACGCCGTCCCGCCCGGCCAGATGCTCGACCGTCACCACATGGGTAGCATGCAGCGAACCGATGAAACGAATGCAGGCATTGACCGTTTCATAGGCAAGCTTGCCGTCGGCCAGACGCCCGACGAGCACGGTGCAGGCGCCGCAATCGCCTTCGGCGCAGCCTTCCTTGGTACCCGTCAGGCGCCGCTTCAACCGGAGAAAATCGAGAAGCGTATCGGTCGGCCCGACATGGGTGAGCGCGATATCTTCGCCGTTCAGGATGAAGCGGATGCTGTCGTTCATGATATTCCCGGTTGTTTTTTCCAAATGGTTAAGCCGCCGTCCAGCCACCGTCAATCGAGATGTGCGTTCCGGTCACCTGCCGGGCAGCGGCGCTGGCGAGGTAGAGCGATAATGCGCCAATCTCTTCGGCCTTGACGAATTCGCGCGTCGGCTGCGCCTTGAGGATGACCTCGCTCTTCACCTCTTCCTCGGTCATGCCGCGGGCCTTGGCGGTATCGGGTATCTGCTTTTCGACCAGCGGCGTCAGCACGTAGCCGGGGCAGATGGCATTGACCGTCACGCCGAATTCGGCAAGTTCCAGCGCCGCTGTCTTCGTGAGTCCTAATATACCATGTTTTGCCGCGACATAGGCGGATTTGAAGGGGGAGGCGACGAGCCCGTGCGCCGAGGCAATATTGATGATGCGGCCATGCTTCTTCGTTTTCATCAGCGGGATCGCGGCGCGCATGGTGTGAAAAGAGCTCGACAGATTGATCGCGATGATCTGGTCCCATTTCTCGATCGGGAAATCCTCGATCTTCTCGACATGCTGTATGCCGGCGTTGTTGACCAGGACATCGACGGTGCCGAAGCGCTTTGCTGCCGTTTCGATCAGGTCGGCGATTTCAGCGGGCTTCGTCATGTCGGCCGGATGGTAGATCGCCCGGCCCTTCGACATCGATTCAAGCCGTTCGACGATTGCCTTGATTTCATCGGCATTTCCGAAGCCATTGATGACGACGTTGTCGCCCGCTTCGGCGAAGGCGGTGGCGATCGCAAGACCGATGCCGCTGGTGGAACCGGTGACGACGACTGATCTGCTCATGTTTTTCTCCCTGGGGCGGATGCCGCGGTGCAGCGTTGCCGGCGAGGTTATGCCCAAAGCCGGCGGACTGGCAATTCCGCTTTATTCGCTTTTCTCATCGGTATCCGTGTCCTATTGATTTGCAACGATAATGATATGTTTGAGGAGGGCTTTGATGAGTGGATATGTTCTGGCGATCGATCAGGGAACGACATCGACGCGGGCGATCGTCTTCAATGGTGATATGCATGTCGCCGGCAAGGGCCAGAAGGAATTCACGCAAATCTATCCGCGTTCCGGCTGGGTGGAGCACGATGCCGAGGAGATCTGGGATTCGGTCGTTTCGACCGTCAACATGGCTTTGCGCGACGCCGGGATTACGGCGAGCGATGTTGCTGCACTCGGCATTACCAATCAGCGCGAGACGGTCGTCGTATGGGAGCGCGAGACGGGCCGGCCGATCCAGAATGCCATCGTCTGGCAGGACCGGCGCACGGCGAGCTATTGCGATAATCTGAAGCGGCAGGATCTCGAGCGGCTGTTCACCAAGAAGACCGGCCTGCTCCTCGATCCCTATTTCTCCGGAACGAAGCTTTCCTGGATGCTCGCCAACGTGAAGGGCGCGCGTGCGCGCGCCGCCAAGGGCGATCTCTGCTTCGGGACGATCGACACCTTCCTGATCTGGCGGCTGACCGGCGGCAAGAGTTTCGTCACCGACGCCACCAACGCCTCGCGCACCCTGATGTACAACATCGCCGAAAATAGCTGGGACGAGGATCTGCTCGATATTCTGCGCGTGCCGGCCGCCATGCTGCCGGAGGTGAAGGATTGCGCCGCCGATTTCGGGACGGTCGACGCCAATATCTTCGGCGCGCCGATCCCGATCCTCGGCGTTGCCGGCGACCAGCAGGCGGCAACCATCGGTCAGGCCTGTTTTGCGCCGGGCATGCTGAAATCGACCTATGGCACCGGCTGTTTCGCACTGCTCAACACCGGCGCCGATATGGTCCGCTCGAAAAACCGACTGCTGACCACCATCGCCTATCGCCTGAACGGTGAGACGACCTATGCCCTCGAGGGGTCGATCTTCATCGCCGGCGCAGCGGTGCAATGGCTGCGGGACGGACTCGGGATCATCGGCAGCGCCGCCGAGACCAACACGCTTGCCGAAAAGGCTGATCCGACGCAGGAGGTCTATCTCGTGCCCGCCTTTACCGGGCTGGGCGCGCCGCATTGGGACGCCAAGGCGCGCGGTGCCATATTCGGGCTGACACGCAATACCGGCCCGGCGGAATTCTCCCGAGCGGCGCTCGAAGCCGTCTGTTACCAGACGCGGGACCTGCTCGACGCGATGCAGAAGGACTGGAAGAACGGCACCGAGGATACCGTGCTACGCGTCGACGGCGGCATGGTCGCCTCCGACTGGACGATGCAGCGCCTCGCCGACCTGCTCGATGCCCCCGTCGACCGCCCGGTCATTCTCGAGACGACGGCGCTCGGTGCCGCCTGGCTCGCCGGCAGCCGGGCTGGGGTCTGGCCCGACAGGGACGGCTTTTCGGCGACGTGGAAACGCGACCGGCGGTTCGAGCCCGATATGGATGAGAAGGTGCGGGCGGCCAAGCTCAAGGGTTGGAAGAGTGCTGTCCGGCGGACGCTGAGCGAGAGCTAGTCTTCAACTGCGGCCGATCGTTCCTTCGGGCGCAGCTGACCACGATAATTTTTTGATGCGACCTGTCGGCCAAGCGGTTACTCCTTCGTCATTCGGAAAGAGGAGTGACCCGATGCATTATGCAATCCTTTGTTACGCTCACGAGGAAACCGTCTTCGCCTGGACCCAGGAGGAGGAGGCTGCCGTCATGGAGAAACTTTACGCCGTGCAGGAGCCGCTGGCGAAAGCCGGCAAGCTCGGTCCCGTCGGGCGGCTGATGCCGACGACGGCTGCGACCACGGTGCGCAAAGGCAAGGACGAGCCCTTGGTCATCGACGGGCCTTTTGCGGAAACAAAAGAGGCGCTTCTCGGCTTCTACGTGGTTGACTTCGAAACCCTCGACGAGGCCGTGGCCTTCTCGAAGCAGCTTTCATCGGTCAATCCCGGTTCGACCTCTTACGAAATTCGGCCGTTCTACGTCTTCAGGCCGGGAGATGCTGCATCATGACCGATATTGCCTGGATCGACCTTGCTCTTGCCTCGGCCCGCCCGAAGGCGCTTGGTGCGCTGCTGCGCTATTTCCGCGATCTCGACACGGCGGAAGAGGCGTTTCAGGAGGCATGCCTGAGGGCGATCCGGACCTGGCCGGAGAAAGGACCGCCACGCGATCCGACGGCCTGGCTCATATTCGTCGGCCGCAACAGCGGGATCGATGCGGTGCGCAAGCGGTCGAAGCTTCAGGCGCTGCCGGATGAGGATGTTATTTCCGATACCGAGGATGCCGAAAGCGATATCGCCGAGCGGCTGGACGATTCCAATTATCGCGACGATATCCTGCGGCTACTTTTTATCTGCTGCCATCCGGACCTGCCGGCCACCCAGCAGATCGCGCTGGCGCTGCGCATCGTGTCCGGCCTTTCGGTGCAGCAGATCGCCCGCGCATTCCTGGTCTCCGAAAGCGCCATGGAGCAGCGCATCACCCGGGCTAAGGCGCGCGTCGCAAAGGCCGGCGTGCCGTTCGAAACGCCGAGTCCTGAGGAGAGGGCCGAACGTCTCTCGATCGTCAGCACGATGATCTACCTCATCTTCAATGAGGGCTACAGTCAGGCCGACCCGAAGCATGAAGCCGCCGCCTTCAGTGATGAGGCGATTCGGCTGGGGCGGCTGATGCTGCACATTTTTCCCGCCGAACCGGAGCTGATGGGGCTGCTTGCGCTCATGCTTCTGCAGATTTCACGCCGGCCGGCGCGCTTCAGCGCCGAGGGCGAAATCGTGCTGCTCGAAGATCAGAACCGTTCGCTTTGGAACCAGCCCTTCATCAACGAAGCGCTGGCGCTGCTCGACAAGGCGCTGCGGCACCGCCAGCCCGGCCCTTATCAGCTTCAGGCGGCCATCGCCGCCATCCATTCTCGTGCGAAACGCGCTGACGATACCGACTGGGTGGAAATCGATCTGCTCTATCGCGCGCTGGAGCGTGTTCAGCCTTCCCCTGTCGTGACGCTCAATCGCGCGGTCGCTGTTTCCAAATTGCACGGGCCAAAGGACGCGCTCGATCTCATTGATACGCTTGGCGAGAAGCTCGGCGGCTATTTCTACTATCACGGCCTGCGGGGCGGGCTGCTGCAGCAGCTCGGCTTGACCTGCCAGGCGCGCGAAGCCTTCGATCGCGCCATCGCGCTTGCCCATTCGGCGGCCGAGGCGGCCCATATCCGCCGGCAGATCGACAAGATGCAGGAAGAGCCCACGCAGCCGATCGCAAATTAGTCAGGAAAAAGCGGCGCGCTGTCGGAACGGCGAAGTTCGACACGTCCTTGTAACAACCTGACAGGAAACAAGTCTCATTCAAATGGAGAGATGTGGAAATGACCGCAAGCACGCAACATGAACTCACCCTGGTTCGCGAATTCGACGCCCCGCGTGAGAAGATCTATAAGGCATGGACCGATCCCGACCTGCTGAAACAGTGGTTCGTACCGCGACCCTGGAGTGTCGCGGAAGCGACGCTCGACGTCCGCCCCGGCGGCTCCAATGTCATCGTCATGCAGGATCCCGAAGGCAATCAGTATCCGAACCGCGGCGTTTATCTCGAGCTCGTCGAGAGCGAGAAAATCGTCTTTACCGATGCCTATTCCAGCGCCTGGGTCCTTGCCGAAAAACCTTTCTTCACGGGGGTTATCCTGCTCGAGGACCTCGGCAATGGCAGGACGAAATATACGGCCAAGGCACTGCACTGGCGGGCCGAGGACAAGGAAGCGCACGAGAAGATGGGTTTCCACGAGGGATGGGGCAAGGCTGCGGACCAGCTGGCGGAATTGCTGGCGAAGATGTGAGCGCCGGGTAAAGTGGCGCGCTGGGCGGCGCCGTCCCGATGCTTCAAGTAGGGTTTGAGGTTGCTTGGAAGCTGATTCCGCGGAAGCTGTGAAGTCGTTGATTTTAGAGTGGAATGTTGAGTTGGGTGTGGCGATGTCTCGGTCGACGTCGGATGTAGCCTGTGTCAATTTGCAGACGTGAAAGGATACGTCCACATCCTCGCATCTGCACTCAACGGCACGCTCTCTACCGGCGTGACGCGGGACCTAGCCGGGCGATTATACGAGCATCAGAATGAGCTGTGACACCGGGCTTCACATCGAAATATGGCGTCAAGACGCTGGTGTGGTTTGAGGAGCATGATCTGCTGACGATAGCGATCACGCGGGAGAAGACGATCAAGAAATGGCCGCGGCAGTGGAAGCTTAATCTGATCGAGCGGGATAATCCTGAGTGGGAGCATATTTCGTTTCATCTGCTCAGTCTGTGACGAGTCTCCGTCGCGTGGACCCGCGACTGCTGGATTCCTCTGCTTGTCACAGGAATCCAGCAGCGCTGTGCAAACGGCGCAGAGACTCTTTACGACGCAACCAATAGGACATACCACCGCTATCGAAATTCTCGAACATTCTGTTCCAGAGTTTGTATTTGCGCCCGGTCTCGGCGATCCTTATCTCCGGGCGGAATGCAACAGGATGCGGACAATGGAACTCGGCCTTTACACCTTTGCGGACGTCAATCCTAACCCTTCCCGCGGCAAGGGAGCGGAGGGGGCTGAACGGCTGAAGCATCTGATCGAGGAGATCGCACTTGCCGATCAGGTGGGCCTCGATGTCTTCGGGCTCGGCGAACATCACCGGCCGGATTATGCGGCGTCGGCTCCCGCCGTCGCACTGGCGGCGGCAGCCGTCAAGACCAGGAATATCCGGCTGACGAGCGCCGTCACCGTGCTCTCTTCCGACGATCCCGTGCGCGTCTTTCAGCAATTTGCGACGCTCGATCTGATTTCCAACGGCCGGGCCGAAATCATGGCGGGGCGGGGCTCCTTTATCGAGTCCTTCCCGCTGTTCGGCTACAATCTCGAAGATTACGACCAGCTTTTCGAAGAGAAGCTCGATCTGCTCCTGGCGCTGCGCGACAGCGAGACGGTGGAATGGGAAGGCGAGCTTCGCGCGCCGATCCGTGGGCGCGGCGTCTATCCCAGGCCATTGCAGGATCCGCTGCCGTTGTGGGTTGCGGTCGGCGGTACGCCGCAGTCCGTGGCGCGCGCCGGCGCGCTCGGTCTGCCGGTGGCGCTCGCAATCATCGGCGGCGAACCGCGCCGATTCGCTCCGCTTTTCGATCTCTATCGCGAGGCGGCGCGCCGCGCAGGGCAGGACCAGGCGAAGCTGAAGACCAGCATCAATGTTCACGGATTCATCGCCGATACGACCGAGGCCGCCGCCGACCGGTTTTACGGGCCGCAGGCCGAAGTGATGAACCGCATCGGCCGCGAGCGCGGTTGGGGACCGACCAGCCGGGCGCAGTTCGACCTGTCGCGCGGGCCGAACGGCGCGCTGTTCGTCGGCGATCCGGAGGCGGTCGCGGAAAAGATCATCGCTCATCACAGGCTTTTCAGGAACGACCGCTTCCTATTGCAGATGGCGATCGGCCTGATGCCACATGCTGAGATCATGCGCGGCATCGAGCTCTACGGGACGAAAGTCGCGCCGATCGTCAGAAAGGCATTGACTGAAAGTGACGAAGGGGCGAAAGCCACCGCTTGAGGCGGCTGCGCCGCGCCCGCAAGGCCGGAAGATACGAATGGTTATCGCAAACGACGATGAACTGACAAAGCTCAAGGAGATCGGCCGGATCTGCGCCAACGCCATCCAGGTGATGGCGGCAACGATGGAGCCGGGCATGACGACGCTGGAGCTCGACCGGATCGGCCGCAAGGTGCTTGAGGATTCCGGCGCGCGCTCGGCGCCGGAATTCTGCTACCAGTTTCCCGGCGCCACCTGCATCAGCGTCAACGAGGAAATCGCCCACGGCATTCCCGGGCCACGTGTCATTCAGGCCGGCGACCTGATCAATATCGACGTCTCGGCCGAGAAAGACGGCTTCTTCGCCGATACCGGCGCTTCCTTTGCTATGCCGCCGGTCAAGCCAAAGATCGAACGGCTCTGCCGCGACGGACGGCGGGCGCTCTGGGTCGGGCTGAACCAGGTGAAATCGGGTGAGCCGCTGGCAAAGATCGGTACCGCGGTCGGCGCTTTCGCCCAGAAGAACCGCTACACGCTGGTCGCCAATCTGGCGAGCCACGGGGTCGGCCGTTCGCTGCACGAGGAGCCGGCCGAGCTCTCGACCTGGCCGGATCCATCGGAAAAGCGGGTCATGACGGATGGTCTCGTCTTTACGGTCGAGCCGTTCCTTTCACTCGGCGCCACATGGGCCGAGGGCGGCGACGATGCATGGACACTTTATGCCGATCCGAAGGCGCCGACCGTGCAATATGAGCACACGGTGGTCGCGACTCGCAACGGACCGGTGATTTTGACTTTGCCGGACGGGCGGTCGTAGGAAGCTCAGGGTATTCCTTGGTGGGGCGTCAGCGCACCCGCCTTGCCCTTCGGCCCCCTCCGGGGTACCTCAGGATGAGGCTCTCTTGGAGGCTGTGCGTGTGTCGCCTGCGCCTCATCCTTGGCACCGCCCCGTCTTCACCCCCGCGTTTACGGCTTGCCGCCCTGCAAGATCTCCGTCGCAGCGCGTTCCAATATTCCGGCGATGCGGGCGGCTTCGGCTTTCGACCAGGGATAGCGCATCCTAAGCGCCGAGCGCAGCAACATGCGGGCAGCGCGGATGTCGCCGCCGTCCTGCATGAAGTCGCCGTCATCGCTGTCGGCGCCGTGGCGGTCGGTTTCGAAAACGCGCTTTACATAGGCCATCTTCTCGCCGATGCGTTCGAGCTTGGCGAGTGTGTGCAGGATCATGTCGCGGTTTTCCTCGACGCGGCGGCGTCCGGCCTCGGTGATGCGATAAAGCTTCTTGGTGCCCTCGCTCTCAACTTCGGCAAGACCGGTTTCCTCAAGATAGGTGAGTGCGGGATAGATGACGCCGGGGCTCGGCACATAGAAGCCGCCGGAACGCTCCTCCAGCAACTTAATCAATTCGTAACCATGGCGCGGCTGCTCAGCGAGCAAGGCCAGGATGACGAGCTGCAGATCGCCTGCCGCGAATTTGCGGCCCATGCGAAACGCTTCGCCGAACATGCCGCCTTTAAAACCTCTCATGGCTTTTCCCTTCATCGCTAGATGTATCGTTGGATATGTCGTAAAACATATGTCGTAAGATACTCACTTTCAAGGCGAGCCGAGATTTTTTCGACCTTTCCGGAAATTGATCGACCGATCAGAAATAGTCGTTTGCGATGCCGGTGCTGCGGCGCGATAAGCACTGCATGCTTTCCCGCCCGCCTCACTCCCAGCCGAACCTCGTTGCCACTGCCGGTGCCGGCGCCGTTGCCATGGCGGCGGCCATGGGGTTCGGGCGCTTCTCCTACACGCCGATCCTGCCGGGGATGATCAGCGGGGTGCCGCTTTCGGCAGCGGATGCGGGCTTCATCGCCTCGGCGAATTTCGTCGGCTATCTCGTCGGCGCCGTGCTTGCGGCCTATGGCTGGGCGGCGGGGCGCGAGCGGCTGGTGGCACTCTCGGCGCTGCTTGCCACCGCAATTCTGCTCGCGGCCATGGCCGCCACCGATTCCGTCGCGGTCTTCGCCGTCATCCGCTTCCTGGCCGGCCTCGCCAGCGCCTTTGCGATGGTCTTCACCTCGTCGATCGTGCTCAGTCACGGGGCGGCGGCCGGCAACGACCATGTGCAAGCGGCGCATTTCGGCGGCCCGGGGGCGGGGATCGCACTATCCTCGGTGATGGTGCTATTGGTGGGTCTCGGCTTTCACGACGGGCCGGGCGGCTGGCGCGCCGACTGGATCGGCGGGGCGATCTATTGTGCGATAAGTCTCGTCGCCGTCTATCTTCTGCTGCCGTCGGCGCCGGCGCAAACGGCGCAGGCGGGCAAGGAGCCGGCGCTCATCTGGAGCCGGCCGATGGTGCTGGTAACCCTGTCCTACGGCCTGTTCGGCTTCGGCTATGTCATCACCGCGACCTTCCTCGTCACCATCGCCCGCCTCGCGGCAACGGGAGCTTTCGTTGAATTCCTCTGCTGGTTCATCGCCGGTGTGACGGCGGCGGTGGCGCTGTTTGCCTGGAAGCCGCTGGTGAGGCCGCTCGGGCTCGGCGGCGTCTATGTCGCGGCGCTTCTGGTCGAGGCGGCCGGCGTGCTTGCGACGGTGGCGCTGCCGCCTTCGGTCGCACCGCTGATCGGCGGCGCACTGTTCGGCGCGACGTTCCTGGCGATCACCGCTTACGGGCTGCAGATCGGCCGCAAGCTTTCGCCCAAGAGTCCGCGGCGGATCCTGGCCATGATGACCGCCGCCTTCGGCCTCGGTCAGATCGTGGGGCCAATCGTTGCCGGCTGGATCGCCGAACGCTCAGGCAGTTTCACCGTCCCAACGGTGATCGCAGCCGCTGCACTCCTGGTCTGCGGCGCGCTGGTGATGCCGGTGATCAAGAAAGTCGCCTAACCGGTTACATCTCCGTAACAATCGGCCGAAGCCATTGCTGCTTCCTTCGAACTGCCTTAGTTTCCGGCACAATCAGTGTTCCGCGACACTGCCGAAACTCACAGTTCAGGAAAGCAAAGCTCCCCGTGTTTCATTCGTTTTTTCCCCAGCCCAAGGCGTTCTTCACTTCGCTCGTCATTTGGACCCTGGTTTCCATTGCTGGTTGGTATCTTTTTGCCGCCGGTCTCGGTGCATCGCTCGGCTACGCACCGGTTCCCGAGGAGCAACAAGCGATTGACCTCTCGTTTTTCCTGATGTCGGAAAACGTCTGGTTTTACAGTTATTTTCTTCTGTCGGCAGTAATCTTCTGCGGCGCATGGCATGTGAAGGCGCTGCATCACCCCTGGAAGCTGTGGTCGATCTGGGGTTCGGCACTGATCATCTTCGTGACCTATTTCGGTGTCCAGATCAGCGTCGTGATCAACAATTGGCGCCGGCCATTCGGCGATCTTCTGCAGAACGCCTTGTCGAAGCAGCCGGGCATTTCCGTCGACAATTTTTACAGCCTGATGTGGGTCTTCTGCCAGATCGCATTCCTCAGCATGTTCGTGTCGATCATGACCGACTTCTTCACCAGCCACTACATCTTCCGCTGGCGCACGGCGATGAACAATTTCTACATGTCGAAGTGGGAAAAGCTGCGGCACATCGAGGGCGCCTCACAGCGCGTTCAGGAAGACACGATGCGCTTTTCCAGCACCCTCGAAGGTCTCGGAATCAGCCTTATCAACTCGGTGATGACGCTGGTGGTCTTCCTCCCGATTCTTCTGGCGCTCTCGCATTATGTAACGGAACTGCCGTTCATCGGCCCGGTGGCAAATTCGCTCTTCTGGCTGGCGCTCTTCTGGTCGGCGTTCGGTACGGTGCTGCTGGCAGTCGTCGGCATCAAGCTGCCGGGCCTGAACTTCCGCAACCAGCGCGTCGAGGCCGCTTATCGCAAGGAACTGGTTTACGGCGAGGACCATCCGGACCGGGCGCAACCGCCAACAGTCCGAGAGCTCTTCGGGAATGTTCGCCGGAACTATTACCGCATGTATTTCCACTATATGTATTTCAACGTCGCCCGCTATTTCTATATCCAGGCTGACGCGCTGTTCGTGGTCTTCATGCTGGTGCCGACAATCGTCGCGGGCGCCATCACCTACGGCATTTTTCAGCAGATCTCGACCGCCTTCGGCCAAGTCAGCAACTCGTTCCAGTATCTGGTCAACTCCTGGACGACGATCATCGAGCTGCTTTCCATTCACAAACGTCTGAAGGCCTTCGAGGCGGCCATCGATGACGAACCGCTGCCGGAAATCGATCAGCGTTATCTGGAACGCGAAGTGGGCGTCGTGCACGCCGATGGTTGACGGGTAAGGCTTGATCGGATGGGAGGTGGCTTTAATGCCTGGTGTGCCGTGTGGCCCCTAATCCCGCCGCCGCCACCTTCTCCCCGCTGGGGAGAAGAGACTCGAGGCGGCATCTTGTTTCCCCTTCACCCCTCGGGGACAAGGTGCCCGAAGGGGGGTTGAGGGGGCAGCACGGCACCTCACCACACCTTACCTCATTCAAATACCTTGTCAGAGCCCCGACGCCTGCTGCAGCTTGCCCCGCGCCTGGATCATCGGGATCGCTTCGGAATAGCTGACGCAGGCCACGTCCGCGCGGTGGCAGACGTCGCTGACCAGGCGGTCCAGCGCCCGCCAGTAGGCGCCGCCGTTCATCTCCACGAAATGGAAGCCGAGCTGGAGCGGGATGCGGTTGCCGTTGTACTGGCGGTCGAAGGCCTGGGAGAAGGCGGCATAGGAGCGATCCTCGAATTCCTTCGAATCCGCCCTGTCTTCCTCGCCCTTGGAGTGGCGGACGAAGAGATTGTAGTCCATGCCTATGATCGGCTTTTCGCTCGGGCCTTCGGGGATCAGCGGCAGGCCGAAGCGGAGGATACCGTCCTCTTCGACCGGCATGGCCGGGCCTTTGGTGACGAGGCTTGCATCGTAGGTGAAGCCGGCCTTCTTTTCGGCGGCGATCATATCGGCGCCTGCCGTTGCCGAGAGGTAGGGGGCGCGAAAACCCTTGATGCCATGATCGACAAGGTCCTGCCAGTCGGCCGGCTCGTCGAGGCCGACGCTCTTCCAGGCGTTTTTCAACGTCGCATGGAAGGTCGCGTATTCGGCGAACCAGTCGGCCTCGCTCCAGAGGCGGCCGTCGAAATGGCCGCAGGCATGGCTTGCTATGTCGTGACCTTCGAGATGGGCGTGCCAGATATTGCCGAGGCGCTCGCGGATCTCGTCGTCGCTCCGGGCAAAGCCGACATTGGATTTTCCGGGTTTCTGGTGCGGCGCCTGATAGGCCTTCTTCGCCGCCTCGTTCATCAGAAAGGTGCAGGAAAGGAAATAGGTAAAATGGGCGCCGTTCTTCGCCGCCATCTCGCGGCTCTTCAGCCAGAGCGCGTTGTCGTGGGCGCCGTCAAAGGAGATGATGACGAGTTGCTTCGGCGGGTCGGCCGCCTCTGCCGCCGCGGGAGGAACGAGGGAGGCAACCAGGCAGGTGGCGAGGAGAGGACGAGACATGGGCACCGCGACAATTTGTTCGTGGTTTCCCTCCGACAGAATTGCGGCGAAGCTGCGGTCACAACTGGCGTTTTTTCCCGCAAACCGCTAAGTCATGTCAAACTGCACGGAAGGGACCGCAATGGCACTGCTTATCGTCGGCATCATACTTTTTCTCGGGGTGCATCTGGTGCGGGTGGTGGCTCCGGATCTGCGCCGCTCGATGATCGCGCGCCTCGGCGAGAATGGCTGGCGGGCCGGTTATTCGATTGCGAGCATCGCCACGCTGATCCTTCTGATCTACGGTTTCGGCCAGGCCCGGCAGGTGACCGGCATGCTGTACAATCCGCCGGTCTGGATGGCGCATATCACGATCACGCTGATGCTGATCGCGATCATCTGTCTCGTCGCCTCGCTGCTGCCGGCGGGGCATATTGCGACGAAGACCAAACATCCGATGGTGCTGTCGGTGAAGATCTGGGCGCTGGCGCATCTTCTTGCCAATGGCGAGACGTCGTCGGTGCTGCTGTTTGCGGCGTTCCTTGCCTGGGGCGTGATCGTGCGGATTTCGCTCAAGCGCCGCGAGCGGGCGGGGGAAATCACGCTCCGGCCCTTCGTCTCGACCAAGTACGACGTCTATGCCGCCGTTATCGGCATCGTCCTCTGGGCGCTGATCATCTGGAAGCTGCACGTATGGCTGATCGGCGTTTCGCCGCTCGCCATGTGACGAATCTTTCACATCCCCCTTACAACGGCGGCAAAATGGGGTAGAAGGCCGGAAATGTGCGTGTCATGCACATGCGTATAGGTATTTCCGCGGCCGGAGACGAGAATGGCATTCAACGACGACAGCTTCATCCGTGAAGTCAATGAGGAATTGCGGTCAGACCAGATGAAGGGCGTCTGGCGCCGGTTCGGCCGCTATATCATTGTCGTCGCCATTCTGATCGTTCTCGGCACCGCCGGCAAGGTTCTCTACGAATATTGGGATGATACCCGCTCCTCCAGCGCCGGCGACCAGTTTCTGGCGGCGATGAAGCTTGCCGACGAGAACAAGAACGATGAGGCGCTGGCCGCGCTCGACAAGCTGGAGAAGGAAGGCCATGGCGCCTATCCGGTGCTGGCGCGCATGCGGGCCGCGACCGTCCGGGCCCAGAAGGGCGATGCCAACGCCGCGATCGCCGATTTCAACGAGATCGGCAAAGACAACGGCGTTCCCGTTGCCCTGCGCGACGCCGCCAAAATGCGTGCCGGCTGGCTGCTGATCGAGAACGGCTCCTATGAGCAGGTTTCGGCCGCGATCGAGGAAATGGCCGTGCCGGGCAACGCTTTCCGCCATTCGGCGCGCGAGGCACTCGGTCTGGCCGCCTACAAGGCAGGCAACATGGCCCAGGCGCGGCAATGGTTCCAGTCAATTATCGATGACGCCGAAAGCCCGCGTCCTGTTGCCAATCGCGCCCAGATGATGCTTGATCTCATTACCGCATCCGGTAACGCGCCCGCCGCGCAGGGCTGAGTTTTAAGGAAAAAGTATGAGTTTCACGGTCGCCATCGTCGGTCGTCCGAATGTCGGCAAGTCGACGCTTTTCAACCGCTTGGTGGGCAAGAAGCTTGCGCTCGTCGACGATACGCCCGGCGTGACCCGCGACCGCCGGCCGGGCGATGCGCGGCTGATGGGCCTGACCTTTACGATTATCGATACGGCGGGTCTGGAAGAGGCCGACGAAGAAAGTCTGCAGGGCCGGATGCGCGCCCAGACGGAAGCGGCGATCGATGAGGCCGATCTTTCACTTTTCGTCGTCGATGCCAAGAACGGGCTGACGCCTGTTGATACCGCTCTTGCCGAAATGCTGCGCCGGCGCGGCAAGCCGGTGGTGCTCGTTGCCAATAAATCCGAAGCGCGCGGCTCCGACAGCGGCTTCTACGACGCTTATACGCTGGGGCTTGGCGAGCCGACGCCGATTTCGGCCGAACACGGGCAGGGCATGATCGACCTGCGCGACGCGATCGTCGCGGCGATCGGCAAGGACCGCGCCTATGCCAAGGAGGATGTCGCGGTTACCGATGTCGACATTCCGCCGAGCGAAAACGAGGCCGACGGCGAGGACGAAGAGCCGATCTACGACGACACCAAGCCGCTCAGGGTGGCGATCGTCGGCCGGCCGAATGCGGGCAAGTCGACGCTGATCAACCGTTTCCTCGGTGAGGACCGGCTGCTGACCGGGCCGGAGGCCGGCATTACCCGCGACTCCATATCGGTCGAATGGGATTGGCGCGGCCGCACCATCAAGATGTTCGACACCGCAGGTATGCGTCGCAAGGCTCGGGTAACCGAAAAGCTGGAGAAGCTTTCGGTCGCCGATGCTCTGCGCGCCATCCGTTTCGCCGAGACCGTGGTCATCGTCTTCGATGCGACGATCCCCTTCGAGAAGCAGGACCTGCAGATCGTCGATCTCGTGTTGCGCGAGGGGCGCGCCGCCGTTCTCGCCTTCAACAAATGGGACATGATCGAGGACCGGCAGGCGGTGCTTGCCGACCTGCGTGAAAAGACCGACCGGCTGCTGCCGCAGGCGCGCGGCATCCGCGCCGTGCCGATCTCCGGCCAGACCGGCTGGGGGCTCGACAAGCTGATGCAGTCGATCATCGATACCGACCGGGTCTGGAACAAGCGCATCTCGACGGCAAAGCTCAACCGCTGGCTGGAAACGCAGCAGATCCAGCATCCGCCACCGGCCGTCTCCGGCCGGCGGATCAAGCTGAAATACATGACCCAGGTGAAGGCCCGCCCGCCGGCCTTCATGATCTCCTGCACGCGTTCCGACGCGCTGCCGGAATCCTATACGCGCTATCTGATCAACGGGCTGCGCGCCGATTTCGACATGCCGAGCGTGCCGATCCGGATCCATTTCCGTTCGGCTGAGAATCCGTTCGAGTCGAAGAAGAAGCGGACGTAGGGGCTAGAGCATGATGCCGAAAAGTGTGAGCGGTTTCGGACGACATCATGCTCTAACTCTTTAATTTAGAACAGGATTCAGATTTTAGGCCGACCGGGTCTAAAATCATCCTGTTCTAAGGCGCTGGGTTGGGGGGGGCCCAAGCACCACCGATCTCGATCGCCCTGAGCCTAAACCATGCTCTTATTCAGCGCCTCACGCAGCGCCACGACCTCAGCCTGGAGCCGAGTAAGATCCGCCGCATCACGGCCGCTCGCTTCCACGATGCAGCCGGGAATGCCGATCGCTTTTTCCTTCAGGCGATTACCCGCCTCGCTGAGCCGAATGACGACGACGCGTTCGTCCTCGTTGCTGCGTTCGCGCCTGATATAGCCGGCGCTTTCCAAGCGCTTGAGCAGTGGCGTCAGCGTGCTCGATTCCAGGAACAGCTTTTCGCTGAGGCCGCCGACAGTCTGCCCGTCTTTTTCCCATAACGCGACCATGGCCAGATATTGTGGATAGGTGAGGCGGAGCGCGTCGAGAAGCGGCTTGTAGACGCGGTTCAAAGCATGACTTGCCGTATAGACGGCAAAGCAGATGAAATTGTCGAGCTTCAACTGATCCTGCATGGGGCATCTCCAAAACTGACCGAATTTATATCGCACGATAAATAATCGCAAGCGTGTTTTGTGCATGGCAGGCATGCCGCAATTTTAGTTGCTCGATAAATAATCGTGCGCGATGTAAACCGTGTTCGAGACGAACACTGAAACCGAGAGGACAAGACAATGTCGACCATCAAGACCGCAATTTCCGCAGCCGCACTTCTGGCAGCCTCCGCCGCCGGCGCCCTGGCCGATCCGGTACTCGAGCCGACAACACAGAAGTTCATCGATAGTCTTGCCGGCGCCAAGCCGATCTACACGCTGTCGCCTGCCGATGCCCGCAATGTGCTGGCGGGTGCGCAGAAGGGCGATGTCAAGAAGCTGGCGGCCAAGGAAGAAGACAAGGTCGTCAAATCAGGCCCGACCGGCAGCATCAAGCTGCGCATCGTCCGCCCGGAACATGCCAAGGGTACGCTGCCGGTTATTCTCTATTTCCACGGCGGTGGCTGGGTGCTCGGCGATGCTGACACGCATGACCGGCTGGTGCGCGAGATCGCCAACGGCGCTGATGCCGCTGTCGTCTTCGTGGACTACGAACGCTCGCCGGAAGCCCGTTATCCCGTGGCCATCGAGCAGGCCTATGCCGCGACCAAATATGTCGCCGAGCATGCCAAAGAGTTTAACCTCGACGCCAGCAGGCTCGCCGTTGCAGGCGACAGCGTCGGCGGCAATATGGCGGCCGTGGTGACCCTGCTTGCCAAGGAGCGCGGCGGTCCCGCCATCGACCAGCAGGTGCTGTTCTACCCCGTCACCGACGCCAATTTCGACAATGGTTCCTACAATGAGTTCGCCAATGGCCCCTGGCTGACGAAGGAAGCGATGAAGTGGTTCTGGAACGCCTATCTGCCAGATGAGGCCAAGCGCAAGGAACCGACCGCTTCGCCGCTGCAGGCATCGCTCGAACAGTTGAACGGTCTGCCGCCGGCTCTGATCATCACCGATGAAAATGACGTCCTTCGCGACGAAGGCGAGGCCTATGGCCGCAAGCTCAGCCAGGCCGGCGTCAAGGTCACCTCGATCCGCTACAACGGTACGATCCACGACTTCGTGCTGCTGAATGCGATTACCGAAACGCCGGCGGTCCGCAGCGCGATCAAGGTCGCGAACGACACGCTTCGCAACGCTTTGCATAAGTAAGGGCGATCAGTCTGCGGACGGCAGAGGCCCGGCAGTTTCGCCGGGCTTTCTGCTTCTCGGAAGCGACTTGGCGAATTGCCAGGCCTTCTTCCATTTCGGCGTGATGACGCCGTTGGCGGCGCGGATATTGTTGATGAATTGCAGCGTTGCCGCTTCCCAGGAATATTGCATGGCCAGCGCGCGCGCTTTCTCGCGGGAGGCGGAGAGGGCGGCAAGGCAGGCGACGCGCAGATCCGCATCGAGCGCCCCGACCTCGCTATCCTCGCCGATGATATCCAGCGGGCCGGTGACCGGGTAGGCCGCCACAGGTACGCCCGATGCCAGCGCTTCCAGGATAGTATTGCCAAAGGTGTCGGTGAGCGACGGGAAGACGAAGACGTCGGCCTGGGCATAGATTTTTGCCAGATCCTCGCCGAATTTTACGCCGGTAAAGTGCACATCGGGATAGCGCTGCTCCAGTTCCACGCGCGCTGGGCCATCACCAACGACAACCTTCGAGCCGGGCAGGTCGAGATTGAGAAAGGCCGGCAGGTTCTTTTCCAGCGCCACGCGGCCGACCGTCATGAAAATCGGGCGAGACAGGCCGAAAGGCTTGTCTTCGAGCGGCATGGGATGAAATTGCGTCGCGTCGATACCGCGGGTCCAGGGCATCAGGTTCTTAATGCCGCGGGCCGACAGATCGCGGGCAAGGCTGGGGGTCGCGACCATGCAGCCGGCGCCGCCATTGTGGAACCAGCGTACGAAGGCATAGAGCCAGCTTTGCGGAATCGGCAGGCGGGCGGAAACATATTCGGGAAAGCGGGTGTGATAGCTGGTGGAGAAGGGCATGCGCTTGCGCAGGCACCAGCGGCGAGCGGTCAGCCCCAGCGGACCTTCGGTGGCGATGTGCACATAGGTGGGATTATGCTTTTCGATCTCGCGCGCGACACGACGGTAACTGGTGATCGACAGGCGGATCTCCGGATAGGTCGGGCAGGGGACGCTGTTGAAGCGCTCCGGCGTCACCATCGAAACCTCAACGCCCATCTTCGCCAATTCGCGATTGGTGTTCTCGATCGAACGCACGACGCCGTTGACCTGGGGATGCCAGGCGTCGGTGACGATCACCAGCCGTTCCGGCAGATTTCCGGCGGCCGCGGCACTGGCCCAGCTCTCGCCGCTATAAGTGTTTGCCGGACGTTGCAGCATGTCGCGATTTCCATCCGCGTTGCACTGATATGCGAACGCTTAACCCAAAAGCGGGTTCCGGAATGGCGATTCCCGCCTGCTTATTTTGAGGCATGACCATGATGGAAATATTACAGCCGAATGCGAGCATTTTCAGGGCGTTCGGCGGCTCGATCGCCGCGAATATGTCAGCGGCTGATGACGGTCGTTTTCATATGGAAGGAAGATGGCGCCGGTCATGGACCGGCGCCGCTTGGGAGGTTTAGGCGGCAGCGGAAGCAGAGCCGGTGAGCGGGACTTCCGAAATCGTCTTCAGAACCTGCGAAGCGATCTGGTAGGGGCAGCCCTGCGAGTTCGGGCGGCGATCTTCCAGATAGCCCTTGTAATCGTTCTTGATGAAGGAGTGCGGTACGCGGATCGAGGCGCCACGGTCAGCAACGCCGTAGCTGAACTTGTTCCACGGAGCCGTCTCGTGCTTGCCGGTCAGGCGCTTGTCATTGTCTGGGCCGTAGACGTTGATGTGGTCCATCAGGTTCTTTTCGAACTGGGCCATCAGCGCCTCGAAATAGGCCTTGCCGCCGACTTCGCGCATGTACTTTGTCGAGAAGTTGCAATGCATGCCCGAGCCGTTCCAGTCGGTGTCGCCGAGCGGCTTGCAGTGATACTCGATATCGATGCCGTATTTTTCGGTCAGGCGCTGCAGGAGGTAGCGTGCCATCCAGATCTGGTCGGCGGCCTTCTTGGAGCCTTTGCCGAAAATCTGGAATTCCCACTGGCCCTTCGCCACTTCGGCGTTGATGCCTTCGTGGTTGATGCCGGCAGCCAGGCAAAGGTCGAGATGCTCTTCGACGATTTCGCGGGCGACGTCGCCGACGTTCGAATAGCCGACACCGGTGTAGTAGGGGCCCTGCGGAGCCGGGTAGCCCTGCTCGGGGAAGCCGAGCGGACGGCCGTTCTGGTAGAAGAAATATTCCTGCTCGAAGCCGAACCACGCATCTTCATCGTCGAGGATGGTCGCGCGGGCGTTGCTCGGGTGCGGCGTGACGCCATCGGGCATCATGACTTCGCACATGACCAGAACGCCGTTGGTGCGGGCCGGGTCGGGATAAATGGCGACGGGCTTCAGCACGCAATCGGAGCTGCGGCCTTCGGCCTGCATGGTCGACGAACCGTCGAAGCCCCAGAGCGGAAGCTGTTCCAGCGTCGGGAACGCGTCGAATTCCTTGATCTGCGTCTTGCCACGCAGGTTCGGTACCGGAGTGTACCCATCGAGCCAAATATACTCGAGCTTATATTTTGTCATCGTGACTCTCTCAATGCTACGTAGGTGCGCAAATCCGGAGGCGATCTCGGCGCGTGAGCGCATCCGACCGCCAGGGGATGAACCTCTTGAAGCATGTGGCGTGCCAGTTTGATTGGCGGCGAAAGAAAAATCGAGAATCAGCCGGCTGGCACGCGTTTTTCCTGGTGGGGAAACCGGTCTGATCGGGTGCGCGAAGACCGTATCTTCCTGAGAAAGCATATTTTCCGGTTCGGAACCCGATGAAAATTTCAGCGTTAGTCCGAGGTGATGAAGTGTTGAACAAATAGGCGGACGCTTTCGGCATAGACAGCATAATGATCAGCCATGCCGACGGTTCTGCGTATATTTTATGCAATTTGCATAAACTATGTGCATCGTGCTATGGTCGCGGTCGTCAATGTCGATGCGCCGAGCTGAATGGAGGCGATCTCATGCCCACCGGTTTCCATCGTGAATCCGCTACGATCTATCAGTTTCCCGTCAAGCCGATGCGGGCCGCCAGCCGGTTCGAACGCGCCCGGCTGATGGAGCGCGAAGCAGCCGATGTCTGCGACGCGGCGCTCGATAGCTGCTGGTATCATGACGAGGCGGTTCGCGATTCGGATCGGCCGACGAAATCCTGATTGCGTGATACGCACGGCAGTTAACGCCGATACGGCGGGGAGCGCCCGCGCATGGCATTCGAACGTTCGTCGTCATGCGCGGGCTTAACGCCCGCTCAATCCGAGCTTTACCTTTGCGACCAAAGCGCCATGCTCACTGACGACGCGGGCTGCGACCCCTGCGGCGAAGCGTGCGGCGACAACCGCATCCTGCGTTTCGAGATAGCGTGCAAGAAAGGCGCCGTTAAAGCTGTCGCCGGCGCTGGTGGTGTCGACCACTGTCTTCACCTTTTCGGCGGGGACGAAGGCTTCGTCGCCGGCAAAATTCAAGTGAACGCCCTCGGCGCCGTTCTTGACGACGATATTAACGGCGCCGAGCGTTCGATAGCGGTGGATCGTCGCTTCGATGGAATCATCGCCGAAATGGGCGGCCTCGTCGTCGAAGCTTGGCATGACGAGCACGGAAGAGCGGGCGCCTTCGCTGATCGTCGCGTGCATGACATCGTAGCTTGACCAGAGACGAGGGCGAATATTCGGGTCGAACACCACCAGCTTGCCGGCGGCCTTGGCGCGGCGGACTTCCGCAAGCAGCGCCTCGGCATCTTCACGCGGCAGGATGGCAAGGGTGATGCCGGAAAAGTAGACGACCTCGGCGCTTTCGACCGCGTCCCGCAGACGATCCGGATCGGCGGCGAGGCTGCGGGCGGCCGAGCTGTCGCGCCAGTAGCTGAAGGAGCGCTCGCCGTTCTTCAGGCTGATCATATAGAGGCCGGGCGTCTTGCCCTTGATGCGCCGGATGAGGCTCGTGCCGATGCCTGCCTTGTCGATGAAGGCGAGCATCTCGTCCGACATGGTGTCGTCGCCGAGGGCAGTGAAATAATCGACCGACCAGTCGGGGCCAAGGCAGGCGCGGGCATACCAGGCGGTGTTGAAGGTATCGCCGGCAAAGCCTTTGCGCAGCAGGCCGTCACCGGCCTGCGAGAGTTCCACCATGCATTCACCGATCGATAGAAACCGTCTTCCGCTCACCTTGTCCTCCCGGCACGAGCGCCGCTGATCCAACAGGCCGCTCTGTCGCTTTGAATTGAAGCTTCATCCGCTGATACGCGGAGCCGGGCGGAGTGACAAGCATTGATGTTGTTGTGGGCGCCGGTATCGCCGGAACTGAAAAGTCCGCCTTCGCGGACAAGGCGAAGGCGGGCTTCGGCGAAGGCTGATTATTCGTGGATGGTGTAGCTGCCGAGCTCGCAGAGGTCCTGCGTATCTTCGGTCGTGTCGAGGTTCGAGTCTTCGTCGAACTCGAAGCGCATGTCGTATTTGCAGACAGTGCGGCCGTCGGCGATGGTGATGTTCACGGTCTCGCCCGGATTGAGGACATTCTGGCCGAAGACGTCTTCTTCCCAGCTGTCGACGCCGGTCGGCGAGCTGTAGAAGCGGGTCAGTACGGAGTTCGTTCCGTTGGTGAGCTTGAAATTCAGATCTTCCGCATGCGCAGATATGGTGGAGGCGGCGACGATCGCGGCAGCAAGCGCGATCGATCCTGACAGTTTCGACTTCATGTATGCGTTCCCCTGGCCCAAGATTAGGCGGAGATGGGATAGCATATGCTCCTATAAAGCTTTCTTATCGAGGATTTTAGATTCCCAGATAAGCCCAAGATACATCCTGCCATCAACACTTCGAAAGGCGAAGGCCGCCCTGAGCGGCCTTCCTTCGGCTCACGGCCTGTCCATATGATAGCAGGCGGCCTTCTGGCCGGGGCGAACGTCCTCGATCGGCGGCATTTCGGTGCGGCAGATGTCGGTCGCCTTCCAGCAGCGCGGCGAGAAGACGCAGCCTTTCGGCGGGTTGAGCGGCGAGGGCGGATCGCCCTGCAGGCGGATGCGGGTGCGCAGGCGCGCGAGCTTCGGATCCGGGATCGGTGCGGCGGAAAAGAGCGCCTGCGTATAGGGATGGGCCGGATGATCGAAGACGGTGGCGCAGTCGCCGGCCTCGACCACCCTGCCGAGATAGAGCACCAGCACATCGTCGGAGATCAGGCGCACGACCGAAAGGTCGTGGCTGATGAAGATCAGCGTCAGGCCGAACTCCTTGCGCAGCTTGCGCAGAAGCGTGATCACCTGGCCCTGGATCGAGACGTCGAGGGCCGAAACCGGCTCGTCGCAGACGATGAGCTTCGGCTTGGTGACGACGGCGCGGGCAATGCCGATGCGCTGCGCCTGTCCGCCGGAAAATTCATGCGGATAGCGATTGATCATCTCCGGAACAAGACCAACGGCAGCCATGATCTGGCGCACCCGCTCGGTGCGCTCGCCCTTCGAAAGCTTCGGCTCGAAGACCGTGAGCGGCTCGGCGATGATGTCGCCGACGGTCATGCGCGGGTCGAGCGAGGCGATCGGATCCTGGAAGATGATCTGCATGTCGCGGCGCGCGGCGCGCATCTCCTCTTCACTGAGGTCGAGGAGATTGCGGCCCTGCCAGAGAATGCGGCCCTTCTGCGATTTCAACAACCGCAGAATGGAGCGGCCGAGTGTCGACTTGCCGCAGCCGGATTCGCCGACGATACCGAGCGTGCGGCCTTCGGCGAGGTCGAAGCTGACATTGTTGACGGCGGTGAGGAAGACCGGCGGCTTGAACAAGCCTTTTGCCGGCAGTTCGAATTGGGTCGTCAGGTTCTCGACCCTCAACAGCGATCGCTCAGCCATGGTTCAGCAACTCCTCACGACGCGGGAACGGGTGGTAACAGGCGGCGCAGTGGCGCGGCGCCAGCGTTTCGAGCGGCGGCGGACGGTCGAGGCAATCGTTCTGGACCTGCGAACAGCGCGGCGAGAAATTGCAGCCCTTCGGCAGGTGCTGCAGGTTCGGCGGGCGGCCGGGAATGACGACGAGGTCGTCCACATCCTGGTCCGGCCGCGGGATGGAGGCATGCAACGCCGCCGTATAGGGATGGGCCGGGTTGTCGAAGAGTTCGTCGACGGGGGCTTCCTCGACGATACGGCCGGCATACATGACGGCGACGCGGTCGGCGAGGCCTGCGACCACCCCGAGATCGTGGGTGATCATCACCAGCGCCGTGTTCATCTCCGCCGTCAGGTCGTTGAAGAGATCGAGGATCTGCGCCTGAATAGTGACGTCGAGCGCCGTTGTCGGTTCGTCGGCGATCAGTAGCTTCGGCTTGGTCAGCAGCGCCATGGCGATGACGATGCGCTGGCGCATACCGCCGGAGAGTTCGTGCGGATAGAGGTGGAACCGCCGGGTCGGATCAGGAATGCCGACGCGTTTCAGCATATCGAGGGCAGCGTCCGATGCCGCGCGGGCCGTCAGGCCGCGATGAACCTCGAGCTGTTCGGTCAGTTGCCGGGAAATCCTCAGCGACGGGTTCAAGGCGGTCATCGGATCCTGGAAGACCATCGCCATGTCCTTGCCGCGAATCTGATCGAGCTCGCGCGGTTTCAGCGACAGCACGTCCTTGCCTTCGAGCAGCGCCTGGCCCGTCGTCCGGCCATTCTTGGCCAGCAAACCCATGATTCCGAGGAAGGTCTGGCTCTTGCCGGAGCCGGACTCGCCGACGATCGCTACGCGCTCGCCGCGCCGCACGGTGAGGTTCATATTCGAGACCGCCTTCACCTCGCCGTCAGGCGTTTCGAAGGTGATCGAGTAGTCGTTGAGTTCGAGCAGGATGTCTTTTTGCATTTCTTGGGGCATTCTTAGCGATCCTTCGGGTCGAATGCGTCGCGCAGGCCGTCGCCAATGAAGAGCAGGCTGAGCAGCAGGGCCACGAGGAAGCTGGCCGGGAAGATGAGCAGCCAGGGCATGCTTTCCATGGCGTCAGTTCCCTCGGCGATCAGCGTGCCGAGCGAGGTCAGTGGTTCCTGCACGCCGAAGCCGAGATAGGAAAGGAAGCTTTCGGTGGCGATGATTTCAGGCACGGTCAGCGCCGCGAAAATGACCACCGGACCGACCAGGTTCGGAATGATGTGCTTGACGATGATCTTGAACGGCCGCTGTCCCGAGGCACGCGCCGCCTCGATGAACTCGCGATGCTTGATCGACAGCGTCTGGCCGCGCACGATGCGGGCCATTGTCAGCCACTCCAGCGCACCGATTGCGGCAAAGAGCAGATAGACGTTGCGGCCGAAGATCACCATCAGCAGGATGACGAAGAGGATATAGGGAAGCGCATACATGATATCGACGAAGCGCATCATGATCGCATCCAGCCTGCCGCCGATATAGCCCGAGATCGCGCCGTAAAGCACGCCGATGACGACCGAGACGACGGTTGCTGTCAGTGCGACCGCAAGCGACACGCGGGTGCCGTAAAGGACGCGGGCAAGAAGGTCGCGGCCGTTCGGGTCAGTGCCGAAATAATGGCCGGTCTCGATTGAGGGCGGGATTCGAAAGGCGGCCCAGTCGGGATCCTCGTAATTGAACGGGATGAACCAGGGGCCGAGGAAAGCGGCGAGGATTAGCAGCACGAGCACGGCGATCGACAGGACGGCCGCCTTGTTGCGTCCGAGCCGACGCAGCGCGTCCCGGGTGAGCGAGCGGCCTTCGGGCGCAAGGCCTTCCGCTTCGAGAAGCTCCTGGGCAAGCAACTCGCGTTTCGCGGGGTTGAGGATCATCGGTTTCTCACTTTCGGATCGAGCCAGGCATAGGCGATGTCGACGAGAAGGTTCAGGAACACGATCAGCACCATGTAGAAGATGACCGTGCCGAGAACCATGCCGTAATCGCGATTGAGGGCTGCATTGACGAAATAGCGGCCGATGCCGGGCAATCCGAAGATGCTTTCGACAACCAGCGAGCCGGTGAGAAGATAGCTTGCCGCCGGACCCAGATAGGAAACGACCGGCATCATGGCGGGCTTCAGCGCGTGGCGTATCACCGTCAGGCGCGGACCGATGCCCTTGGCCTTGGCGGTGCGGATGAAGTTCTGGTTCATCACCTCGATCATCGAGCCGCGGGTAATGCGTGAGATGCGTCCCGCATGCGGCAAGGCCAGGACGACGATCGGCAGGATCAGGTATTTGATCGAGCCGTCACCCCAGCCGCCGACCGGGAACCAGGCAAGGTGGATGCCGAAGATCAATTGCAGGATCGGCGCGATCAGGAAATTGGGCAATACGACGCCGACCAGGATCAGCGCGCCGAGAATGTAATCCGGCGCCTTGTTCTGGTAAAGCGCCCCAAGACAGCCGACGGCGACGCCGACGATGATGGCGATCAGAAAGGCTGCCGTCCCGATGGTGAAGGTGTAGGGCAGGCCGATCATGATCTGCTGGGCGACGGTGAAATCCTCGCTGGCAAAGGAGGGGCCGAGATCGCCCCGCAGCAGGTCGCCGACATAGAGCAGGTACTGCTGGATCAACGGCTTGTCCAGATTGTAGTGGGCGGCGAGATTCTTGAGGATCACAGGCGGCAATGGCCTTTCGCCATCGAAGGGGCCGCCGGGGGCAAGGCGCAAAACAAAAAACGAGGCTGTCACGGCGATCCACATGACGGGGATCGTCGACAGCAGGCGACGGAGAGCGTATTTGATCATGGTCGTGGGCCGGTCCTTCCCGCGCGGGGCGGGAAGGACCGTTTTCCCTTACTCTTTCATCGACAGCCAGCGCGTGCGGTGGATGTCCTGGATGTTGTCGACGAAGCCTTCGACCTTCGGTGAGACGACGTTCTTCGAGACATAATAATAGATCGGCAGGGCGGCGGATTCATCAAGCGCCAGCTGCTCGGCCTTCTTGAAGATTTCGGCACGCTTCTTCAGATCGGTTTCGGCGTTGCCGTCCTTGATCAGCTTGTCGTAATCGGGATTGGACCAGCGACCGTAATTCATCTGGACGCCTGTTACCAGCAGGTTCAAGAAGTTGTCTGGATCGTTGTAATCGGCAAGCCAGCCGGCACGGCCGATTTCGACCTGGCCACGCTGCATCTGGTCGTAATGCACCTTGGTTTCGGCATTGACGAGTTCGACGTCGACGCCAAGCGGCTTCCACATGGATGCGATCGCAACGGCGATGCGCTTGTGGTTGTCGTTGGTGTTGTAGCTGAGAACAGCGTGAAGCGGCTTGTCCGGGCCGAAGCCGGCCTCAGTGAGCAGCTTCTTGGCTTCGGCGACCTTGTCCTTATACGGCAGGCCCTTCCAGCTGACATAGGCCGGCTCGCCGTAATTGGCGGTGCCCGGCGGAACCCAGGAATAGGCCGGCAGCTCGCCGGTGCCGAGGATCTGCGGGCCGATCACTTCACGGTTGATCGCCATCGACAGTGCCTGGCGGACGCGCTTGTCGCTGAAGGGCGGCTTCTGCGAGTTGACGACATAATAATAGAGCCCGGAGAAGGGGGCGACATGCGCCTGGCCCGGCAGGTTCTTCTTCATCCACTCGTACTGGTCGGTCGGGAAGTCGGTGAGGATATCGAATTCGCCGGCACGGTAACGTTTCAGCGCGGCTTCCTGATCCTCGAGCACGAAGAATTTGGCGCCGTCGATCTTCAGATCCTTGGTGCCGTACCACTGGTCGTTCTTGACAGTCGTCACATGCGAGCCCGGAACCCATTCGGTCGGCTTATAGGGACCGTTGGTGACGATGTTGCCGATCTTGACCCAATCCTGGCCCTTGGCCTCGACGACGTGTTTCGGCAGCGGGTAGGCCGTGTAGTGCATCAGCGCATTGAGGAAATAGGGGGTCGGGTTTTCCAGGGTGATTTCGAGCGTCTTGTCGTCGATCGCCTTGACGCCGAGCTGGTTGAGATCGGTGATCTCGCCCTTGTTGATCTTTTCGGCGTTCTTGATGGTGAACTGCAGATAGGCGTAGTCGGCGGCATTCTTCGGGTCGACGAGGCGTTGGAAGGCGAAGACGAAGTCTCCTGCCGTGACCGGCTGGCCATCGGACCACTTGATGCCGTCGCGAAGCTTGAAGGTATAGACCTTGCCGTCGGGCGAAATGGTCCAGCTTTCGGCCTGGCCGGGGACCGGATTGTCCTTGGCGTCCTCGGTGACGAGGCCTTCGAAAATGTCGCCGGCGATACGATTCTCCCAGTCACCGGAAAGCTTCTGCGGATCGAGCGACTGTGGGTCGCCACCATTGTGAATGTTGAGCGTGGCGGCATGCGCCGAAAACGCCAGCAATGTGCCAAGCATCGCGGAGGCGAGAAATTTTTTCGTGAACTGGTTCATTGTGGGTCCACCTTTCTAGGCTTTTCGCCTTTATTAGACATTTGTTCCCGGTGTTTGACCTCTTACGTGCAGGTCAGTGCGCACCTTATCGCAAAGGAATCGCGTTGCAAGCGCAAATCCGGAGTGGGGAAATCGGTTGTGGACAAGCCTATACACGTCGCCCCTTGTTAAAACGCGACGGAATTTCAGAGCCTTCGACGCACCTTCACGAAGACTTCATATGGTTGTCTTTTGTTTCGTCCGCTTTAGTGTGGCGGGTGCGAACAAGGCAGGAGACGTGGCCGATGATATTGCAGGCAGGCGGGAATGCGGATTGGTGGCGCGGCGCGGTGATCTATCAGGCCTACCCGCGCTCGTTTCAGGACACCAACAGCGACGGGCTCGGCGATCTCAAGGGTATCACCCGCCGGTTGCCGCATATCGCCAGCCTCGGTGTCGACGCGATCTGGCTCTCGCCCTTTTTCAAATCGCCGATGGCCGATATGGGCTATGACGTCTCCGATTATTGCGATGTCGACCCGATCTTCGGGACGCTCGCCGATTTCGACGAGATGATGGCCGAGGCGCACAGGCTCGGTCTCAAAGTCATCATCGACCAGGTGATCTCGCATACGTCCGACCGGCATCCCTGGTTCGTCGAGAGCCGGACGAGCCGGATCAATCCGAAGGCGGACTGGTATGTCTGGGCCGATCCGAAGCCGGACGGGACGGCGCCGAACAACTGGCTGTCGATCTTCGGCGGGCCGGGCTGGGAGTGGGACGGCGTGCGCCGCCAATATTACCAGCATAATTTCCTGACCTCGCAGCCGGACCTCAATTTCCATTGCGAAGAAGTGCAGGATGCGGTGCTGGAAACGGTGAAATTCTGGCTCGACCGCGGCGTCGACGGGTTCCGGCTGGATACGGTCAACTATTATTTCTGCGACAAGCAGCTCAGAAGCAATCCGCCGCATGAGCCCGACGAGGATGACGCAGGCCTCGATGCGCCAGACAGCAATCCGTATGGTATGCAGAACCACCTCTACGACAAGACGCAACCGGAGAATATCGAGTTCCTCAAGCGTTTCCGGTCGCTGCTCGACCGCTACGAGGATCGCACCACCGTCGGCGAAGTCGGTGACGGCGCGCGATCGCTGAAGACGGTTGGCGCCTATACGAGCGGCAGCGATAAGCTGCACATGTGCTACACATTCGATCTGCTCGGACCGGAGTTCACCGCCAACCATATCCGCGGCTGTGTCGAGGCTTTTCAGAAGGCGGTGACCGACGGCTGGGTCTGCTGGGCCTTTTCCAACCATGACGTCATGCGCCATGTCAGCCGCTTTGCGCTGACGGAGGAGGAGCGGCCTGTCATCGCCAAGCTCGCAATCTCGGTGCTTGCGGCGCTGCGCGGCTCGATATGCCTCTATCAGGGCGAGGAGCTCGGCCTGCCGGAGGCGGAGCTTGCCTTCGAGGATCTGCGTGACCCCTACGGCATCCGCTTCTGGCCGGCTTTCAAGGGCCGCGACGGATGCCGCACGCCGATGCCCTGGGAGGCCGGCAAGGCGCATGCCGGCTTCACCTCGGCAGAAAAGAGCTGGCTCCCGGTGCCTTACGAGCAGGCAGCGCTTTCCGTCGATACACAGGAGGCAAGCGACGGCTCGGTGCTTCATCACTACCGAAGGACGCTCGCCTTCCGGAAGAGCCATCCGGCGCTTGTTGACGGCGATATGACCTTCATCGGCACCAACCAGGACCTGCTCGCCTTCACTCGCGAGAAGGGCGGGGAAAAACTGCTCTTCGTTTTCAACCTGACGCGCAAACCGGCGGAATTCCGCCTGCCTGACGCTATGGTCCTCGGGGAGCCGCTCGCCTTGCCGGGCTACGAGGCGGTGAACGATACGGGAACCGTGAAGCTTGCGGCGCTGGATGGGTTTTGTGCGCGGGTCAATGGCCTCTCGAAATTGCTTGACAAGGTGCCCCGATGCGAAACCTGTTGAGGGCGAATTGCCGGAAGCCTGGCAGTAGACAGCGTCGTCGTGGCGCTGCTCACCCGATCAGCGCGAACTTATCGACGTCCACCATGCCGCGGTCGGATATCTTCAGGTGCGGGATGACGGGCAGCGGCAGAAAGGCGAGCTGGAGGAAGGGTTCTTCCAGCGTTGCGCCAAGCGCGAAGGCGGCCTTGCGCAGTTGGTGCAGCGTATCGCGGACTGTCTCATAGGGCTCGAGGCTCATCAAGCCGGCAATGGGCAGGGCAATTTCGCCGGTCACCTTGCCGTCCTCGACGACGACGAAGCCGCCCCGGATCACGCCGAGGCGATTTGCGGCGCACGCCATGTCGTCCTCGTCGACACCGACGACGCAGATATTGTGGCTGTCATGGCCGACGGTGGAGGCGATCGCGCCCTTCTTAAGGCCGAAGCCCTGGACGAAGCCGTTGGCGTGATTGCCGTTCTTGCCGTGGCGCTCGATGACGGCGACCTTGATGATGTCGTTGGCAAGATCGACCGCCGTCTCGTTGCCTTTCACCGGGAGCCGGTAGCGGCGATGCTCGGTGATGATCTTGCCCGGCATGACGCCGATCACAGGCGTTTCGCCTTCGGCGACCGGCACACCGAAATGGGCGGCGTTGACCGGCCTGGCCCTGACGCTATCGAGGCCGATCGGGGCGACCGTCTTGCGCGTGGAAAAGAGCGCATCGCTGACGCGGCGGCCGGCGGAGAAGACCATGTCGGCGCGGCAGTTTTCCAGGCTGTCCAGAACCACGAGATCAGCGCGCCAGCCCGGCGCCACCAAGCCGCGATCCCTGAGGCCGAAGGCACGGGCGGCGGAGATCGAGGCAGCGCGATAAATCGCCAAGGGCTCGACACCGTTGGCGATCGCGGTGCGGATCATGTGATCGAGATGGCCCTGTTCGGCGATATCGAGCGGATTGCGGTCGTCGGTGCAGAGCGCGAGATAAGGCGATAGCCGCTCGGTGATGATGGGCATCAGTGCGGCGAGATCCTTCGACACGGAGCCCTCGCGCACGAGGATATGCATGCCCTTGCGGATTTTTTCCAGCGCCTCAGTGGCGGTCGTGCATTCGTGCTCGGTGCGGATGCCGGTTGCGAGATAACCATTGAGGTCGTTGCCGGACAGAAGCGGTGCATGACCGTCGATATGGCCGCCCTGAAAAGCCTGGAGCTTGGCCATGCAGACGGGATCCTTGTGAATCACGCCGGGAAAATTCATGAATTCGGCGAGGCCGATGACCTTCGGATGGTCGCGGAAGGGCAGGAGGCGCTCGATCGGCAGGTCGGCCCCTGCCGTTTCGAGATGGGTCGCCGGCACGCAGGAAGAGAGCTGGACGCGGATGTCCATGATCGTCTCCAGCGCCGAGTCGAGAAAGAACTCAATGCCGGCGGTTCCGAGCACATTGGCAATCTCGTGCGGATCGCAGATCGCCGTGGTGACACCATAGGGCAGGACGCAGCGGTCGAATTCATGCGGCGTGACGAGCGAAGATTCGATGTGCAGGTGCGTGTCGATGAAACCGGGAACGACCGTTCGGCCCGATATGTCGATCTCGGTCTCACCCCTATAGCTGCCTGAAGTCCCGACGATGCGGTCGGCGCCGATGGCGATATCGGACCGGACGATTTCGCCGGTGACAAGATCGAAGAAGTTGCCGCCCTTCAGAACTATATCGGCGGGCACGCGGCCCGCACCTTGGTCGATGAGACGTTCGAGTCTGTTGGTCATGGCACCGCTCACATTGCAACCGATTCCAAAACTTATAACCGATCTGCCGCGACATGCGATGCCCACAAACAAAACCGGGCGCCAAATGGCGCCCGATCGCAGTCTCTCATGTCTTGGCTTATTCGGCCGCGACGATCTTGCCGCCTTCCCACCTGTAGAGCGAGAAGCTCTGCGAGGTCAGGTCGCCGGTTTCGCCGTAAGTGACCTTGCCGATGGCGGTTGGGATTTCCTTGCCGTCCTTCAGCGCGGCGGCGACGGCTTCTGCATCCTCGGCGCTGCCGACCTTCTCGATGCCGGCCTTCAGAACTTCGACGGCGGCATAGGCGTTCAGCGTGAAGGCCTCGGCCGGAATGTTCTTGGCGGCGAGCGCGTCGGCGGCCGTCTTGGAGTCCGGGTTCTTGGTGGCGTCGGAGGCGTTGGTGAACAGCGTGCCTCCCGCCGCATCCGTGCCGATGGCCCAGAATTCGGTGTTGGAGAGGCCATCGCCGCCGATGATCGTCGCGTTGGCGGAAAGGTCATGCAGCTGGCGGGCGAGCAGGCCGCCTTCCGGGTGATAGCCGCCGAAATAGACGATATCGACCTTCTCGGACTTGATGCGGGTGGTGAGCGCGCTGAAATCCTTGTCGCCGGGCGTGATCGCGTCATTGACGACTTCGGTGACGCCGCCGGCGTTCAGCGTCGCCTTGAAGGCGTCGGCGAGACCCTTGCCATAAGCGCCCTTGTCGTTGACGATGGCAATGCGCTTGTCCTTGAAGTTCTGCAGCACGTATTTGGCTGCGACTTCCGCCTGCTGGTCGTCGCGACCGCAAGTGCGCAGCACATTGGTGAGGCCGCGCTTCGTGAGGTCGGGGGCGGTTGCCGTCGGGGTGACCATCAGGACGCCATTTTCAGCCAGAACGTCCGACACCGGAATCGCGACACCCGATGTCACCGGGCCGACGACAAAGCGAATGCCGTCGCCGACGACCTTGTTGGCGGCGGAAACGCCCTGCTTCGGTTCGCCGGCATCATCGGCCAATTCGAGGACGACCTTCTCGCCGAGAATCCCACCCTTCTTGTTGATCTCGTCGACGGCGGTCTGGGCGCCGTTCTTCACCTGATCGCCATAGGCGGCGACTGGACCGGTCAGCGGCGCGATCAACCCGACAGTGATATCGGCATGGGCAAGCGGTGCAAAAGCGAGTGACGCGACGAGGGTCGCCGTCAATGTCTTGAGGGTCATTGTCTGTCTCCTTGGATGGGGTCTGCGACCCACGATGAGGCGCCGCGCCGGCTTTCCCGACCATTCAACGGCCCGTCGGGGGCCGTGCCAAGGACGATCGGTAAGGGCGCGATCAGCGAGCCGGCCGGCCATGTTTGACTCGAGGAGGCTCATGGCCAGATTTCTAGGAATTTTGATGAGATTGCGCAAGTTCATAACAAATAGAACGGAGAATACGGTCGATCCGACCGGGAATGCGCTTGAAGGGATCATTTTCTGCGGTTGCGGGGATTTTTCAGAAGCGAGGTGAAGTCCACGGTCCTGCGTCGGATAACAAAATACCTGCCTTTGGTTCTCTTCAGCTTTCCTGTTAACCGTTAGTTTGGCCAATGGCAGTAGCATCCCAAGATACTCAAATACGGCAGCATTGAAAAAGAGACCGCATAAAGAACTGCATAGACATATCGGGAAATAGAGATCTGGATGCTCAAGCGTATCGATGCCGGTCAGGTGCGTATCGGAATGTTTGTTGAGGCTGTCGAGGGGCTGTGGCACGATCCGCTTTTATCCAAGCGCAGATTTCCCCTGCGCCGCGAAGCCGATGCCGCAAAAATTCGTAAATGCGGCACCGTCAGCGTCATTATCAATACCAGCAAGGGGCTCGACACCAACGGGTTGCCGGGCCGTGACACCGAGATCGATATCCGGGCGGCGCGCGAGACTGTCCAAAAATCCGTGCCGCTGCTGGAAGGGGCTTTCGGGCGTTTGCGCAACGGCGAGGCAATCAGCGTCGATCACCTGACGCCGGTGATTTCTTCCGTCTCCAAATCGATGGACGAGAACCCTTCGGTTTTCCTCAGCGTCACGCGCCTGAAGTCTAAAGACGAAGTGACCTTCCTGCATTCCATTTCGGTGAGCGCGCTGATGATCCTTTTCAGCCGCCATCTCGCGCTCGACGAACATACGATCCAGATGCTCGGCACCGCGGGTTTGCTGCACGATGTCGGCAAGCTTGATATTCCGCTTGAAGTCCTCAACAAGGAAGGGCCTCTGGAAAGGGATGAGATCAGCTTGCTCCGGGGCCATCCGGAGAAGGGGCATGCGATCCTGTCGCGGCAGAAGGGCATGTCGGAGATCGTTCTCGACGTTTGCCTCAATCATCACGAACGCATCGATGGCAAAGGCTATCCGCGCAGCTTGTCCGGTAGCGAGGTGAGCCTTCATTCGCGGATTGCCACGATCTGCGATGTCTATGACGCCATCACTTCGGTGCGGCCGTACAAGGCGCCATGGAGCGCCAGCGAGGCGCTGAAATGGATGCTTGGCGCTGAAGGGCATTTCGATCGCCAGTTGCTGAAAAAGTTCGCCCTCTGCCTTTCCGTCGCCTCTGTGACTTGAGCTTTGCATCTTCGAACGAGAAGACCCGCGAGGGGATTGTCCATCGCGGGCCTTGAGCGGATCTTCGGGCGCGTCTTCAGATGTTGTTCTGAAGGATGGTCCTGAGCTTGCCGAAAAGTTCGTCGATATGGTGCTTTTCGATGATCAGCGGCGGAGAGAGCGCGATGATGTCGCCGGTGGTACGGATCAGAAGCCCGCTCTCATAGGCCTTCAGGAAAGCCGTGAAGGCGCGCTTGGTGGGCTCGCCGGCGATCGGCTCGAGTTCAATTGCGCCGATCAGGCCGGTGTTTCTGATATCGATGACGTTGGGGCAGTCCTTCAGCGAATGCAGCGCATCGGCCCAATAGTCGGAAAGTTCGGCAGCGCGGGTGAGCAGGCCCTCTTCCTTGTAGGTGTCTAGCGTGGCGAGGGCGGCGGCGGAGGCGATCGGGTTGCCGGAATAGGTGTAGCCGTGGAAGAACTCGATCATGTGCTCGGGCCCGTTCATGAAGGCGTCATGAATCTCGGAGGTGACGAACACGGCGCCCATCGGAATGACGCCATTGGTCAGGCCCTTGGCGGTGGTGATCATATCGGGCTTGACGTCGTAATATTGTGCCGCGAAGGGGGCGCCGAGACGGCCGAAGCCGGTGATGACTTCATCGAAGATCAGCAAGATGCCGTGCTTGGTGCAGATCTCGCGCAGCTTCTGCAGATAACCCTTCGGCGGGATGAGGACGCCGGTTGAACCGGCGACCGGCTCGACGATGACAGCGGCGATGGTCGAGGCGTCATGCAGCGTGACGATGCGCTCGAGTTCGCCGGCGATGTCGCCGCCATGCTCAGGCTCACCGCGGCTGAAGTTATTCTTGCCGGGCTGGTGGGTGTGCGGCATGTGATCGACACCGGTGAGCAGCGTGCCGAACATCTTGCGGTTGGCGACGATGCCGCCGACGGAAATGCCGCCGAAATTGACGCCGTGATAGCCGCGTTCGCGGCCGATCAGCCGGAAGCGTGAACCATTGCCCTTCACGCGGTGATAGGCAAGCGCCACCTTGAGCGCGGTCTCGACGGATTCGGAGCCGGAATTGGTGTAGAGGACGTGGTTCATGCCTTCCGGGGCGATGTCGACCAGACGGTTGGCCAGTTCGAAGGCCTTGGGATGGCCGAGCTGGAAGGCCGGGGCGTAATCGAGTTCGCCGGCCTGCTCGCGGATCGCCTCTGTGATCTTCGGGCGGCAGTGACCGGCATTGACGCACCAGAGGCCGGCCGTGCCGTCCAATACCTGACGACCGTCATGGGTGGTGTAATACATGTCCTTGGCGGCGACGAACAGCCGCGGCTCCTTTTTGAACTGGCGATTTGCCGTAAACGGCATCCAGAAGGCGCGAAGATCATTCGGTGCATTGAGGCGGTTGGACATGCTGTTCTCCTGGCCGTCGACGGCCCGTTCCCAAGGGCCGATCGCCCGAATTTTTACTGCCCGGTCAAATTATCAGGGCATCTCAGGGCGTCAACACCTCACATGCTTCAGCGCGGAAAGAACTCGCCAAAGGATACGACCGGCAAACGCGAGATTTGCCGGTCGTGGCGTTAAGGTTCAGGTACTGAAATATCGTTGCCGAGACTTCCGGAAGGATTCCCGTGCGCCACCGGACATGGCCGACGGTCATGTCAGCGCTATCATCAGGCTGCGGATCTGCTTCTGCTCGGAACGAGGTAAATGTCTTCGAGCGTCGCCAGGATCTTCATGACCGGCTCGGATGCGCTTGAATAATATATGGTTTGGGCGTCGCGGCGGGTCTTGACGAGCTTCTGCGCGCGCAGTTTCGAAAGGTGCTGTGAAAGTGCCGACTGGCTGAGGCCGACTTGTGTGGCAAGCACGCCGACGGCGACTTCGCCCTTTACCAGGCTGCACAGGATCAGCAATCTTTTGGGGTTGGCCATGGCTGACAATAGTGCTGCCGCCACATTCGTGTGGTCAGCCAAATCAGGGGTTTCCATATTGTTATCTTCCTAATGCGAAACGTACATCATCTGTCGGGGACAGGCCGCCTGCCGGAGCTGGCGGCCAAAACTAGCAATTGGGCTCGAAGATTGTATATACCTAAATTTAAGGTATCGAGTATGCTATTTTAGATATGTTTGAACAAATGTGATCGGAATCCGAAGCGAGAGTTTCGAATTCGTATCGCACCAAAAAGTCCCCGGAAATGATCTCGAAACCCGCCGGATCGACGCCGCAGATGCGCCAAGAAGGCGATTCCGGAGCATTTAGGCGCACTGCAAGCATTGCCGCCACGTCGGGATGGCACTCTACTAAATCTCGCACTGCTTCGGCCGCTCTGGCGGCGATCTCCTCGGTTGCCGGCGATTGAATGACGAGGTCTCGTCCATCGAGATGGTAGGCGCGGCCGAAGCCGCCATTGAGGCTCGCCCGCTCCGGATTGAGACGGAAGAAGAGAAAGTCGGGAAAATCGATATAAAGTTTTGCCTTGGGATGGCGATCGAGAAAACGCGTGCGGATGCGCTCGTGGAAGCGATGGCCATGCTCGACCGGCTCCGCCATGCATTGGGTCGTCAGCCGACCATGGGCGAGGGGATCGCCTTTGCCCGGCTCACCGGTGAGCAGCGAGGCGCGTGGGTCCCTTGCCAGCGCCTTTGTGTGAGCCGAAAGCCTCGAAACGAGAATGACGGGGACGCCGTCTATATCGGTGGCGAGGAGGACGCGGCTGGCGAAGGGAAAGCCGGTCTCTGGCTCGAGAACGGCGATCGCCGCGTGCCGTGCGGAGCGCAACAGCACGCGGGCGAGCTTGCGGGCTTCATCGTCGGTTTCGCGTAAGGCCGAGGGCAGATCTTTCATAACCGCTTTGTGACAAAGCGGCTTGAAAACATCAAGCGTCCTCCTTGCGACGATGGCGGGTAAGGCCTGCGACCACGTCCTGGGCCGAGATGGTGCCGATGATTGTGCCGTTCTCGACGATGCCGATGCTGCCGGGCTGGCGGGCAAGCGCGTCGAGGATATCGACAAGCGGGGAGGCGGCGCGGGCCGTGGCGCTGACGCTCATGCCGGCGGCAGTCTGGCCGAGGCCGGGCTGCATGACGTCGGCGGCCGTCAGCATGTTGATCGGATTGAGATGCTGCACGAAATCGGCGACATATTGGTCGGCAGGGTTCTTGACGATGTCGTGCGGCGTTCCGCACTGGATGATGCGCCCGCCCTCCATGATGGCGATGCGGTTGCCGATGCGGAAGGCCTCGTCGAGATCGTGGCTGACAAAGAGGATTGTCTTCTTCAGCCGCCGCTGGAACTCCAGGAGCTCGTCCTGCAGTCGGGTGCGGATCAACGGGTCGAGCGCCGAGAAAGGCTCGTCCATGAGGAGAATCGGAGCACCGGTGGCAAAGGCGCGGGCAAGGCCGACACGCTGCTGCATGCCGCCTGACAGTTCGTTGACCTTGCGGTCGGCCCATTTCGTCAGGTTGACGAGTTCGAGCTGCTCGCCGACGCGCACCTTGCGTTCGGCCTCCGGCATCCCGGCAAGCTCGAGGCCGAAGCCGACATTTTCGGCGACGCTGCGCCAAGGCAGAAGGGCAAACTGCTGGAACACCATGGAGACGGTGTGGGTGCGCAGGTCGCGCAGAGCCTTGGCATTGCATTTATAGGGATTGACCAAGCCGGTGGCCGTAGAGACCGCGACATCGCCGCGCACCACGGGGGCGAGCCCGTTGACGGCGCGCAGCAGCGTCGATTTGCCGGAACCGGAAAGACCCATCAACACCAGGATCTCGCCTTCCTCGATCGTCAGCGAGGCATTGGCGACGCCGAGCACCAGGCCGGTGGTCGCGCCGATCTCATCGCGCGTCTTGCCCTGGTCGACCATGGCCAGCGCAGTTTCCGGCCGATCGCCGAAGATAATGCTGACATCCTTGAAGCTTACCGCGGTCATGCGCCATCTCCTTCACCCGCCGTGCGGAACATGCGGTCGAGTATGATCGCCAGGATGACGATGCAAAGACCGGCTTCGAAGCCTTTCGCGACATTGACGGTGTTCAGCGCGCGCACGACCGGCACGCCCAGACCGTCGGCGCCGACAAGAGCGGCGATGACAACCATCGACAGCGACAGCATGATGGTCTGGGTGAGGCCCGCCATGATCTGCGGCGTGGCGAAGGGAAGCTCGACCTTGCGCAGCACCTGCATCGGCCTCGCGCCGAAGGCGACGGCGGCTTCCACCAGGGATGGTGGCGTCGAAATGATGCCGAGGCGCGTCAGCCGGATCGGGGCGGGGATCGCGAAAATGACGGTGGCGATCAGGCCTGGAACCATGCCGAGGCCGAACAGGATGAGGGCCGGGATCAGGTAGACGAAGGTCGGAATGGTTTGCATCAGATCGAGCGCGGGTCGCATCGCAGCATAGACCCAGGCGCGGCGGGCCGCCGCGATGCCGAGCGGAATGCCGATCACCATGCTGACGAAGGTGGAGGCGAGCACGAGGGCGAGCGTCTCCGTCGTTTCCTTCCAATAGCCCTGGTTCATGATGAGCAGCAGACCAAGACAGGTGAAGAGCGTGATGGCGATCGACCGGCGCAGCCAGAAGGCCAGAGCGGAGATGACGGCGATGACGATCAGCGGGTGAGGTTTCTGCAGCACGAAGAGCAGGCCGTCGATAACGTGCGACAGCAGGAAGGCGAGCTGGTTGAAGAACCACTCGCCGTTCGAGGTCAGCCAGTCCACGAAGGCTTTGGCCCATGAGCCGATGGGAATCTTAGAGTCGGTGATCCAATTCAAGGGGCGCGCCTATCCACAAAAAATCAACAATCGGACAAAATGAAACGGGGACGGCGTGCCGCCCACGTTCATATCATCAAAGGCCGAGGCCGGTCTTGGCGGCCGCCAGCGCGTCGCCCTTGCCGTCGCGGGTCTTGACGCCAGCAAGCCAGGGCTCGAGCGCGGCGGGATTGGCCTTCAGCCATTCGGTCGCCGCCGCTTCCGGCTCCTTGCCGTCGTCGAGGATCTTGCCCATGATCTGGTTCTCCATGTCGAGGGAGAACGTCAGGTTCTTCAGCATCGCGCCGACGTTCGGGCAGTCATTGAGATAACCGGCGCGGACATTGGTGTAGACCTTGGCGCCGCCGAAATCAGGCCCGAAGACGTCGTCGCCGCCGGTCAGGTAAGTCAGCTTGAAGTTGGTGTTCATCGGATGGGGTTCCCAGCCGAGGAAGACGACGGGCTTGCCCGCTTTCTCGGCACGGGCGACCTGGGCGAGCATGCCCTGTTCGGAGGATTCGACGACTTCCATGTCCTTCATGCCGAAGGTGTTCTTTTCGATCAGGTCCATGACGAGGCGGTTGCCGTCATTGCCGGGCTCGATGCCGTAGATCTTGCCGTCGAGATCGTCCTTATGGACGGCAATATCCTTGAAATCCTTGATGCCGAGTTCCGCGCCTTTGGCGTTGGTGGCGAGTGTGTACTTGGCGCCGACGAGGTTGGGGCCGAAGGATTCGACCGATTTGTCGTCGATATAGGGGCGGACGTCCTTTTCCTGTGTCGGCATCCAGTTGCCGAGGAAGATGTCGATGTCCTTGTTTTTCAGCGAGGTATAGGTGACCGGCACCGAGAGGACCTTGACGTCGGTCTGATAGCCGATGCTCTTCAGGACGACGGATGCGGTGGCCGTGGTGGCGGTGATGTCAGTCCAGCCGACGTCCGAGAAATGAACGGTGGAGCAGCTGTCGGGATCGGCGGCGAAGGCGGCGGTCGCAACGGAAAGGGCAGCGACGGCAGTTGCAGTGACGAGTTTGAATGTGCTTGTTGTTTTCATTTTAGACTCCCAGTCTTTAGGTTCCCAAGCCAACCATCAATAGCCGAGTTTGACAAGCGACCTCATTGCGTTTGCGGCGTATCGACCTATGCGATTGCGACGTCGACGATTTTTTCTCAGCGCCGCGTTTTGGTGACTTTCAGTGGTGTTTTTGCATGGATTCCTGTGATTATAGCCGTCACGGGGCTTTTCTTTGCCGTTGTGAGCTTTCAATAAGCCGAGCAAGGAGACATCGGATGGCAAAACTCTATTTCAACTATTCGACGATGAACGCCGGCAAGTCGACGCTGCTGCTGCAGGCCTCCTACAATTACCAGGAGCGCGGCATGCGCACGGTGCAACTCATCGCCGCCTTCGACGAGCGCGCCGGCCGGGGCGTCATCGGCTCGAGGATTGGGCTGGAAGCGAGCGCCATCCCCTTCGAGCCGCACGAAGATCTGTACAAGCTGATCGCCGGGCTGTGCGGCGACGGGGCGCCGATTTCCTGCGTCTTCGTCGACGAGGCGCATTTCATGACGGCCGCCCATGTCTGGCAGCTTGCGCGTGTCGTCGATCGGCTCTGCATCCCCGTGATGGTCTATGGGCTCCGGACCGACTTCCAGGGCAAACTGTTTCCGGCCTCGCAGGAATTGCTGGCGATTGCCGACGAGATGCGCGAAGTGCGCACAATCTGCCATTGCGGCCGTAAGGCGACGATGGTGGTGCGGCTCGACGCCCACGGCAAGGTGTTGCACGAAGGCGCGCAGATCGATGTCGGCGGCAACGAGAAATATGTCTCGCTCTGCCGCCGGCACTGGGACGACGAAATGAACGGGGCCTGGTTCGCCGAGCCGGTCTGAAGGGGAGCCTGTTTTCTTTGTCGCCATAAGCGACTAGCCTGCGGGCAGGAGATTCCCTGGAGAAATCAGGTGCGCAAAGCCCCGCCATTCGACAGCCGTTATGAAGCCGCAAGCGGCTTCGCCGAAAAGATCGCGGCCGATGGAGCCCATTGCGCAGCCTGCATCCGGACGTTTGACAGCGACGAGAAACACTCGGCCGACGAGGTCTTCCTCGAACAGAATGTGCTTTTTCAAGACTATATCGCAGATAGCGCCGCGCTGGACGCTTTGCTGGCCGAGCTCGTCTTCTCCCTCGACCGGTTGACGACGGAGGTGTCGGCAGACCTCGACAGTTTCCGGGGACTGACGTTGCGCGAGAAAATGGCCGGCTGGACGTCGCGCCAACGGATGTGGCGGATGTATACCGAGCGTGTGCGCGCGGCGCCTGTCATCGAGCGGCTGCTCGAGCTTTTGGCTAAATCGGATGCCGTCGCGAGGCTGATCACCACACAGCGCGCTGCGCTCATCGAACGCCACAAGGCGGCCGAACACGATCTCGTCAGCATCGTTGAGCACCGTCGCCGGCTGGTCGATTCCATCGATATCGCGCGGCTCAGGATGAAAGAGCTCAAAGCCAAGGCGCTGACGACGCAGGGTCGCATCGGCGTCTACGGCAACAGGACGCATTGGGAGCAGATGGAGGCGGAGCGGCGGGCGCTGAAGGCGGAGGCCGAGCGCATCTCCGCCGAGGAGCACCAGATGCGCGACGACAGCCAGCGGCGGGAGCGCTTCATCAGCCTGTTTCAGTCCTTCGTCGATGCGATGAACAACCAGATCGCCGCCTGCAACGTGCTTTTGTACAAGCTGATGATCGATGTCGAGGAGCGGCTGATCATCTATCAGGCGCAGGTCGATACCGACCGGCCGGGCATGAAGGTCAGGATCAAGCCGGAGTTCTTTCCGAATATCGCCGCGCCGATCCGCTTGTTCGAGAAGGGCATGCTGGTCGCCCAGGATCTGGAGCGGCGCAAGGGCCGCGCCGATCTCGAGGTCGCGAGACGGCTTCCTGCCTATGCCAACCCATCGACCGAAGCACCAGGGGCGCCGTTGATCGATACGGCCCGCAGGCCGTTGCGCTTCAGCCTGCCTTTTCTGCGTTCCTGAGGCCGAGGCGCCGTCCGCGCTGCTTTCATTGGTAAAAATCGAGAGGCTTGTGTTGTGCTCGGACCACCGAGCGCATATGTGGATGCAACGGGCGGCAATCTCCCGATGTTCGCCTTGCCTGACAGGAGACGACGATGCTTGACCGGATCGCCGGTTTTTTCGGGCTGATCGGCCGGACGATCGGCCGCTGGGCCCGCCTGTTTTCCGCCTGGGCCTTTTGGCCCTTCCTTGCCGCGCACGGCTGGTACCAGCGCCGGAGCTGGATAATCCGGCTGCCGGTCGTTGCGCTCATGGCGTTCTTTGTCGTGCTCTACGGTTATTTTTTCTGGCAGACGCAGGTCTGGACGAATTTCAACACCGCCTTCGTCGACCAGTACCGGCTTTCCGAACGCAAGGTTCCCGCCGGGCAGGAACTGCCCCTTGCTGATGGGTCGAGTACCGGGACTGCCAAGACCTGCCAGCGCTCGGCCATCGTTGACGTCACGGCGGATCTTACCGATTTCAACGTCAATCAGAATGCATGGATTTCCTCCATGCTGCTCTACAAGATGGGCTTCTTCGGGATCGACTGGGATCACACGCCCTTCCTCGACAACAAGGCGTCGTTCCAGCGTGGCATCAACCAGGCAGTCCGGCGAACCTCGGCGGAACTCGTCGATACGCTCGGGCGCGTCCGTGGCACCTCGGGCATCAACAATGATCTGCAGAGCGCGCGCGGCAATCTGCAGTTCGACGAACATAGCTGGTATTTCGGGCTCAATCCCTTCGGGCCAAAGACGCCGACGCCCTCTTATTACCGCTCGGCGATTGGCAGCCTGCGCAAGTTCAACACCGATCTTTCCGCCTGCAATGTCATTTTCGACGGCCGCGCCGACAATCTCATGCAGTTCATTGACCGCGTCGCCAACGATCTCGGTGGCACGTCCGACATGCTTGCCGAGCGCTCGGAGAACCACAATCGCGGCTGGTTCGATACGCGCGCCGACGACCGGTTCTGGTTCGCCTACGGTCAGCTCTATGCCTATTATGCCATTCTTGCCGCTGCGCAGTCGGATTTCTCGCAGGTGGTGCAGGAGCGCAATCTCGGCGCAGTCTGGGGCGGCACGATGCGACAGTTCCAGGCGGCGCTGCGCATCCAGCCGGCGATCATCTCGAACGGGCGCGAGGATGGGTGGATCATGCCGAGCCACCTCGCCACCATGGGCTTCTACATTTTGAGGGTGCGCTCGAACCTCGTGGAAATCCGGTCGGTGCTCGATCGTTAGGCCGCCGGAAACCGAAAAGGCAATAGCCCCGAGCATCCGGACGATTTCCGCATCGGTGACGCCGATATGGGCGCGGGACCGTACTATCTTGTCGAGGACGTGCTGGAGCTCGTCTGATCCCCTCAGTTGATCAGCTTCAATCGAATTGCTTTTGCGACCAATTGGGTGCGGTTGACGCAATCGAGTTTCTTGATCGCGTTGGTCATGTAGGCATTCACGGTATGGTCCGACAGCGTCAGGATCTGGCCGATTTCGATCGAGGTCTTGCCCTGTGCGGTCCAGCGCACGACTTCGAGTTCACGCGCCGACAGCGCATTATGGGTGCTTTCCTCGTTACGTCTGACGGTATTATATGCATCGAGGGCGTGGAGGATGATGACCGCCAGCTCGTTGATTTCGCTCTGGCCGAGTGCGGCGCGTTCGCCGCAAAACCAGAAGACCAGGCGGCGGCCGTCGACTGCAATCGCCGGCATGGCGACACCCGCGGGTATCGCATGGTGTAGCATCAGGGCGCGCAGTTCAGAGGGAAAGGCCTGACCATCGACAGCATCGTTGAGGTGCCAGGCTAGCGGCACGGCCGACTCCCTCAACCGCAGGCCGAAAGGGCAACCACGCATCATATTGGCGCGGTCGAAATCTCGGACATAGGCGGCGGGAAGCGAGCTTTCGATCAGCAGCGGTTTCAGCAGGAGGTCTTCGGGCGAAGGGGCGTGCATCAGCGTCGCGTGAGACAATCCGAAAGCCGCAGCCACCCTACCGAGTGCCTGGGCAAAAAGGCCACGCGTTCCGGCAACTGCGAGTTCCGCCGAAAGCAACGACTGTCTTTCAGAGGTGGTCATGTAAGACATTTCTACGCCTCCGGGAGCCTTAATGTTAACGCTATCAAATACAGAATTGCCGGCGGATGCTAGACCTTATCGAGTTTGCGGAGGCCGATTGATTCTAATCGTGAAGAAATAGTCACAATCGCGCGCGTCTCGGTTGAGCTGTGGCTTGTGCTAGTAGCGCTGTGGTATTTTTGACTTCTCCTGATGCCGACAGCTGTGGATATCTTCGACGCCGGACAGGAAGAGAATCATGCCGAAGGAGCCTGGGCGGCGAGGGGGCCGAAATCCGCCTTGCTGCCGATCAATGCAGTTGCTAAATCTATTATGATGTATAGCCGGGGCGGTTTGATCGTGCGCTTTGCGAATAGCTTTTGTCTGAAGTGTCTGTTTTCCCAGTCGTTACTTGCTTTTCTTCTTCTGATCTTGCCGCCTGCGGCCGTAACGTCGCAGGCCGCCGAGCAACAGAAACAGGCTGCTCAGCCGCCCATGCGCTTCGTCATCGTCCGCAGCCTTCTCTGCCAGGAAAACTGCCCGGAATGGATATCGGCTGAGGGACGAATAACCTCCGATACGCCGGCTCGGCTGAAGAAAATTCTCAAGGCGGCGGGCGGGCGAAAACTGCCGGTCGTCTTCCGTTCGGAGGGCGGCGATGTCGATGCCGCCTATGCAATGGGCCGGATGATCCGCAAGGCCGGATTGGAAACGGCAGTCGGCGGCACGCGGCTGAAAGGTTGCCCAACTGCTGATCCGCGCTGCGACGCAGCTATCGCAAAGGACGGCAGTTCGATCGGTTACACCTATTCGGCCGGTGCATACTGCTTTTCCGCCTGTCCGCTGGCCTTTGCCGGTGGCACCTCGCGCGTCGCATCGCAATGGGCGTTCATCGGCGTGCACCAGATCACGACGATCTATAACAGGATGCGCATTTCCTACCGCATCGAATACAAGATCGTGAACGGCAAGAAGAAGGAAATCTCTCGCAAAGAGGTAGGACGCAAGGTTGCGGGTCAGACCAGTTCCACCAAGCTCGGAAAAAAGAGCATCGCTGCCTTGACGGCCTATTTGAAGGAAATGGGCGTTGACGACGACGTGATTGATCACATGATGAGCACCACGCCCGACAGCATCAAGATCATACCACCCGCGGAAGCGCTGCGTATCGGACTGATGACGGATATGCTGGCTTACAACGAATGGCCCGGCATGTCGCTTTGTGCGCCGGATGCGCCGCCCGAGGCTGTCTGCCATGGCCATCCGCCAGCCGAGGCGCCGCCGGCGGCTCCCTCGGGCGGTTAAGCCTTGTCCTGCAGGTCATTCTTCGACGTCACGCTCATCAGCTTCTCCAGGAAACCGAGCATGATGGCGGAGGCGACGAAGGCGAGGTGCATTAGCGTCAGCCACATGATCTTGCTGTCGGCATATTTGTCGGCATTGAGGAAGACCTGCAGCAGGTGGATCGAGGAGATGGCGACGATCGATGAGGCGACCTTGATCTTCAGGCTACCGGAATCGAGCTTCCCGATGAAGGAGACCTCGTTATCGGCTTCGCTAGCTTCATCGAAGCGGCTGATGAAAATCTCGTAGCCCGAGATCATAACCATGACGATCAGGCTGGCGACGAGGGCTGCGTCGATCAGTCCGAGCATGGCAAGAATCATCTCGGCCTCGTCGAGGTCGAAGACACCGGAGGCGATCTTCAGGAACTTGTAGCCGAAGGAGACGGCGGCAATCGTTGAGCGCCAGATAAACATCGAGCGTGATATTCACACCCTGCCGATATTTCGCTATCCCGATGAGAGGGAACGTCGGCTCCGCTGCCGCGGAGGGAGGGGAGCATCCATGCCGTCAATCAAATCCGATATCGAAATCGCGCGCGCGGCGGCCAAGAAGCCGATCTTCGAGATCGGGGCGAAACTCGGCATACCGGTCGAGCAACTCGCGCCTTACGGTCACGACAAGGCCAAGGTCAGCGCCGAGTTCATCGCGGCACAGGCGGGCAAGAAAGATGGCAAGCTGATCCTCGTCACGGCGATCAACCCGACGCCGGCGGGCGAGGGCAAGACGACGACCACCGTCGGGCTCGGTGACGGGCTGAACCGGATCGGCAAGAAGGCCATCATCTGCATACGCGAGGCTTCGCTCGGTCCCTGCTTCGGCGTCAAGGGTGGGGCGGCCGGCGGCGGTTACGCGCAGGTCGTGCCGATGGAAGACATCAACCTGCATTTCACCGGCGACTTCCATGCGATCACCGCGGCGCACAATCTGCTGGCGGCGATGATCGACAACCACATCTACTGGGGCAACGAGGAGAATATCGACATCCGCCGCATCACCTGGCGGCGGGTCATGGACATGAACGACAGGGCGCTGAGGAGCATGGTCTCATCGCTCGGCGGCGTCGCCAACGGTTTCCCGCGCCAAGGCGGGTTCGACATCACCGTCGCCTCCGAGGTGATGGCGATCCTCTGCCTCGCCACCGATCTCAAGGATCTCGAGCGGCGGCTCGGCGACATCATCATCGGCTATCGCTTCGACAAGACGCCGGTGCATGCGCGCGATCTGAAGGCTGACGGCGCCATGGCGGTGCTGCTCAAGGATGCGATGCAGCCGAACCTGGTGCAGACCCTGGAGAATAATCCCGCCTTCGTGCATGGCGGTCCCTTCGCCAACATTGCCCATGGCTGCAATTCGGTGACGGCGACGAAGACGGCGCTGAAACTCGGTGATTATGTCGTAACGGAAGCGGGATTCGGGGCGGATCTCGGCGCTGAGAAATTTTTCGACATCAAATGCCGCAAGGCCGGGTTGAAGCCGGATGCGGCGGTCATCGTCGCGACCGTCAGGGCGCTGAAGATGAATGGCCGGGTGAAGAAGGAGGACCTCGGTACCGAGGATGTCGCGGCGTTGAAGAAGGGTTGCGCCAATCTCGGCCGCCACGTCGCCAATGTCCGCCGTTTCGGCGTTCCCGTGGTCGTGGCGATCAACCATTTCGTCTCCGATACCGACGCCGAGATCGCGGCGGTGAAGGAATTTGTCTCGCGGCTCGGCGCCGAGGCGATCCTGTGCCAGCACTGGGCGAAAGGTTCGGCCGGCATCGAAGAACTGGCGCACAAGGTGGTGGAACTGGCCGAATCGGGTCAGGCGAAATTCCAGCCGCTCTATGGCGACGATCTTTCACTGTTCGAGAAGATCGAGATCATTGCCTCGAAGATCTACCATGCCGGCGAGGTGACGGCCGACAAGGCGGTGCGCGACCAGTTGCAGACCTGGGAGGAGCAGGGTTATGGCAAGCTGCCGGTCTGTATGGCGAAGACGCAATATTCCTTCTCCACCGATCCAAACCTGCGCGGCGCGCCGGAAGGGCACATCGTCCCGGTGCGGGAGGTGCGGCTTTCGGCCGGCGCCGGCTTCGTCGTCGCCATCACCGGCGAGATCATGACGATGCCTGGCCTCCCGAAATCACCGTCGGCGGAGCGGATTTTTCTGAACGACCAGGGTTATATCGAGGGGTTGTTCTGACCTGGCGTGTGAAGGTTCCCCATTCTTCCCGCTGGGCAGAAGAGGATATGCCGCATCGTCTTGGTTCCACGCCAGCTCCCGCTTGGTGAAATGTTTCAAGCGCTTGAAATGCTCAATGGCAATAACGATAGCCGCCCTTCCTTTCCATCACATCGAGATGGAAATGGGTTTCGTGGGCGGCGTCGCTTTCGGGGTCGAGGACGGTGGTGAAATAGAGGCAGCCGGCGGCGCTGACGGTGCGCTGGAAGGCACCGGTCAGCGTCGAGTCTTCGCGGCGGGAGCGAATGGCGACGTCTTCGCCTTTCTCGAAATGGAAGCTTGCAATGTCGACGGCATTGCCGCGCGCATGCTCGGAGATTTTGCCGGTTTGAGCCCCGTTGCGCAGGCGGCACATATAGGCCGTCGCCTGGTTGACGGTCGTCAGGCGCCCTTGTTCCGGCAGCGCGGCGGAGGCGGCCGGGATGACGCTCTCTTTTATCCAGCGAGCGAGGGCGAGTGCCGCCGGGCAGCGGATCGTCGCTTCCGGATTCAGCTTTATGCCGGGCAGTGCTTCGGAGACGATGATCGGTTTGTCGATGCCGCAGCCGTTGCCGTCGTCGATGCGCGGCGTCTCCTTGAAGACGACACCCAAGGCTCGGAGTGCGGCGTTGCATTCTGCGTGTTCGGCGTCGCTTTCGGGTTCGATCGTCAGATGCTGCTCTTCGAGCGTCTGCTCGGCAGGCGGCTTGTTCTCTTCCGCGGGCGTCTTCGGGCTTTCGAGCCCGCCCGGCGGCAGCGGCGGGCCTTGCATCGGTTCTGCCGGCTGCGGCTTTGCCTGTTCGGGCTTTGCGGGTTCGGTCGGTGCCGATGGCTGGTTCGTCGCCGGCGTCTCGGGTTTCACGTCAGGCTTCGGCTGCGGAGCCGGCACATCCTCCGGCGCGAGTGGTTCAGTCTTTTCGGGGAGCGGAGCAGGACTGGCTGTGGCCTCGGCGTCGGGTCGAGGTTGGGGCAAGGGACCATGCGGAGGCAGGCGGGCGCCAGCAAGAAGGGCGGCTGCGGCGACAAGGATCGCCAGTATCGAAAGTTTTCTCAACGCATCCGATTCCATGGTGTCGATAGCGGAAGGAATAACGCGCCATGGCGGTTTTCGTTGCAATTGCGCAACGTCCGGGAAGACCATTAAAACATCACGACATTATTCAACATTCTGCTTCGCCTGCATCCGTAAAAGCCCAGCCAGCCCCTCGAGCGTTCGACACGCCACGACCAGGCAGCCCGGTAATCATCATGAGAGGGTAGGTGATAATCGTCCGGCATTGGTGTTCGGTTCTATTGGTCTGCACGGCAGTTGCGGCTGTTCTTCCTGTTTCGCAGTCTCTGGCAAAGCGCTCCGGCAGCCACACCTCAGACGACTGCCGACGACTGCCCCGTTCTGCAGAAGATCGTCGTCAAGGGCAAACGCGCGGCGCCGGGCAGCGTCGCCGACACGCCGCTGGCAAGCGAGGTCACCGCCAAGCAGCTACAAGAGAAGCAGGTGACCGACTATAACGTCATCGGCCGCAGGGTCGATGCAGGCGTGAACTACTGGCGCGCGGATGCGGGCTTCAATCTGCGCGGCCTTTCCTGCGCACGCATCCTGACCACCATCGACGGCATTCCGATTCCTTATGTTTCGAACAGCTCGCGTCAGGGTGCTTTTGCGCCGGCCAACGCCAAAGGCGGCGGCGACACCTTCGATTTCAACTCGCTCTCCTCGCTCGATATCGTGCCTGGCGCGGATTCGAGCAAGGGCGGCTCGGGCATGCTCGGCGGCGCCGTCGGTTCTCAATACGCTGGAACCGGAGGATTTTCATTCTTGAAGGCCGTGACTGGGGTGCGATCGTCAAATCGACCTATGACAGCGAAGACAGGAGCCTTTCCGGCTCGGCTGCCGCTGCCAAGAAGATCGGCGGCACCTCGATCCTGTTCCAGGGCGGCTACCGCAAAGGCCATGAATGCGACATCTTCGACCAGGAATATTCAACGCGCTCGCCGTGCGCGGCGTCAATCTCAGCTCGGCGACCACGTCGCAGCCGCGCGATTGGTATTTCGAGCCTGGCCGTACTACAAGGTCTCGCTCACCAAGACGTTTTGATCGTTGACACGGTTCAAGGATGGGTGAGGGCGGCATTCGGGCCGCCGTTTCATTCGTGCGATCGCCTCTTGCGCGGCGGCTGATCTCAGGCTAACAATTTTTCCATGATCAAGTCCTTGAACATTGCTGTTTGGTGGTGGGCTCGCTGAGGCGGCCTCGACCAATCGTGTCCAAAGACGACGACGAGTGAGCCGCCCGAAACTTCGAGGCGGCTTTTTTGTTTTATCGCCGCCTGTCGTCCGGGCCCCGATAATGGAGTGAAACTATGGTAACGATCCTGCGGGATGATGGTGCGGAAATCTACGAGACCAAAGGCGGGATATCGGTCACGCGGCAGCGGCGGGCGATCCCCTACAGCGACGCCGTCTCTTCCTATGTCGACAAGCTCGACGAGCGCCGCGGCGCGGTATTCTCGTCGAACTACGAATATCCGGGCCGCTATACGCGCTGGGATACCGCCGTCGTCGATCCGCCGCTCGGCATCTCTTCCTTCGGGCGCGACGTCTGGATCGAAGCCTATAATGAACGCGGCGAGGTGCTCCTCGGCTTCGTGACCGAACGGCTGCAGACCGTGCCCGACCTCGTGCTCGGCGCTTCCTCAGCCCGGCGGCTCGACCTCTCCGTCAAGACGCCGGACCGGGTGTTCACCGAGGAAGAGCGCTCGAAGATTCCGACGGTGTTCACAGTGCTGCGCGCCGTGACCGACCTTTTCTACTCGCAGGCGGATGCGAGCCTCGGGCTCTACGGCGCCTTCGGCTATGACATCGCCTTCCAGTTCGACGCGATCGATCTGAAACTGAAGCGAGCCTCCGACCAGCGCGACATGGTGCTCTACCTGCCGGACGAGATCCTAGTCGTCGACAATTACGCCGCGAAAGCCTGGATCGACCGCTACGATTTCGAAAAAGGCGGCGTGACGACCGAGGGCAAGGCCGAGCAGATTGCGCCGGAGCCTTTCAGGCAAACGGATGCCATACCGCCGAAGAGCGACCATCGGCCGGGCGAATATGCCGAGCTCGTCGTCAAGGCGAAGGAAAGCTTCCGCAAGGGTGATCTCTTCGAGGTCGTGCCCGGGCAGAAGTTCATGGAGCGCTGCGAAAGCAAGCCTTCCGACATTTCCAAGCGGCTGAAGGCGATCAATCCGTCGCCCTATTCCTTCTTCATCAATCTCGGCAATCAGGAATATCTGGTCGGCGCCTCGCCCGAAATGTTCGTGCGCGTATCCGGACGGCGCATCGAGACCTGCCCAATCTCGGGCACGATCAAGCGCGGCGACGACCCGATCGCCGATAGCGAACAGATCCTGAAGCTGTTGAATTCGAAGAAGGACGAGTCCGAGCTGACCATGTGCTCGGACGTCGACCGCAACGACAAGAGCCGGGTCTGTGAGCCGGGTTCCGTCAAGGTGATCGGCCGCCGGCAGATCGAGATGTATTCGCGCCTCATCCACACGGTCGATCATATAGAAGGCCGGCTGCGCGACGACATGGATGCCTTCGACGGTTTTCTTAGTCACGCTTGGGCCGTGACCGTCACCGGCGCCCCGAAGCTCTGGGCGATGCGCTTTATCGAGAGCCATGAAAAAAGCCCACGCGCATGGTATGGCGGGGCAATCGGCATGGTCGGCTTCAATGGCGATATGAACACCGGCCTGACGCTGCGCACCGTGCGCATCAAGGACGGCATCGCAGAGGTGCGTGCCGGTGCGACATTGCTCAACGATTCCGACCCGCACGAAGAAGAAGCCGAAACCGAATTGAAGGCCTCCGCCATGCTTTCCGCCATCCGAGACGCCAAGACCGGCAATTCCGGCAAGATCCAGCGAGACGTCGCCAGCGTCGGCAAGGGCGTCAGCATTCTGCTGATCGATCATGAGGACAGCTTCGTCCACACGCTCGCCAATTATTTCCGCCAGACCGGGGCAACGGTTTCGACCGTGCGCACGCCGGTGCCGGAGGAGATTTTCGACCGGCTGAATCCGGATCTGGTCGTGCTGTCTCCCGGGCCGGGAACGCCCAAGGATTTCGAGTGCAAGGCGACGATCAAGAAGGCGCGGGCCCGGAACCTGCCGATCTTCGGCGTCTGCCTCGGCCTGCAGGCAATCGCCGAAGCCTATGGCGGAGAACTGCGTCATCTGGCGCTGCCGATGCACGGTAAGCCCTCGCGAATCCGTGTGCTGGAGCCGGGCATCGTCTTCTCCGGCCTCGCCAGAGAGGTGACGGTCGGCCGCTACCACTCGATCTTCGCCGATCCCTCGACGCTGCCGCCTGAGTTCATCATCACGGCAGAGAGCGAGGACGGCACGATCATGGGCATCGAGCATGCCAAGGAGCCGATCGCCGCGGTGCAGTTCCATCCGGAATCGATCATGACGCTCGGCGGCGATGCCGGCATGCGGATGATCGAGAACGTCGTGGCGCATCTGGCGCGCAAGGTGAAGACCAAGGCCGCCTGACCCGCAATGCCATCTCGCCGTTCCTGCTTGTGGGAGGGGCGGGGGAGTCTCGAAGGGCGGGGCGGGCGTTCCTACGGCAGAGCCCGGTTGACTTTATCGGACAAATCAGAACATTTCCGGAACGATCAACCGGGAATTATCGCCGTGGCCAATGCCCAGAAGTTCATCGTCCTTCCTTACCGCAAGAACCGCGGCAATCTCGTGCCCGGCGAAATGCGGCAGGCATCGAATGCCGTCAGCGCGGAAAAGATCGCCTCGGCGATGGCTGGGCGATTTGTCGGCGTCGCGGCTTACGCCGTCATCGTCGACGAGGAGACCGGCGACATGACCTCGCCGCGATTGCTCGCGCGTTATGGTGAGATTGCTGATCTCAACGCTGCCTGAGGCGCGATTTTCTGATGGAAACCTCGCTCTACCTGCCGGTCAAAGCGTTCCTGGAAGCGGCCGGTTATGTGGTCAAGGGGGAGGTTGGCGGATGCGATCTCGTGGGTTTAAGCGACGGTGAGCCGCCTGTTGTGGTGATCTGCGAACTCAAGCTTTCCTTCAATCTCGAACTGCTGCTCCAGGCGGTCGACCGGGCGTCGATGAGCGACGAGGTGTGGATCGCGGCGCGCGTTTCGGCGAAGGGGCGCGGGCGGGAAGCCGATAAGCGCTACCGCGACCTCTGCCGGCGGCTCGGGATCGGCATGCTCGGCGTCGCCGATGGCGGCGAGGTCAGCGTCATCGTCAGTTCCGTCTCGCCGATGCCGCGCACTAATCCGAAGCGGCGCACGCGCCTCGTCGGGGAGCACCAGCGCCGTCGCGGCGATCCTGCCGTCGGTGGCGGCGCACGTACCCCGATCATGACTGCCTATCGCCAACAGGCGCTGCTCTGCGCGATGGCGCTCGACCAGGGTGTGGCGCGGCCGCGGGATATGAAGGCGCTTACGCCCAATGCAGGCCGGATCCTGCTCGACAATGTCTACGGATGGTTCGAGCGCAAGGAGAAGGGCGTCTACGCGCTGACGCCGGCCGGGCAGGCCGCTCTCCTGCGCTGGCCGCAGCCTGTCGCCGATCCCGCTTCGGATTCCGTATAGTTTGCTGCCGCTCCGTTTCAGTTGCGGGCGGCCGCTGTGAAGGACGCGTCATTCTCTTTGACAAATCCTGTATCATCGCCCATATCACCCTCAACTGGGCCGCCTGCGCGACATTCGCGTGGGCGGTTTTGCGTTTCAAAGGCTTAGACCCTGCAATTCGTTCGCAACCGCAGGAGGACGATATGAGTGACCACGGCGATCTTACGGTTCGGAATCTGGCGATGTGGGGGATTCCGCTGTCGCTCGGCGTCATGGGGCTGAAGATGGTAGCCTGGTGGGTCACCGGGTCGGTGGCGCTGCTGTCGGACGGGCTTGAATCGACGGTGAATGTCGTTGCCGCCTTTATTGCCTTCTTCGTTATCCGCTACGCGCAGAAGCCTGCCGACCACGACCATCCCTTCGGCCATCACAAGGCGGAATATCTGTCCGCCGTCACCGAAGGCGTGCTGATCGTCGTCGCGGCGCTGCTGATCGTCAACGAGGCGATCGGTTATCTCGCCGAGCCCCGTATGCTCGATGCGCCGGTGCTTGGCCTGGCGATCAATCTGGCGGCAGGCGTCATCAACGCTGTCTGGGCGCGGCTGTTGATCCGGACCGGACGCAAACATCGCTCGGCAGCGCTGACCGCGGACGGGCAGCATATCATGTCCGATGTGATCACTTCCGTCGGCGTGCTCACCGGCCTGCTGCTGGCGCTGGCGACCGGTTACGCGATCTTCGACCCGGTGCTTGCCATTCTGGTTGCCGTCAATATCCTCTATCAGGGTTGGAAGGTGATCTCGCAATCGATCAGCGGCCTGATGGACCAGGCCGTCACCCCGCAGGAAGAAGAAGCGATCAAGCAGGCGATCGCCACGCATGCGGCGGGCTCGATCGGCGTGCATGATCTGAAGACCAGGCGGGCGGGCACCGTCACCTTCATCGATTTTCACATGGTGGTGCCGGGAACTATGTCCGTGCGACAGGCGCATGATATATGCGACCGCCTTGAGGATGCCATCAGGACAGTGCACGAGGGCGCCAAAATAGCCATTCATGTGGAGCCGGAGGGCGAAAAGGCCCATGGCATCCGCGTCAAAGTCGTCAAGGAGGCATGATGCCGAATACCGATGTTTCCAGCCTGTCGATGCTGGGCCAGCAGACCGCAACCGCCAATTCGCCGGAGGAGGCGGTTCTTGAAAAAGTGCCGTCCAACCATGCCGGCACCGATTATGTCGTGCGTTTCACTGCGCCGGAATTCACCTCGCTCTGCCCGATGACCGGCCAGCCGGATTTCGCCCATATCGTCATCGACTATATTCCGGGCGAATGGCTGGTGGAATCGAAGTCGCTGAAGCTCTTTCTGCATTCCTTCCGCAATCACGGCGCCTTTCACGAGGATTGCTCGATCTATATCGCCAAGCGCATCGTCGAGCTGCTCGATCCGAAATGGCTCCGGATCGGCGCCTACTGGTATCCGCGCGGCGGCATTCCGATCGATGTCTTCTGGCAGACGGGCAAGCCGCCGGAAGGCGTGTGGCTGCCGGATCAAGGTGTGGCCACCTATCGCGGACGTGGGTGAGCTGCGGTCGGGCACAGCCCGAGCCATCGATCCAGTGAATCGATTGCAGCAGCGAACGCCCTGAGCCAAAGCGAAGGGCCGGGCGAGGGTGCGGCAACCTCTGTCCCTTGTCCGACCGCCGGCCGTCAAGGCTTCAGCGTCGGTTCTCACACATCCGTCACATCGCCGGACGAGTCATCGCTATAATCATCGCCATCGTCGTAATCCGCTTGCTGCAGATTATCGTCGTTCTCATCGGCCGCGTTGTCGGACGCCTGGCGGGTGTCATCATTGCCGAAATAATTGTTGATGACGGTTTCCTCAGTGGGCGCGCTGGCGTTGTCGAACGGATTGGCGCCGAAGGGCGAGCCCCAGCCGAGCGAGGACATGTGGTTGCCGAAGATGCCGCTCAGCGAATTGGCAAGCAGCATGCCGCCGGCAACGCCCGCTGCTGTGCCGAGCGCGCCGCGCAGGAAGCTGCCGCCTGCCGATGGCGCATAGGCCTGCTGGCTCCAGGGGCCGGTCGGCTGCTGCGGCATCTGGCGAGCGCCGCTGTCGTAGCCGCGGGGTTCGTCATGGCCGCGGGAAGGCTGGCCCCAGGGACCGGGATTGGGACTTGACGGAACCGGAGCGGGCTGCTGCGTCTGGGTGTTGCCGAAGATCGAGCTCAGAAAGCCGCCGCCCTGTTCGGCCTGGCGGTGTTCACTACTGCCGGCTTCCAGATGGCGCACGCGTTCTTCGAGTTCCTTGATATGGCTGGCGGCCGCCTCCAGCCCCTTTTCCTGAACGATCACGGCCTGAGCCAGATAATAGGTGGCCGAGGGCTGTTGCCGCGTCGCCTCGTCGATCAGGGCCTCGGCCTCGCGGTCGCGCGGCGTGGCCGCAGCGGTGCGTACGCGGTCGAACAGGCCGGTCAGCAATTGGCGTTCTTCGGGTGACATGTCTTGTCTCCTGTTATTTCGTACGGCATTGCCGCGTGAGGGGTGAGGTAGGAAGCGATTCAGGCTTTTCAAAGCCTTTCACCGTTACATTTCAGTAAGGCTTGCGGAACCGCGCGCGGCTTCTTAAGGATATCTCCACCGCTTCGGTGCCTTGTGTTTTTCCCGCATTGTTTTAGGCATTGAGTCGCACTATGTGCGAGGAACCCGAATTCATCTCCGAGAGGTTCGAATGAACGACGAAGAACAGGACGACAAGACGAAGGAACTGCCGCTCGGCAAGGAAACGGAGGCGAATCTTTTCAAGTCGCGTTCGATCTTCATCTATGGACCGATCAATCAGGAACTGGCGCAGAAAGTCTGCTCGCAGCTCGTGGCACTTGCCGCAGCCGGCGACGAGGACATCCGCATCTATGTCAACTCGCCCGGCGGCCACGTCGAATCCGGCGATTCCATTCATGATATGGTCAAGTTCATCAAGCCGAAGGTTTGGATGATCGGTACCGGCTGGGTCGCTTCGGCCGGCGCGCTGATCTATGTCGCCGCTCCGAAGGAGCGCCGCATCTGCCTGCCGAACACGCGCTTCCTGCTGCACCAACCGTCGGGCGGCACGCGCGGCATGGCATCGGACATCGAGATCCAGGCCCGCGAGATCATCAAGATGAACGAGCGCTTGAACAAGATCATGGCGGCAGCCACCGGCCAGCCGCTCGACAAGATCGCCAAGGACACCGATCGCGATTACTGGCTTTCTGCCGAAGAGGCAAAGGACTATGGCCTCGTTTCGCGGATCGTGACGTCGCAGGCCGATATCTAGGTTTTCGCGGCCAAAACGACCAAGAAATGCCCCTGCCCGCAGACAGCAGGCGGGGGCATTTCATTTTCATGGGCGGATTCGGGTCGGGAGAAGAGATCGCTGCCGCGCCTTCAATACGAGCGTGTGAAACCGACGTCGTACATGATATTCAGCCCAGTCATATGGTCGCAGAAGTGCGACAGGAGGCAGACTGCCGCACCAATGCCTCCGGTTGCCCCTGTAACGAGCATCGTTCGCGCTTCGCCAGCCATTCACCTATCCCCCGGTCTCATAGGTTGGAGATCACTTTAAGCGTGCGCCGCCGGCAGGCAAAGGCGTTGTTTGGCGGCGGCTGAACGGAAAACGCTGAATCTGGACTTGCCTGCGCGCCAACCGTCGTGCTCCATGCCATTCCCGCAGCCCGAGTCCCGTCATGCTCAAAGATTTTTCCATCCAGGCCCTGTTCATGGGGCTGCTGACCGCCTTTGTCGGTTCCGCCAGCTCCTTCGCCGTCGTGCTGCATGGGTTGCAGGCCGTCGGCGCGACAGAGGTTCAGGCAGCCTCGGGGCTGATGGCGTTGTCGATCTCCATGGGTGTCTGCGCGATCGTGCTCAGCGCCGTAACCCGACTGCCGATCAGCATCGCCTGGTCGACACCCGGCGCGGCACTGCTGGCAAGCACCGGCGCGATCGAGGGCGGCTTCAATGCCGCGGTCGGGGCGTTTCTCATCTGCGCGGCGCTGATCGTTGTCGCCGGGCTGTTCAAACCGCTCGGCCGGGCGGTTGCGGCCATTCCGGCACCGCTCGCCAATGCCATGCTATCAGGCGTGCTGATCGGCCTCTGCTTTGCACCGGTGAAGGCAATCGGCTTCAATCCGCTGCTCGGGCTGCCGATCATTATTGCCTGGATCGTGGTCGGCGCCTTCAAGCGGCTCTGGGCGGTGCCGGCGGCACTCGCAGCCTTCGTGCTGGTGCTTGCCTTCGGCGTCGATATTCCCGACGGCGCGCTTATGTCGCTGCAGCAGTCATTGGTGCCGGCGGCGGAAATCGTCCGGCCGGTGTTCAATCTTGCCGGTTTCGTGTCGATCGCGCTGCCGCTCTTCATCGTCACCATGGCTTCGCAGAACATTCCCGGTATCGCCGTGCTGAAGGTCAACCACTACGATCCGAAGCCCGGCCCGCTCTTTGCCGTCACTGGCTTCTTTTCACTGCTGTCGGCGCCGTTCGGCGGTCACGCCGTCAATCTGGCGGCGATCACCGCGGCCATGTGCGCTGGGCCGGATGCCCATGCCGATCCGAAGCGGCGGTATTGGGCGTCGCTGATCGCCGGCGCGGGTTACATCGTCCTCGGGCTGCTTGCCGGCGCAGTGACGGCCTTTGTCGCCCTGGCGCCTCCTGTTCTGATCGAGGCGGTGGCGGGGCTGGCACTCGTAGGCGCCTTTTCGTCCTCGGCGATGTCGGCCTTCCAGGCGCCGGAATCGCGTGAGGCGGCGGCGATCACCTTCCTCGTCACGGCATCCGGCGTTTCCTTCGGCGGCATTTCCGGCGCCTTCTGGGGCCTGATTGCCGGCGGGCTGATGCTTGCGCTGTCGCAGCTGGTGAAGGCTTGGAAAGAACGAGCGTCACCGAGATAATGCAAGGGCGAGGCCTTGCCAGCTCTGCCGCTCAACGCTATAAGCGCGGCTATGAAGACCACAGGCGCCAAGATTTCCGACTCGATTGCACGCGGCCGCATCGCCCTGCGTGACAATACGCGCGCCCTGACCTCGCTTCTTCTCCTCGGCCTTACGCGCGGTTGCCGGGTCCGTTGAGGAGCGCCCGGCGGCCGAAAGCCCGCCCGGCATCGCTCCTCGCGACTCATTTTCAAAATTGACGTAACGACCGACGAAGGTCCGCATTTGTTTGTCGCCAAGCCCGATGCGATCGGCTAAGAGGCGGGACAAATGCCGGGACGAGGAGACAAGACAATGGACAACACCACCAGCCGATCCTCCGCAGGCGCCAAGGGCATGCCCGATGCCGCGGTGAAGTACCGGCCCTATCCGCAGGTAAACATTCCCGACCGCACCTGGCCGACCAAGACGATCATCAAGGCGCCTGTCTGGTGTTCGGTGGACCTGCGCGATGGCAACCAGGCGCTGGTCGATCCGATGGGCCACGACCGCAAGGCACGCATGTTCCATCTGCTGCTGGAGATGGGCTTTAAGGAAATCGAGATCGGTTTCCCCTCGGCTTCGCAGACCGATTTCGATTTCGCTCGCTGGTGCGTCGAGGAGCGCAATGTTCCCGCAGACGTCTCGCTGCAGGTGCTGGTGCAGTGCCGGCCTGAACTGATCACCCGCACTTTCGAAGCGCTGGAAGGGGCAAACCGGCCGATCGTTCATTTCTACAACTCGACCAGCGAGCTGCAGCGTCGCGTCGTTTTCGCCAAGGATGTCCAGGGCATCAAGCAGATTGCCGTCGACGCCGCCAAGATGATCACCGACATGGCCGCCAAGGCCGGCGGCGGCTACCGGTTCGAATATTCGCCCGAGAGCTTTACCGGCACCGAGCTCGAAGTGGCGCTGGAGATCTGCAATGCCGTCATCGAGGTGGTGAAGCCGACGCCCGACAACAAGCTCATCATCAATCTGCCGTCGACCGTCGAGATGGCGACGCCGAACGTCTATGCCGACCAGATCGAGTGGATGTGCCGCAACCTCGACAACCGCGAGAACCTGATCGTCTCGCTACACCCGCATAACGACCGCGGCACCGGCATTGCCGCTGCCGAACTGGCCTTGCTGGCGGGCGCCGACCGCGTCGAAGGCACGCTGTTCGGCAATGGCGAGCGCACCGGCAATGTCGATGTCGTGACCATGGCGCTGAACATGTTCACGCAAGGCGTCGATCCCGGCATCGATTGCTCGAACATCGAGCGCATCAAGGAGGTGTTCGAATATTCGAACCAGATGGCGATCAGCGAGCGTCACCCTTACGTCGGCGAGCTGGTCTATACGGCCTTCTCCGGCTCGCACCAGGATGCGATCAACAAGGGCATGAAGGCCGCACAGGTCGCCAACCATCCCGTCTGGGAAGTGCCCTACCTGCCGATCGATCCCCGCGATGTCGGGCGCTCCTACGAAGCGATCATCCGCATCAACTCGCAGTCCGGCAAGGGCGGCATCGCCTATATCCTGCAGCAGGATTTTGGGCTCAACCTGCCGCGCAACCTGCAGGTCGAATTCCGCGAGGACATCCAGCGCATCACCGATGTCGAGGGCAAGGAGCTTCCGTCGAAGCGCATCTACGACCGCTTCATCGAGCGATACGTGACCCAGCCCGATGCGCGCCTCAGGTTCGTCGATCATCACACCTATCCTGACACTGAGCGCAAAGGCCAACGGATCGTCGCGGCCGAGATATCAGACAATGGCGAGATCAAGCGCATCGAAGGCCGCGGCAACGGCCCGATCGACGGCTTCATCAACGCGCTGTCGCATTATCTCGGCATCGAAATGTCGGTCGAGGACTATTCCGAGCATTCGCTGCAGCATGGCTCTAACGCGGCGGCGATCTCCTATGTCGAGACCTCCTATCCCGGCGGCAAGCTCTTCGGCGCCGGCATTAATACCAACATCGTCGCGGCCTCGCTGGAAGCGATCGTCTCGGCCGCCAACCGCGTGCTGGATGTGAAATCCGGCAAGGCCTGATCCCGGAAAGACTCAGGCCGCGACCGTACTGATATGGCGCGGCCTGACGATACAATCGGCAATCATGCCGGCTTCGTCGTTCGCCTCGGCATGGCGTTGGCCCCAGCGGCAGAGCGCCAGCAGCACCGGCTCAAGTTCGAGGCCGAGTTCGGTTGCGCTGTATTCCACGCGGGACGGGACTTCGGCAAAGACCTGGCGGGTGACCAGACCGTGCTCTTCCATCTCGCGCAGCTGCTGGATCAGCACCTTCTGGGTGATGGCAGGCATCATGCGCTTCAGCTCGGAAAGACGCTTCGGGCCGGAGAAGACATAGTAAAGGATGACGGGTTTCCAGCGCCCTGAGATCACTTTCAGTGCCCGCTCGACCGGCAATTTCGGCAGTCTTTTCATCGGCTCGGCCATGGTCACCTCCTGGTGGGTAGGGCACGAAAGAGTATGTATTCTTGCTTCCCATCCTATTGCTAAACCTGCCCCACGCCAATCAGACGTGAGGTTCCCTGCCATGAAAGCCATCCAATTCGCTCGCTTCGGTGCGCCGGATGTTCTCGAACTCGTGGAGCTGCCGATTCCTGAGCTCAGGCGCGATGAGGTGCTGGTCCGTGTCCATGCGGCGGGCGTCAACTTCTTCGAGGTGCTGATGCGGGCCGATCGTTATGCCGTGACGCCGGAGCTGCCAATGTTTCCCGGCGTCGAAATCGCCGGTGTCGTCGAACGGGCGGGGCCGGACGCCGACATATCGTTGGTCGGCACACGCGTGGCGGTTCCTCTCTTCGCGATCGGGCGCGGCGGGGGCTATGCGGAATTCGTCGCGGTCGACGGCGGATCGGTGTTGCGGCTGCCGAATGCAATTTCTTTTGAGGCGGCTGTGGGGCTGATGGTGCAGGGGCTGACGGCGCTGCATCTGACGCGCCGCAGCCTTCCGAAAGGCAAGAGCGTACTCGTGAGCGCCGCAGCCGGCGGCGTTGGCTCGCTGCTTCTGCAACTGGCGAGGCGCAACGGAGCAGACCTGGTGATCGCGGCGGCGAGCGGCGAGAAGAGGAGGGCGCTTGCCCTGTCGCTCGGGGCCGATCATGCCGTCGATTATACCGCGCCTGGCTGGCAGGAAGAGGTCAGGAAGCATAGCGGCGGGCGCGGAGCGGATATCATCTACGAAACTGTCGGCGGTGTGTCCTCAAAAGCGGCGGTCGATGCGCTGGCGCCTCGTGGCGAGCTGGTTCTGGCGGCCATGGGGAGGTTCGGACTCAAGGCGGAGGAGATCGAGCGCATGCTCGGCGACAACCAATCGATCAAGGGGTTTTCGCTGTTGCCGCTGCTGACGCCCCGCAGGCTTCGGGAGGATCTCGGCGAGCTTTTCGATCTTGCGGCAACGGGCCGGCTGACGGTCGTCGAAGGTAGTCGCTTCCCGCTGGACCAGGCGGCGGAAGCCCATCGCACCATCGAGGAGCGAAGGGCGGTGGGCAAGGTGGTGCTGGTGCCTTAAATCGAAGACGGCGGATGCGACGCGGCGCCGCCTTCTCGCATTTTAGATCGCCGTAGCGATCTTCATGGCGAGCTGGCCGAGAGTCGCTTCGGCGGAGGGGCCGGCGAGCACATAGGAGGTGCCGGCATTGTGCCAAGTGACGAGGCCGATCTCATCCTTGATCGTTTCCTTGAAGTCGTCGGTCTCGGGCGGCTGCGCGTCCTTGCGGAAACAGATGGAGATGATGTCGCCGTCGGAATTGGAATAGACGAGCTGGCCGACAGGGCGGTTGTCGCCGAGAATGACGCGGGCGCCCTGGAAGGTCCAGGATTCGGCGCTGAGATCGGGCACGCGGAAGGGCACGCCGATGGCTGTCGTCAGCCAGCTGGAGATTTCCTCGGCCTGTGAGGCGGGCACTTCGACAAGGTGGCGGGGCTGGCGGATCAGCAGGCGCTGATAGGCGGTGACGTCGCCCAGCCAGTCGCTGGTATTGGCTGGCGCCGTTGTCGAGGTCGTGGTGGCGACCTCGACGGCATCCGGTGCGGTGGCGACGAAATAGCCGATGCCGCAACCGAGGACGAAGAGGATGAGGGCGGCAGCCAGCGCTTGCGGGCCGCTCGGCGCCAGCTTCACCTGCGGGCGCGTGGCGCGCTGGGCGATCGGCGTCTTCGGCGGCTGCGTGCTCTTGATCGAGCGGACGAGGGCGAGGGGTACCGGCTCCTTCAGGACATCGTCGAGGCGGCGACGTCCGAAATCGGCGCCGTGGCGCAGTTTTTCGTGCAGCCGGCGCGCATTCTCGTCATTTGCCAGGCGCTGCTCCAGTTCGTGGCGCTGTTCGGACGAGACTTCGCCATCAAGGAGGGCGGTGAGCTGGGCTTCGAGCGACAATTTCCTGAGATCGAGCAATTCAGTACCTGTGGATCGGGTGGGTGCCGGCAAGGCCTGCGAAATGCAGCCTTGCGGTGGCGAGCTGCGAGGCGACGGTCGCGGCCGGGATGCCCATGATGTCGGCCGCCTGCTGGTAGCTGTGGCCTTCGACGTCGACGAGCAGGAAGACCGAGGAAACGCCGTCCGGCATATCGGCGATCATGCGATGGATGGCGTCGGAATCGACCGCGGCCGAGCGCTCGCGCGCGGCCTCGCGAATATCGGTGACGTTTCCGCGGACGGAAGCCTTCGGCTTGCGCTTGCGGCTGTCGTCGGCCCATTGCTGGCGGGCAAGCGTATACATCCAGCTTTCCAGACGACCTTCGCCGCTCCACTGATGACCCTTGGAGATAGCCCGCTGACAGACGGCCTGGACAAGTTCGTCGGCCGCATTCGCCTCGCCCGCGAGCGTGATCGCGAAGCGGCGAAGGCGCGGCAGAAGGCCGACGAGATCACGGCGGAGGTCGATGGTCGTTGCGGGCTGACGCATTGTCTATCCAGGAGCACTCACAGTAGTTTCGCGGACGACGCTTCCGCGATCGGACGCGAATCCGGCCTTCTTGTCGCCGGTAATGCATGTGCTTTATGGAGCAACTCTCCCCCACTTCGCAAGCATCCGGTCGTTTCCAGTCCCCTTTCCCAGGGAATTTTCGTAATCATAGCCTGCAAAGCTTGCGTCAATATGTCCTGTAGCCGTTCAAACTTTGCAGTAGAGCGCGATAGGCCCAGGTGCCTTCGCCGCCGCGATCGCGGATTTCGATGAGCTGGACGCGGGCGCCCTCGATGTCCCCCTGTTCCACCAGCGCCATGCCCATGTAGGAGCGGGCGAGGATGTAGTTCTCATCGGCCTGCAGCGCCTTGCGGTAATAGGACATGCCGAGTTCCATGCGGCCGGCTTTGCGGTTGGCGTAGCCGAGATAGTTCAGGATGCGCGGGTCGTTTTGATTGCGGGCGAGATTGAGCACGGTGATGGCGTTCTCATACTGGCCGGCATAGGCAAATTCGCGGGCGAAATTGTAAAGGTCGTCGTCGTTGAAGCTGCTCTTCTTCGGGGTGACGCATTCCTTCTTGGTCTTGTCCCAGACCTTGCCGCCGGTGCAGGTCTTGGTCGTCTCGGTCTTCGGCGGCGGGTTGGTGTCGTCGTTGCCGCCGCCGACCGCGAAAGCGGCCGTGGCGATGCTGAAGGCAAAGCCCGTGGCAAGCGAAATTCTGCCAAGGCGATGGAAGGAGAAGGTCATCGGCAGGCTCCATTCTGAGGCGATGCAGTTGCGCGGATTGTACGCTTACCGCCGAAAATACCAAGAGGATAAGCAACCTCCATGGCAAATGTTGCGACGATGATCCGATGTCTTCGCAGATTGATTCAAGTGCTGAATGAAAGGAGTTCGAATCCGGCGCTAAGGCGCGAAAATATCAACGCTTTCCGGAATCACGGCGTCGCCGGCCCGGTTCAGGCTGAAGCGCTCGCCGCTCAGCTCCCAGGCACCGGGGGAGCCGTCGATGGAGAAGAGGTTGTAGGCTGCGGCGGGCTTGATGCTGCCCGGTCCCTGCGAGGCCGACGCGATGCCGACGACGGGCACCGGCTGCACCTGGCCGCGCAGCCAGTGCAGCGTATTCAGGTGTGTGTGGCCATGCAATACGAGTTCGGCGCCGCCCGTCGAAATGACGGCGGCGAAGCGGCGGATCCCGATCATCCGCTTGTAGAAAGTCGTGGCGCCGCGGATCGGCGGATGATGGATCATGACGACACGGAAGAGGCCGGCTTCGCCGGCCGCGCGCAGCATGTTGACGGTATCGCGTGCCTGGCGCGCGCCGAAGAAGCCGGAGGCGGCGAAGGGAGGCGTGGCGACCGCCGTCGAGCAGCCGACGATCGCGACTTTGCCGCGGACACGCAGATAGGGGAAGATGTGCCGGTCCTCCTGCCATTGCGACGGGGCGAGATCGCCACGGACATAGTCGTACCAGGCCCGCATCGATTTCTCATAGGCACCCGGCACATAGGCGTCGTGGTTGCCGGGAACGACCGAGGTGTCGGCGGGATCGCCGAGTTCGCGCAGCCAGGCGGCAGCGGCGCGGATTTCGATGCCGCTTGCCAGATTGACAAGGTCGCCGGTGACGGCCAGATGATCGGCCCGATGGGCGCGGATGTCATCGAGCAACAGATCGAGCGTGCTGCCGAAAAGATGCTTGCGCCGATTTCGATGCCAGTTCACAAAGCCCGTTATGCGTTTTGAAAACAGCTCCTGGATGGAAAGACGGGGCAACGGCCCAAGATGGACGTCGGAAATATGCGCGAGCTTGAACATGCTACGAGACATAGACCAGCTTATTGACAAATCAAACACATCCGGCGCGATGAAGAGCTGAAACGGAGCGATGGTGGATAAAGAAAAGCGGCCCCTTCATATCAGGACGGCCCTGCGCCTTCTGCATGTCTATTTCTCCTTCGCCCGGGGCATGACGATGGGTGTCAGAGCCGCCTGCTTCGATGCAGAGGGGCGGATTTTTCTCGTCCGCCACAGCTATGTCGGCGGCTGGCATATGCCGGGCGGCGGGCTGGAACGCAACGAGACGGTCGAAGAAGCGCTGGCCAAGGAGTTGCGCGAGGAGGGCAACCTCAGGATCATCGGCAAGCCGCAGCTGATCCAGGTCTATTTCAACACGACAACCACGCGGCGCGACCATGTCGTCTTCTACCGGGTAACCGTCGAGCAGACGGCACCGCGTCCGCCAGACTGGGAGATTTCCGACAGCGGTTTCTTTTCCCTCGACAGCCTGCCCGCCGGCACGACCGAGGCGACCCATCGCCGCCTCGCCGAGCTTCGAGGCGAACAGCAGCCCGGCCACCGCTGGTAAGAGGCCTCAGGCCGCGTAGATCCTTTCACGTCCATGCGGACTGTCGAGATCGAGCGCCGGGCCGACGGGAACGATGCCGGTCGGGTTGATCGTCCTGTGGCTGCGGTAATAGTGCTGCTTGATGTGTTTCAGGTTCACCGTGTCGGCGACGCCTGTCGTCTGGTAGAGATCTCTGGTGTAACCGGGCAGGTTGCGGTAGTCGGCGATGCGGCGGATGTTGCACTTGAAGTGGCCGACATAGACCGGGTCGAAACGCACCAGCGTCGTGAACAGACGCCAGTCGGCTTCGGTCAGCCTGTCTCCGAAAAGGTAGCGGCTCTTGCCGAGGCGCTGGTCGAGCCTGTCGAGTGTTTCGAACAGCTTGGTGACATTTTCGGCGTAGGCTTCCTGGGCGGTGGCAAAGCCCGCCTTGTAGACGCCATTGTTGACGGTGTCGTAGACGATAGCGTTCAGCGCATCGATGTCGGCGCGCAGATCCTCCGGATAGAAATCGGCCTTTGAGCCGGTCAACCCGTCGAAGGCGCTATTGAACATGCGGATGATCTCAGCGGATTCGTTGTTGACGATTGTGCCGGTTTTCTTGTCCCAGAGGACGGGCACCGTCACGCGGCCGGAATAGTGTGGATTCGCCTTGACGTAGATCTGCCAGAGTGTCGCCGCGCCGAAGAGATGATCGCCGGTCGCGCCGTCGCCGATCTTGAACTCCCAGCCGTTCTCGACCATCAGCGGATCGACAACGGAAACCGAAATCAGCTCCTCCAGCTTCTTCAGCTTGCGGAAGATCAGCGTGCGGTGCGCCCAAGGGCAGGCAAGCGAGACGTAGAGATGGTAACGGTCGGGCTCGGCCTTAAAGCCGCCGCTGCCGGTAGGCCCGGCCGCGCCGTCTGCCGTCACCCAATTGCGGAACTGCGAGGGCTGCCGTTTGAATTGGCCATTGCCATTCTTCGTGTCGTACCAGACGTCATGCCAGACGCCGTCCACCAGCATTCCCATGAACTTCATTCCCTCGATTGTGTGTCGGAGCCGAAGTTAGCTGAGATAGCGGGGCTTTGCAGGTGGTAAAGGTTGAACAGTGTGTCACGCCGTTCGGGCACGGCATCATCGAGAGCGCTCCAGCGTCCGTTGAGCGCTTGAAAAGAGGCCCGGCGATGTGGTGTGCATTTTACGTTGGACGGCGGAAATTTTTCCTGCTATCGGCCTCTCCACGATTTTAGGATCTTGCGTGATGTTCGTTACCAGAAACCCGCGACGACGCTGATGCTCCCGAACGCCAAAGGCGTGTTCGAGACCCATCAATCTGTCCATCCGGTTTCTGTCATCATGTACAAGCACGATCTCGTTTACCTCACCGAAGACGCGTCCCACGACGCCGCCATCGAGCAAATCAACGAAGAAGCCTTCGGCCCCGGCCGCTTCACGCGGGCGGCCGCACGCATTCGCGAGCAGGGACCGCATGACCTGTCGCTCTCCTTCATCTGCGCCGACGACGGCGAAACGATCGCCTCGGTGCGGATGACGCCGGTTCTCGCTGGCACGGTTAAAGGTCATCTTCTCGGCCCGCTTGCCGTGCGCCCCTCGCACAAGAACATGGGTATCGGCCGGGAACTGGTGCGGATCGCGGTGGAAGCGGCGCGTCGTAAAGGTTCGGAAGCCGTCATCCTTGTCGGCGACCCGCCCTATTATGGCCCGCTCGGCTTCGAGAAGGTCGCCTATAACGCGCTTTCTTTTCCGGGCCCCGTCGATCCCGGCCGTGTGCTCGTCGTTCCGATCGCCGAGGGCGTGCATGAACGGCTGACGGGCACCATCGCTTGGCGCGGATGACTATAGTTTTTTCCGGAGGAAACTGCGCGTGCGACCTTTCGGGAAATCCTCGAGCTCCCCGAAGACTTCATAATCCTGGCGCAGATAGGCGCTGAGAGCCTGCGGGCTGAATGTGTCGATCCAAGCGCCGCGGCACCCCCGGGCTCTGGCCTCGTCTTCGGCTTTTGCCAGGAGCTTGCCGGCGAGACCGGTGCCGCGCAGCGTCTCGGGAATATAGAGCATCTGGATGAAGAGCCAGCCCCAGGCGGTAAAGCCAGACAGACCGCCGGTCACGTTGCCGTCGGTATCGCGAATGAGGATGGCAAGCGGCCGGCGATCTGCGGGGCCGACATCGCCGGTGTTGAAGGCGGAAAGCGCATCGGTGATCGCCGCGAGCTCCTCCGATGAGGGCGAGGCGGTGAACTCGAATTCCGCCATGGTCTACCGCCCCTCGCGCCACCACATAGCGCCGAAGGCGAGCAGCAATATGCCGACGCCGGCAAAACCGGCAAAGAGCGGCAGTGTGTTGATGCCCTTCAAGACCGTCTCGCTGGTCATGCGGATCATAATGCGGTCATTGTCGGAGACGCGGACCTGGCCGCGCACCGGCAGGATCGGGGGAACGGTGATCGTGCCCTTCTCACTGGCGACGCGGGTCACGAGACCTTTGCTCCTCTCGACGACAGGTTTCAGCACATTTGTCGTCGAGATCATCGCCTTGAATTCTGGCGCGTCGACGGCGCCGATATGGACAAGGGTCGACAGTTTGCCGTTGCGGATTTCGAAGAGGCCGATCTCGTCCATCCGCTTCTCCGCCTTGTAGAGGCCCGGTTCGGATTGGGTCAGGGGCAAGTTTTCGGTCTTGCCGGAGGGGTAGCGCACGGTGGCATTGCCCGGATTGTCGCCGATCGTCTGCCGGGTGATTTCAAGGGTTCGGCCGGAGGCGCGCGCCGTCAGCGCTTCTTCCTCGAGCGCCGGTTCCTTCATCAGCCAATGGGCGATGCGGCGATAGAGGGAGACATTCGGACCGCCGCCTTCGAAGCCGCGGGCCCAGAGCCAGCCCTGATCGGAGAGCAGCATGGCGACGCGGCCCTGGCCGGCGCGGTTCAGCACCAAGAGCGGGTGGTTATCGGCGCCGAGCATGATCGTCTCGCCCTGCGGCCGCTCGACGTCGACGCTGCGGAACCAGCGCCCCCAATGCGGCGGGTCCTCGCCCGAGCCGTCCAGGCCGCGCGTGACGGGGTGCTTGCGGCCTTCCTCGGAGAGGCGGGGGTAAAAGGCCTTCTCGATCATCTGGCCCGTCGGCTCTGCCGGCAGCACGGAAGCGAGCGGCGTCATCGCGATCGATTCCGGGCTTGCGTGTTCCGGACCGGCGGCGATCAGCAGCGCTCCGCCGTTCTCCACATATTGGGCGATGTTGTCGTAGTAGAGCATCGGCAGCACATTCGCCCGGTCCTGATAGCGGTCGAAGATGATCAGGTCGAAATCCTTGATCTTGTCAATGAAGAGCTCGCGTGTCGGGAAAGCGATCAGCGACAGCTCGTTGATTGGCGTGCCATCCTGCTTTTCCGGCGGGCGCAGAATGGTGAAATGGACGAGATCGACCGAGGCGTCGGATTTCAAGAGGTTCCGCCAGGCGCGTTCGCCGGCATGCGGTTCGCCGGAGACAAGCAGGACGCGCAGATTCTGGCGGATGCCGTCGATGACGTGGACAGCACGGTTATTGGCGGTGGTGACTTCGCCGGGAAGGGGGGCGACCGAGAATTCGAGCACGTTGCTGCCGCCTCCCGGCACCTTGAAGGAGAAAGGCGTATCCTGGCCGGGTGTCGCCTGCAGCGTGGCGATCTCGTCACCGTTGAGCTTTACCGTGACGTCGGCGGTGCCGCCAGGGCTCGGGCCGTCGTCGAAGACGCGCAGGACGACCTGCTGCTCCTCGTTGACGATGCCGAAGCGCGGCCCCTTGATGACCTCGATGCGGCGATCGAATTCGTTGGCCTTGCCGGTGATGAGGCCATGAATCGGCGCGTCGAAACCGAGCGCCTGATTGGCGGCCGGAACATCATGGACTTCGCCGTCGGTCAGCATGATGGCGCCGCCGATGCGCGACGGCGGGACATCGGCGATGTTGGCCGCCATCGCATCGAACAGGCGCGTCGACGGCACGTCGGAATTGACGTCGCCTTCGACATCGATGAAGCGAGGCTCGATCTGGGGAAAGCGGGCGAGCTGGCTCTTCAGGGCTGCCAGCGCATCGTCGGTCATCTTGACCCGGTCGGGTGTCTGCTGGCTCTGGCTCCGGTCGACGAGAACGGGGACGATCGTCGACAGCTGATCCCGGTCCTCCTGCAGCAGCACGGGATTGGCGAGCGCGGTCAGCAGGGCGAGTGCCGCCAGCGTCCTGATCCAGGCGCCGCGGATGCCACGCCAGATCGCGAAGGCGGCGATGAGCGCGCCGATGGCGGCCAGCGCCGCCAGAACCGGCCAGGGCAGGAAAGGTGAAAAGTCGAAGGTCATCTCATTGTCCTAACCGTTCAAGGAGGTCGGGAACGTGAACCTGGTCGGTCTTGTAGTTGCCTGTCAGCATATACATCATGATATTGACGCCGGAACGATAGGCATATTCGCGCTGGCCTTCGTCGGAGGGCACGGTCGGCAGCATCGGCACGCCGTTGTCGTCGACCGCCCAGGCGCCGGCGAAATCATTGCCGGTGATCAGGATCGGCGAAACGCCGTCGGCCGTCGCCGCCGTCTTTTCGGTGGTTTCGCGGCCGCCGCCCTGCCGGGCCTCGATCCACAGAGGGCTGCCGGCATAACGGCCGGGAAAGCTCTGCAGGAGGTAGAAGGATTTCGTCAGCACGTGATCTGATGGCACCGGCTCGAGCGGCGGAATGTCGAGATTGGCGAGGATCTCCTGCAGCCTCTGGCCGTTGGCGCTGACATTGCCACCATTGTCCAATGCGCTGATCTGATCGCGGGTATCGAAAAGCACGGTGCCGCCGTTGCGCATATAGGCGTCGATGCGGCTGATCGCCGCCGACGACGGCATCGGCGCCGTTGCCGAAACCGGCCAGTAGATGATCGGATAGAAGGCGAGTTCGTCCTTGGTGAGGTCGAGGCCGACAGGCGGCGCCGGCTCAAGCGTCGTGCGGAAGGTCAGGAACTGGGTGAGGCCCTCGAGGCCGCGCTCGGATATATTGTCGACCTCCGGTTCGCCGGTGACGACATAGGCGAGGTGGGTGTTGTCGAGCCGCTGCAAGATGAGGTCATCGCCGGGCTGAGAATCGTCGGCGTGCAGCGGGCCGGGCTGCAGCAGGAAGCCGGCACTGAGCGCTATTGCGATCACGCTCATGATGCGCACAGCCGGGCGCAAGCGCGAGAAGGCGCCGTTCATGAAGAGGACGATCAGACTGTCGGCCAGCAGCAGCAGAAAGGCGGCGAGAAAGAGCGCGGGTTTTGCCGACCAGCTTTCGCCGCCGATCAAGCCTTCGCGGACGGCCGTCGTCCCTGCCGTGTCGAGCGGCTTCAGTTCGGCCTCCTCGGGCAGCACGTTCAAAGAGGTGAAACCATCTTCCGAACCATAAAGCCCGGGCGGATTGTCGAAATTCGCCGTCGGCTCCGTTCCGGCCTTTGGAGTGAGCGGCCGCGCCGAACCCGTCTCGGAGACGAGAGTGCCCTTGGCCGTCAGCATGCGGAATGGCGGCAGGGTCTCGGCCACACGCGCATTGCCGCGGGCCTCCGGCGTTACGCCGCCCGAGCGCGATATCTGGAGGAGATGACGCAGCATGTCGACAAAAGTGCCCGAAATCGGCAGATCCGACCATGTCGCTTCGGCGGTGACGTGAAACAGAACGATCTGGCCGGATGCGAGCGGCTTCATCGTCACGAGCGGCGTGCCGTCGGCGAGGCTCGCCCAGGTGCGTTCGGCAAGATCGGGGGTGGGTTCAGCAAGCACCTGCCGCTTGATGACGACGTCAGCAGGACGCGCTATGCCCGAGAAAGGCCCGAAATTCGGAAATTCGGCCAGCGACTGCGGTTCGCTCCAGGACAATGTGCCGCCCAGCGCCCGTTCTCCCTGCCGCAGAATGACGGGGATGAGAGGATCGTCGGCAGGGGCTGCCGCCATGCGCGGGCCGGCGAAGCGCAAGAGCATGCCGCCATTCGATATCCAGCGCGTCAGGGGTTCGTAAGTGTCCTCCGGCAGTCGGCCGATATCGGCCATGATGATGATGGAGGGATTATTGGCGAGAAGTTTCGGTATGGCGACCGAAAGGTCGGAATCGCCGGGCTGGATCAGATCCGCATAGGGCTGCAGCGCCCGCTGGATATAATAGAGCGGCGACAGCAGCGGCTGGAACTCATCCCCGCCGGCTCCCGACAGCAGCACTACACGGCGGCGCTTAAATGCGTCGTCGAGAAGATGGACCGCGCCTGCCGTCGCGCCATTGTCGACGCTGATGCGCGCGAAATCGTTGCGCATCTCGAAGGGGGCGGTGATCGAACTCGTCGCGACGCTTTGGCCCGGGCGGAAGTCCACCCTGCCGTTGGCGATCGAGCGGCCCTGGCTGTCGACGGCGTTCAGCGCCACGGATGCGGCATGCGAAGCGTTGAGGCGCGTGACTTTGACGGTCATGGCATCAGCCGCGTTGTTGGCCGCGGTGATCGCAATCGTTCGCGCGGCGTCACCCTCGATCAGGCGCAGATCAGCGGGCTGGAGTTCGGCCAGCTGACGGACCGTGGCGTCGTCGGCCTTGGCGGCGGCGCCATCGGTCAGAAAGGCGAGGGTGCCGGGCTTGATGCCGTTCAGGGCGGAGCGCAGCGCCTGGAAGGCACGCTCGCGGTCCGGCACCAGCGGCCGCGGCTCGGCGGCGCGCAGCTTGTCGCGGGCGGCCGCCGCGGTGCCGGGCACGGCGTCGTTGGTCGGATCGGCAGTGAAGGCGATCGACACGGGCATGCCGGCAGCTTCGGCATCGTCAATCAGCGCGTCGGCTGTCTGGACGCGGCGCTCCCAATCGGGTGCGGCCGCCCAGCTGTTGTCGATGAAGAGGGCGAGCGGGCCGCCCGATGCGAGCGAACTGGTGCGCGGATTAAAGACCGGATCGGCGATCGCGAAGATGATGGTGGCGGCGAGCAGCATGCGCAGCAGTGTCAGCCACCAGGGGCTCTGGGCTGGCGTCTCCTCGCGCTTCAGCACCGATGCGAGGATCTTCAGCGGCGGAAAGACCTCGCTCTTCGGATGTGGCGGCGTCAGCCTCAGCAGCCACCAGATCACGGGCAGGGCGACGAGGGCGCCGAGAATGACAGGATAGGCGAAAGCGAAGGGAAGGGCGTTCACAGCTGCCCTCCATGCGTCGCCTTGGCCGGCATGCCGGACAGATACATGTGCACCGCGACCAGCGCTTCGGAGGCGAGATGATCGGTGCGATGGCTCGTGAAGGTCCAGCCGAGGTGGCGCAGCGACTGGCCGAGGCTCTCCCTGCGGGCGAGGTAGGCGTTGCGATAGGCCTCGCGGACATGTTCGGCGCGACCGGAGATCAGCCTGGCACCGGTCTCGGGATCGGTGAATTGGGTGCGGCCGCTATAGGGGAAGATCTCCTCGGCGGGGTCTGAAATCTCGACCACATGGCCGCGCAGGCCGCGGCGGGCAAGCGGGCCGAGCCGTTCCATGATCGCCGGCGCGTCGTCGAGGAAATCGCCGATGAGGACAAGGTCGCTCCAGCCGCGGATCATCCCCGTTTCCGGCAAGCCGCCGGTCAGCGGCGCGTGCATGAGCGCGGAGGCGAGGCGTTCTGCTGCGGTGCGGGTGGCGGCAGGTTCCATGATGCCGGGGCAGCCGATGCGTTCGCCGGAGCGACAAAGGATTTCGGCCAGCGCCAGCATGACGACCAGCGCCCGGCTTTCCTTGGAGGCGCTGCCATAGCTCGACTTGTACATCATCGAAGGCGACATGTCGCACCAGAGCCAGATCGTATGCGCCGCCTCCCATTCGCGCTCGCGCACATAGGTATGGTCGTCGCGGGCGGAACGGCGCCAGTCGATGCGCGACAGGCTCTCCCCCTCGGCATAGGGACGGAACTGCCAGAAATTCTCGCCGATACCGCGCTTGCGGCGGCCATGCCAGCCGGCGATGACCGTGTTGGCGATGCGCTTGGCTTCCACCAGGCAGTCCGGCATCAGCGCGGCCCGCTGCCTGGCGCGGGAAAGGGCATCGCTGCCTGACGTCGGGTTGACGATCTGTCCGATAGATGCCACGCGTCCGGCTTCCTTATCCCTTTGCCTGCTTCACCAGGCCGGCGATGACGTCGCGGACCGACATGCCTTCGGCGCGGGCGGCGAAAGTCAACGCCATGCGGTGCTGGAGAATGGGTTCGGCAAGCGCGAAGATATCGTCGAGAGATGGGGCGAGACGGCCTTCGTAGAGCGCGCGGGCGCGCGCGCAGAGCATCATCGCCTGGCCGGCGCGAGGACCCGGACCCCAGGCGACGTTCTTGTCGGTCGAAGCGTTGCCCTGTCCGGGGCGGGCGGAGCGCACCAGCGAAAGGATGGCGTCGACGACCGTCTCGCTCACCGGCATCTGGCGCACCAGGGTCTGGATTTCGATCAGCCGCTGCGCATCGATGATCGCCTCCGGCCGGGTCTCGCCGAGGCCCGTCGTCTCGAGCAGGATCTGGCGCTCGGCGGCGAACTCGGGATAGTTGACGTCGACCTGCAGCAGGAAACGATCGAGCTGGGCCTCGGGCAGGGGATAGGTGCCTTCCTGCTCCAGCGGGTTCTGGGTGGCAAGCACGTGGAAGGGCGCCGGCAGGTCGTAGCGCTGACCGGCAATCGTGATATGATATTCCTGCATCGCTTGCAGGAGCGCCGACTGGGTCCGCGGCGAGGCGCGGTTGATCTCGTCGGCCATGAGCAGTTGGGCGAAGACCGGGCCCTTGACGAAACGGAAGGAGCGGCGGCCGCTTTCGTCCTGGTCCATGACTTCGGAGCCGAGAATATCGGAAGGCATCAGGTCGGGCGTGAACTGGATGCGGTTGGCGGCGAGGCCGAGCACTTCGCCGAGGGTCGTCACCAGCCTGGTCTTGGCAAGGCCGGGGACACCGACGAGCAGGGCATGCCCGCCGGAGAGCACGGCGAGAATGGTGTTCTCGACGACGCTTTCCTGACCGAAGATCACCTTCGAAACTTCTCCGCGAATGGCGGCGATATCGGAGAGCGCCTTCTCGGCGGCGGCGACGATCGCCTTTTCATCGAGGCTGGCTTCGGTCTTCATCATACCCATGGGCATCTCCAACGGCTGAAATCATTCGGCAGCGAATCGGCGGACTTATACATCTGCCTCATACTCGATAGAGTTATGGAGATGCGACGGGCTGACAAGTTCGTTACGAATGACTATCTCGTGACTTCACTTCGTTAAGGACAAACCGGGACGGAAGAATGGCAGCCGAGGAAATCAGCGGACAGGCGGATGTGGCGGGGCTTGCCGCGCTGATTTCGCGCGCGTCTGAGGAAAGCAGCGGCAAAAAACGTGGGTTACCGCCGGTCGACCGGTGGAATCCGCCTTTCTGCGGCGATATCGACATGGAGATCAGGGCCGACGGCACGTGGTTCTACATGGGCACGCCGATCGGCCGGCCGGCGCTGGTGCGGCTGTTTTCCACGGTTTTGCGCAAGGACGAGGATGAGAAGACCTATCTCGTAACTCCTGTGGAAAAGGTCGGGATCAGGGTCGCCGACGCTCCTTTCATCGCCGTCGAGGTGAGCGTGACGGGCGCAAAAAGTAATCAGCTGCTGACATTTCGCACCAATGTCGGCGACGTCGTCGAGGCGGGAGGAGAGCATCGGCTGCGCTTTGCCATTGCGGGCGGCAATGCCGAACTGAAACCCTATCTGCATGTGCGCGGGCGGCTGGAGGCGCTGGTGTCGCGTGCGGTGATGTATGAACTGGTCGCACTCGGTGAGATCCTCGACGTGGAGGGGCGGGCGATGTTTGCCATCCGCTCCGCCGGCGAGGTCTTCCCAGTGATGCCGGCCGACGAACTGGATGCGCTTTCCCGATGAACGATGCGATCACCCAACGTCATCCGCTGTTTTCCGCAGCTGAATTCCGCCGACGTGCGCTCAATCAGAATGGCGGGCCGGTCGACCATGCCTGGCGCGATCATGGCGACCATGTTCTCAATCCCGACATTGTGGCTGAAGTGGCCACCTTCAAGCTGCGCGATGCCGCGGTGCTCGTGCCCGTCGTCGACGACGGCGATGAGGCGCAGGTGATTTTCACCAAGCGCACCACTACGCTGCGCAAGCATTCCGGCCAGATCGCCTTTCCTGGCGGCTCGATCGATCCCGCCGATATCTCGCCCGAAATGGCGGCGGTGCGCGAGACGGAGGAGGAGATCGGCCTTGCCGGCTCCTTCGTCGAAACCGTCGGGCGGCTGCCGAACTATCTCGCCTCGACGGGCTTCCGCATCACGCCGGTGCTCGGTGTCGTGACACCGGGCTTCGATTTGACGCTCAATCCGGCCGAGGTGGACGATGTGTTCGAAGTGCCGCTTTCCTTCCTGATGAACCCGGCCAACCACCGCCGCGACAGGCGCGTCATCGACGGCATCGACCGGCATTTCTACCGTGTACCCTATGAAACCAGGATGATCTGGGGCATCACCGCCGGCATCGTCCGCACGCTTTACGAAAGGCTTTATGCATGACCGGCATTGCCGACCAAGCATGGTTCCGCGACCCGGCGCTCGGCCGGATCCTTGCGCTTCTCAACGCCGATGATGGAGAAGCTCGGGTGGTCGGCGGCGCGGTGCGCAACAGCCTGATGGGCCTGCCGGTCAGCGATATCGACATCGCCACGACGTTGACGCCCGAGATCGTGATCGAGCGAGCAACGGCGGCCGGCATCAAGGCGGTGCCAACAGGCCTGCAACACGGCACGGTGACGCTTGTCATCGATGGTAAGCCTTTCGAGGTGACGACGCTTCGCACCGACGTCGAGACCGACGGGCGCCGTGCCAAGGTTGCCTTCAGCGCGGACTGGAAGGCCGATGCGGAGCGCCGGGACCTGACGATCAACGCCCTCTATGCCGATGCCGAGGGCGAGGTGGTGGATCTTGTCGGCGGGCTTGCCGATATCGAGAGACGCAACATCCGCTTCATCGGCGATGCGGCAAGGCGTATTGCCGAGGACCATCTGCGCATCCTGCGCTTCTTCCGTTTCTTTGCCTATTACGGTTCCGGGCGCCCGGATGCCGAGGGGCTGAGGGCCTGTGCGGCGGCCCGTTCGAAACTGAAGACGCTGTCGGCGGAACGCGTCTGGTCGGAACTCAGAAAGCTGCTGGGCGCCGCCGATCCCAGCCGAGCGCTGCTCTGGATGCGGCAGGTGGCGGTGCTGTCGGAGATATTGCCGGAATCGGAGAAATGGGGGATCGATGCGATCCCGTCATTGATCGCCACCGAAAAGGCGCTCGGCTGGGCGCCCGACCCGCTGTTGCGCCTTGTGGCGATCGTGCCGCCCGATGCGAGGCGGATGGAAGCGCTTTCTGCCCGGCTGAAGCTGTCGAACGCTGAAGCTGCCACTCTCAAGGCCTGGGCGCTGGCGGCACCGGTCAACGACGAGATGTCGCCGGCGGCCTTCGAACGGCTGCTCTACCGCAACGGTGCGGACGGCATCATCATGCGCCTGAAGCTGGCGCTCGGCGTCGCACGGGGGAAGGCCGAGGGTGATCTCGGCGAGATGGCGCGCTCGGCGCGGCTCGGCAAGCTCCTGGATCGGGCCATGAAGTGGAAGAAGCCGCAGTTTCCTGTGAATGGCGCGGATGTGATCGCCGCGGGCATCCCATCCGGCCCGCGCGTCGGCGAACTGCTTGCAGTGCTGGAAAGCCGGTGGGTGGAGGAGGACTTCGCTTCCGACAGGCCAGCATTGCTCGCCCGGCTGCAGCAACTTGCGCAATAGCTAACACCGCGTCGCGTCCGGTGGACGCGGCGCTGCTAACGTCGCTGGTGCCAGGCGGCGGCGACAGGCCGTCAGGCGGCTGTGGCTTCGTCGCGGATGCGGGCCTTGATATTATCAACCATGTTTTCACGTATGGTGGTTTCGCCGTGAGCGGTCTTCAGGTGCTCGACGGCGCGGCGGACCACTTCTGCGTCATTATCCGCCCGGGTGTGCCAGGCGCAGCCGGGAACGAGCGTTCCGCATTCGAAAAGTCGCATGGTCTTCTCCTCTATCTGAAACACAACGGCCATCGCATTTGCACGCGATTGATGAATGTGCGGAGGAAGGGAAGGTTCCGGCCGGCATAGGATGACGACCGGAGAAGGTCTTTCAGTCGGGCATTGCCCATGCTTTGAAGGTATCCGAGAGATGGCCGGGGGTGTTGCTGTTGGCGGCGTCGTTCTGCAGCTCTTCCGGCGACTTACCGCCGGCAAGCTGTAACTTGACCTGCTCGATAAAGCAGGACAGCGGCAGATCCGAGCCGCTCTTGGCCCGCAGTTTCTCGGCGATGCGTATCAGGAACTCGGGCGTGTCGATGGCACGGAATGTTTCCTGGACATCCGTGGACGCAGGCGAGCCGCTTTGTGTCGTCATGACAATCCTCCTCCGATTGTTACGCACGTACATATAAAGTTAGGACTCACTGAATTTTTATGAAGGTCCCTCGGTTCAAAATTATCGATGAGATCTCACACTATCACGGCCAACGTACGACGGGCGGTAGCGAGGAGAGAATGGACTCGACGTTGCCGCCGGTCTTCAGGCCGAAGATCGTGCCGCGATCATACAGCAGATTGAATTCAACGTATCGGCCGCGGCGGATCAATTGTTCGTCACGATCAGCTTCCGTCCACAGCTTGTTGAAGTTGGAACGGACGATCTTCGGATAGACCATCGCAAAAGCCCGGCCGACATCGCGGGTGAAGGCGAAATCGGCGTTCCAGCCGCCCGATTCCTCGCTTGAATGCAGCCAGTCATAGAAGATGCCGCCGATGCCGCGGGGCTCGTTGCGGTGCTTCAGGAAGAAATAGTCATCGCACCAGGCCTTGTAGGCGTCGTAGTCGGCGACGGCATGGTTTCGGCAGGCGATCTCCATGGCCTTGTGGAAGAGCTGGCTGTCTTCGTCCTCCTGGGTGCGGCGGCGCGCCAGCACCGGCGTCAGGTCAGCGCCGCCGCCGAACCAGCGGCTGGTGGTGACCACCATGCGGGTGTTCATATGCACTGCCGGGACGTTCGGATTGACGGGATGGGCGATCAGCGAGATGCCGGACGCCCAGAAGCGCGGATCGTCCTTGGCGCCGGGTATCTGCGCCCGGAATTCCGGGGAGAATTCGCCGTATACGGTGGAGGTGTGGACGCCGACCTTCTCGAAGACGCGGCCTTCCATCATCGACATCCGGCCGCCTCCGCCGGCGCCGTTTTCGCGCGACCAATCCTTGGCGACGAACCGGCCGGGCTCCTGATCGGAGAGCGGGCCTTCCAGCTCGTCTTCAAGCGCTTCGAAGGAGGCGCAGATCGTATCGCGCAGCCCTTCGAACCACTTGCGGGCGGCTTCCTTCTTCTCTTCGATATCGTCAGGCAAGCCGATCGGCAGTTCCGGTCTTTCCATATCACGCCTCCAACGGCCGGCTCCGCTAGGGAAACGACTCGCTCATTCTTGATTGCACCTCCGGCTTAGCAGGTGGCGCCGCATCTCGCCAAGCCGGCAGGCCCGGGCATGTGCCGCCAAGATTCGACTCGCAAATCAGCGATTTCGATACTACCTTTCCTCTGCAGAGGTAGGTTTAATGGCGAAAATTCCAGGACCTCCGTCCTTCGACGGCCTGAAGCGCAGAATGGCGAAACACCGGGCGGAAAATCCGACCCGCAAAGACCATTTCGTGCGTCAGACATATTGCCTCGGTCTGATCGACGCACGCGCCAAGGCGCGCGAATGGTTCGACGAATTTCCGAAAGCGGCCTATTGGACCGAGGTGGAGAGCTGGCGCCAGCTCGATGGCGACCGGATCGAGTTCACCATGCGCCGCCTGCCTTCGGCCGATTGACCTTCACTCCGCCGCCGGCCGCACACGGCTTTCGATCAGCAGGCCGCTTTCATCCATGATCGGATGCGCCACCGAGACGATATGGGCGTTGATTCTCTTCAGGTCACGCAGCATGTCGAGATGCAAAGAGCTCGTTTGCAGGCTCTCGGCACGGCCGTCACGCAGGCGTTCCAAATGATGCTCGGCCGACTGCTTCTCCATCCGGCGCACCTCAACTTTCGTCTCCATCATCTGGCGCGCGAGGTTGAAGTCGCGGGTGACGAAGATCGTCTGGGCGACGCGCAGATTGTCGATCGTCAGGTCGAATAGCGTTCTCAGTTCCCGATGCCCATCTTCGGAAAATCTCAGGCCGAGCGAGATCTTCTTCGCCACCTGCTCCGACAGCCCCTTCTCGATGATGTCGCCCATATGTTCGAGATTGATCGCATAATCGATGACGACAATCGAGCGGCGGGCGTTTTCGTCACTGAGGCCCTCGCGGCCAAGTTTCGACAGATAGACCTTCACTGCCTGCTGCAATGTGTCGACGCGTTCTTCCAGGGCTGCAATTTCGGCAAGCTTGGAGGCATTGTTCTGCTCGAAGGCTTCCGAAACCCGCATCAGCATGCGCTCGATCAGGTCGCCGATCCCCAGCACTTCACGCGTGGCGCTGGCAAGAGCGATGACGGGTGCCGAAAGCTCCTGCGGATCGAGATATTTCGGTGCGGTATCGGGCTCGGGTTGATCCGGCACCAGTCGGGCCATCAGGGTGGAAAGCGGCCGGGAGAAAGGCCAAGCCAGCGCGGCAAGCAGAAGATTAAAGGTCAGATGAACGTCTACCGGCAGCTTGGCCGGGCCGAAGGGCAGCATCTGGATGAGCTCGGCACCGTAGCCCGCAAGGGGCAGGGCGATGAGGCAGCCGAGGGTGCGGACAGCGAGATTGCCAAGTGTTACGCGCCTGGCCGAAACCGGGCCGCCCAAAGTTGCGATAACGGGCGGGATGGCGCCGCCGAGATTGGCGCCGAGCACCAGGACGATGACAAGTTCGGGCGAGATGATGCCGGCGGAAGCGAGCGACAGGATCAGAACCACCACCGCCAGGCTCGACGAGGAAAGGAAGGCAAGGGCCGCCGAAAAGAGCAGCGCGACGGGCAGGGCGCCGTTCAGCAGGCCGATGAATGCGGCAAGGGCGGGAGAGGCCCGCATCGGCTCCGTTGCAAGGCCGAGGAGATGCAGGGACAGTAGCATCAGCCCAATGCCGATCAGAGCTGCACCACCGCCCTGGCGGGCGCTGGAGCGGCCGCGGTAGAGCACAATTCCGGTCAAGATCAGAAGCGGAGAGAGCCATTCTATCCCAGTTGCGACGATCCACGCGGTGATCGCAGTGCCGACATTGGCACCAAGCAGGACGATCTGCGCCATGCGCGGCTTGATCAGGTCACGTTCGACGAAGGAGGCGGTCATCAGCGCCGTCGCCGTCGAGCTTTGCAGCGCGACGGTTGCGACAAGGCCCGACAGGAAGGATCTAAGGCTGCCGCGCGTGCCCGTCGCAAGTCCTGTCCTGAGCCGGGCGCCGAAGGCTCTGGACACGCCGTCCTTCACCTGCGCGAGGCCGAACAGCAGCAAAGCGACGGCGCCGAACAGGTTGATCATGATGACCGTGGAATCCATTTCTTGCTTTTATTCTTCCTTCATCTGCTGGAGAGACGAGAAATGCCTCTCCAAGCTATTGAAATCGCGGCCGCCACGCATTTTTTTTGATTGCCCGGCTAATGAATATAGGTCAATCTGGCGGATTGGCAATGTCGATTTGCGACACATCTCGGGCTTCGGCCATTTCGCGCAAGCCCGGGCTCAAGCCCAGACGGTCTGGCGCATCGCTTCGCCGACGATCATCGCGGCCGAGACGGCGACGTTGATCGAGCGCTGGCCTTCGACCATCGGGATCAGGATACGGGCATCGGCCCTTTCATGCACATGGTCCGGAACGCCGGCGCTTTCCCGGCCGAGAAGCAGGATGTCGTCTGAACGGAAGGTGAAGTCGGTGTAGCGATCCGCCGCCTTGGTCGAAGCGAGGATCAAGCGCCGGCCGGTTGTCGCGCGCCATGCTTCGAAGCGATCCCAACTGACATGGCGGGTCAGCGCGGCGGCAGCGATATAATCCATTCCCGATCGTTTCAGGTTGCGATCGGAAACATCGAAGCCGGCGGGCTCAATCAGATCGACTGCGAAGCCGAGGCAGGCGGCAAGACGCAGGATCGTCCCGGTATTGCCGGGAATATCCGGCTGGTAGAGTGCCAGTCTGAAGTCGGTCATCATGCGCCGTTTCTTCCGTGGGATGCGAGACACCTAAAGCAACCGGCATTTCGCCGCAACAGGCCGCATTTTGGCCCGGAACATTCAATTTACGCCATTATGGGGCTGGAAATTTCGCAATTTTCGCGTTATCCATGCACGTCTTCAATCGCCAGCAGGGAGGGCCGACATGAATATTTTGCTCCATATGCGCTTTCCCGCCGTGATGCCGATCAAGGCGACACGGCGCCGCTAGTGCGCATTTCATCCTGAAATCCCCTTTTGATCTATTGTGCGGCTGTTTCAGCCTCGCCTCTTGAACGTACGGTTCCCATATGTGCTTGCATGGCGCTCAGATGGCGCGAAGCCGGGAGCCGAGACGCGGATGTTTCGGAGCAATTTCATGTTTGGCTGGTTCGAACAGCGACTCAATCCCTTTCCGAGCGAGGAGCCCGTCGCTCCGCCCAGAGGTCTTTTTGCCTTCTGCTGGCACTACAGCAAGCCGGCGGCACCCTGGCTCGGCCTGATGGCGATGCTGACGGCGTCGATCGCCGTCGGCGAAGTGGCGCTCTTCCAGTTTCTCGGCGACATCGTCGATTGGCTGACCAATGCCGACCGCGCCACGTTCCTGCAGACGGAAGGCCATAAACTTTTCTGGATGGCGGCGCTGGTGCTGGTCGGCCTGCCATTGGCTGCCGGCCTCGACTCCCTCATCATGCACCAGATGCTGCTCGGCAATTATCCGATGAGCGCCCGCTGGCAGATGCACCGCTTCCTGCTGCGCCACAGCATGACGTTCTTCGCCAACGAGTTTGCCGGACGTGTCGCAACAAAGGTGATGCAGACCTCGCTTGCCGTGCGCGAAACGGTGATGAAGATCCTCGACGTCTTCGTTTATGTCGTCAGCTATTTCCTGACGATGATCATCGTGATTGCGGCCGCCGACTGGCGGCTGATGATCCCGATCCTCGTCTGGCTCGCCGTCTATGTCAGCATCGTTTCTTATTACGTGCCGCGGCTTCGCAAGATCGCGGCACAGCAGGCCGATGCACGCTCGATGATGACGGGGCGCGTGGTCGACAGCTATACGAACATCGCCACCGTCAAGCTGTTTTCGCATGCCGGCCGCGAGGAGGTCTATGCCAAGGAGGGCATGGACGAGTTCCTGCAGACCGTGCACAGGCAGATGCGCAAGGTGACGCTCTTCCACATCAGCGTCTATCTGAACAACTGCGTTGCGCTGTTCGTCGTCTCCGGCCTGTCGATCTGGTTCTGGCTGAACGGGGCGATTTCAGTCGGCGCGATCGCTATTGCCATTGGTCTTGCCATGCGCGTGAACGGCATGTCGCAATGGATCATGTGGGAAGTCTCGGCGCTGTTCGAGAATATCGGCACCGTCTATGACGGCATGGAAATGATGAGCAAACAGCACGACATCGTCGACAAGCCGGGCGCGCCTTCCATGACGGCGAAGAAGGGCGCGATCCACTACGAGCGCATCCGCTTCCACTACGGCAAGAGCAGGGGTGTCATCGATAACCTGTCGCTCGACATCAAGGCGGGCGAGAAGGTCGGTCTCGTCGGGCGCTCCGGCGCCGGCAAGACGACGTTGATGAACCTGCTGCTGCGCTTCTACGATCTGGAGGGCGGCCGCATCACCATAGACGGCCAGGATATCTCCGGCGTCTCGCAGGAAAGCCTGCGCTCGCTGATTGGCGTGGTGACGCAGGATACCTCGCTGCTGCATCGCTCGATTCGTGACAACATCGCCTATGGTCGACCGGAGGCGAGTGATGCCGAGGTGATCGAGGCCGCCAAACGCGCCAATGCCTGGGAGTTCATCGAAGGGCTTGTCGACATGCAGGGGCGCCAGGGGCTCGACGCACAGGTCGGTGAACGCGGTGTCAAACTGTCCGGCGGCCAGCGGCAGCGCATCGCGATCGCCCGCGTCTTCCTGAAGGACGCGCCGATCCTGGTGCTCGACGAGGCAACATCGGCGCTCGATTCGGAAGTCGAGGCGGCGATCCAGGAAAACCTCTTCGCGCTGATGGAGGGCAAGACGGTGATCGCGATCGCCCACCGGCTGTCGACGCTGACCGAGATGGACCGGCTGATCGTGCTCGACAAGGGCCGGATCATCGAGTCCGGCTCGCATGCCGAACTGATCGACAATGGCGGCATCTACGCCGACCTCTGGAACCGCCAGTCCGGCGGCTTCCTCTCTGATCACGCCGAGGAAGCCGAAGAGGCGGCGGAATAATCAAGCCCTCCCTGCGAGAGCGGGGAGAGCCTTTTAAATCGGTAATCTGATTTCCACCTGCCAATGGGGAACGGGGCGCTGTTTCCCATGTTCAAAGACTGTCGGCCCAGTCGATCACCCTGTCATGTTCGACGACCACAATGGTGTTGGCTGCCGCGAGCGTGCGCAGGGTGGCGATGCGGCGGCGTTCCTCGCTGTCGAGCCAGGCGGTGATGGCCGCGGTGACGATCACGTCGCGCGCCAGCGCCAGATCGAGAGCCAGGGCATCCAGCCTTTCTGCAAGCGGAAGCGGAATATGCGCATCGAGCATTTTCGTTTCCATTGCCGTCCCTCCGTTGAAGCGCGATCGTATCGTCAGATTGTGACCGGTTGGCGGGCAATCAATGGCGATGCCGCCGATGTTATCGATCATTACAAAAATATAAGATTGCGACCGCTGATCATTCCCTTTGCCGCTTTACCCAATCCGCCTATATCGCTTCCATGTTTCTGCGACCCATCTTCCGCCTGTTCGAGACCTGGATCGATCCGTTCAGCCCGCGCGCCAATCTTCAGCCGCCGCCGGGAACGCTCGGCTTCATCTGGTTCTATATCGGCCAGACGAGGATGCCGTTTATCGCCATGCTCATACTCGGCGGCGCATCGGCGGCAATCGAAGCCGCGCTTTTCTGGTTCGTCGGACGCCTCGTCGATATCCTCGCCAGCATTACGCCCGGTGCGGGCTGGAGCGGTCTTCTCGCGGCCCATGGCGGCGAGCTGTTCGGCATGCTTGCTCTGATCGGGCTGGTGCGCTTCGTCGTCGCCTTCCTGATTGCCCTCGTCGATCAGCAGGTGATCACCCCAGGCTTCTACAATCTAGCACGTTGGCAATCGTATCTCCACGTCTCAAGGCAATCATTGTCGTTCTTTCAGAGCGATTTCTCCGGGCGCATCGTTACCAAGGTCTGGTCGGCCGGCCAGGCAACCGGCGATCTCGTCACCTCGCTGATGGAAAGCGTCTGGTTCGTCGGAATTTATGCGGTCACGACGCTGGTGCTGGTCGCCCGGCTGGACTTTTCCCTTGCCGCCGTCGTGCTGTTTTGGCTCGGCGCCTTTAGCCTGCTTGCCCGCCACTTCGTCCCACGGATTCGCCGTCATTCCCGCGAGACGGCGGAAGCGGGATCGATGCTAAACGGCCGGATGGTCGATTCCTACAGCAATATGCAGACGCTGAAGCTGTTTGCCCGCGACGAAGAGAGCGACCGCTACATGCGCCAAGGCTTCGATATTTACCAGGATACGGTGCTACGCTTCACTCGGTTCATCACCGGCGTCAGGGCCTCGATGGCGCTGCTCTCGGGCCTGATGATCGTGACGATGGCAGGCTTGAGCGTCGATCTCTGGCTGCGCGGCCTGGTCAGCTCCGGTGCGGTCGCATTCTCGCTGGCGCTGGTGCTCCGGCTGAATTTCCTGCTTGGACGGCTGATGACGCAGTTCAACGGCATCATGCGAAATCTCGGCACCATCCAGAATGCCGCCGAGTTGATCTCCCAGCCGCTCGGCCTTGTCGACCGTGCCGATGCGAAAAGCCTGGTGATCCGCCAGCCCGGCATTCGCTTCGACAATGTCTCTTTCCGCTACGGCAAGGATCAACAACCGGTCGTTGAAAATTTCTCCCTGACCATCCGCCCGGGCGAAAAAGTCGGGATCGTCGGCCGTTCGGGCGCGGGAAAATCCACGCTGATGAACCTGCTGCTGCGCCTCTACGACCTCCAGGAGGGCCGCATTCTGGTCGATGGCCAGGACATATCGGCCGTGACCCAGGAAACGCTCCGGATGCAGATCGGCGTCGTCAGCCAGGACACCTCGCTGCTGCATCGTTCGGTGCGCGACAATATCCTGTTCGGACGGCCGAACGCGGGCGAGGAGCGACTGGTCGAAGCGGCCCGGCGCGCCGAAGCCATCGATTTCATCGCTCACCTGCAGGATCAGCAGGGCCGCAGAGGCTTCGATGCCCATGTCGGCGAACGCGGCGTCAAATTGTCGGGCGGCCAGCGGCAGCGCATCGCCATTGCCCGGGTGATGCTGAAGGACGCTCCCATCCTGGTTCTGGACGAAGCGACGTCGGCGCTCGATTCGGAGGTGGAGGAAGCGATCCAGTCCAATCTCCATCGAATCATGGAGGGTAAGACCGTGCTTGCGATCGCCCACCGGCTGTCGACGATCGCTGCGCTCGACCGGCTGATCGTCGTCGATCTCGGCCGGATCATCGAGGAGGGCAGCCACGAGGAACTGCTTCGCCAAGGCGGGCTCTATGCCGAACTTTGGGCGCGCCAGTCCGGCGGTTTCCTCGCGGTGGACGGGGATCTCGGCTCAGGGGTCGACGGCGAATTCCGCCATGAGGCCAAAATGGTTTGATCCGAAGCTGTCGACGATACGGCGGACCGATTTCAGCCGCAGGGGCGCCCTCGCAAAGATGTGGTCGATCGGAATGCCGAAGGCGCCGGCTGCGATCGGCCAGGTCGCGGGTTCCAGCGATACGGTGCCGAAGCCTTCTTTGCGCAGAAGGTCTTGTACCCCCGGCGTCAGGATAGACGAGTTGAAATCGCCGGCCAGCACTAGCGGTCCCGGCAGGGTGGGAGCGATCGCGGCGAGGTCTTCGAGCTCCAGACCGTAGAACTCGTCGTAATAGGGTTTGGTTAGATGAGCGGTCAGGAAATTGACCTTGCGGCCGTCGAAATCGACCGTCGAGATCGTCAGCCGGTTACGCCACAGCAGGCCGAGACTGCGGATGCGCGGCTCGACGAGCGGGCGCTTCGACAGGACCAGCGTATCGCATTCCTGCATGCCGATGCCGCAGCCGACATAATAGGGATAGGTTTTCAGAAGCCGCGGCAGTTCCGAGAGAATCGGCTCGGCCTCGAGGATGTTGACGACGTCGGCGCCCGAGGCGATCGCCATGTCGGCGATCGCGGCACCGTTTGCGAAATTATCGTTTTCGATATTGAACGACATCAGCCGGAAAAGAACCGGGCGGTGTTCATCGACGGCGGACTGAGCAAATTCGCGGGTCATCACGATGCCATGGACGGCAAGAGCCAGCGATATGCCGAGCGTCAGCAGGCCGTACCAATGGCGCTTGACAAGCAAGGCCGCGAGGGAGGCGAGCGCAGCGGCCGCCGCCAGATGGAGTTGGAAGCTGTAAAAGAAGGAAAGCAGATAAAAATCGGTGACGTACCGCAGAGAGATGATGGCGAGGACCAGGGTCGTGAGGACGCTGAATACGCAAAAAATCGTGTCTCTCATCCGCTTCGGTCCGGCTCGCTGGGGTGATTGCGACTGCGCCTATCACGGCGGCTTTTTTGTTGCAATGCAGCATGCCGGCAAGCTCGTGTTTGCCTTAAAAAATTCATCTGAAATTTCCCGCGACATTGTGCCCTCGTCTCCTTGTCAAGGCTGGACATAATTTGCGATCAAGCTTAGAACGCGCCGGATTGCCGGGGAATCTATGGCCGAAATGTGTCCAGATCGATTCGCCGGCAGAGGGGGCAGGGCGGAATTCCGCGATAATTGCGCAGAGGATGGTTAAGCCGTGAGCGAACACGTAACGACAAGCGAGGCTTCGACAGAGCCTACTCGCCGTGATTTCCTTTATCTCACCACTGGTATGGCGGGTGCTGTGGGCGCCGCTGCGGTTGCTTGGCCGTTCATCGACCAGATGCGGCCGGATGCGTCGACGCTGGCGCTCGCCTCCATCGAAGTCGATGTTGCCAGCCTCGAGCCCGGCATGTCGCTGACGGTCAAGTGGCGCGGCAAGCCGATCTTCATCCGCAACCGTACGCCTGAAGAAGTGAAGGCGGCCGCCGATGTTCCGCTGGCAGATCTCAAGGATCCGGTCGCCCGCAATGCCAACCTGCCGCCCGAGGCTCAGGCAACGGGCGTTGACCGTTCAGGCGGCAAGGACAAGGAAAACTGGATCGTCATGATCGGCACCTGCACCCATCTCGGCTGCGTGCCGCTCGGTCAGGCCGGCGAGTACAATGGTTGGTTCTGTCCCTGCCATGGCTCGGTCTACGACACGGCCGGCCGCATCCGAAAAGGTCCTGCACCGCAGAACCTGGCGATTCCGACCTTTTCATTTTTGTCCGACACCAAGATCAAGATCGGTTGAGGGGAGACTGATTCATGAGTGGCCATTCCAGCTACGAGCCATCAACCGGCTTCGAAAAATGGGTCGATGCGCGCCTGCCGTTGCCGCGCATGGTCTATGACAGCTTCGTGGCATATCCGGTTCCCAGGAACCTGAACTATGCCTATACCTTCGGCGCGATGCTCGCCGTCATGCTGATCGTGCAGATCCTGACGGGCGTGACGCTCGCCATGCATTATTCCGCCGACACGACGATCGCGTTCAACTCCGTTGAAAAGATCATGCGCGACGTCAACCACGGCTGGCTGCTGCGCTACCTGCATGCCAACGGCGCATCCTTCTTCTTCGTCGCCGTCTACCTGCATATCGCCCGCGGCCTCTACTACGGCTCCTACAAGGCGCCGCGCGAGATCCTCTGGATCCTCGGCGTGGTCATCTACCTCCTGATGATGGCAACCGGCTTCATGGGCTACGTGCTGCCCTGGGGCCAGATGTCCTTCTGGGGCGCGACCGTCATCACCGGCTTCTTCTCGGCTTTCCCGCTGGTTGGCGAATGGGTGCAGCAGTTCCTGCTCGGCGGCTTTGCCGTCGATCAGCCGACGCTGAACCGCTTCTTCTCGCTGCACTACCTGCTGCCCTTCATGATCGCCGGCGTCGTCGTCCTGCATATCTGGGCACTGCATGTCACCGGCCAGACGAACCCGACCGGCGTCGAGGTCAAGACGAAGACGGACACCGTGCGCTTCACGCCCTATGCGACGATGAAGGATGCGCTCGGCGTCTCCGTCTTCCTGCTGGTCTACGCCTATTTCGTCTTCTACCTGCCGAACTTCCTCGGCCATGCCGACAACTACATCCCGGCCGACCCGTTGAAGACGCCGGCCCACATCGTTCCGGAATGGTACTTCCTGCCATTCTACGCGATGCTGCGTTCGATCACCTTCAACATCGGCCCGATCGACTCCAAGCTCGGCGGCGTGCTGGTGATGTTCGGCGCGATCATCGTGCTGTTCTTCTTGCCCTGGCTCGATACGTCGAAGGTTCGTTCGGCGGTCTACCGTCCCTGGTACAAGCTGTTCTTCTGGCTGTTCGTGATCAACGCGATCATCCTCGGCTGGCTCGGCTCACAGCCGGCGGAAGGCAGCTACGTGATCGTTTCACAGATCTGCACGCTGCTCTACTTCGCTTTCTTCCTGGTCGCGATGCCGGTTCTCGGCCTGGTGGAAACACCGCGCCGCATTCCGAACTCGATCACCGAAGCGGTGCTCGAAAAGCGCAACAAGACTGCTGCTGCCGGTGCGGCGGCCAATGCCTAAGCGAGCGACGGAAGGGAATAGAACTATGAAAACGCTTGTTGCAAGCATTCTGCCGCTCGCCGTCGCCGCTGTGATCGGCAGCGCCGCTTTCGCCGAGGAGGCGACGCCTGCGAATGGCGCAGCCCCTGCCCATCACGAGGAAGGTGCGACGCCGCACTATCCGCTGAAGGAGCCGAAGGAGCAGGAATGGACCTTTGCCGGCCCGTTCGGCCATTACGACAAGGCTCAGCTCCAGCGCGGCCTCAAGGTCTATACCGAAGTCTGTTCCGCCTGCCATTCGATGAGCCTCGTGCCTTTCCGCATGCTCGACGAGCTTGGTTATTCCGAGGCGCAGGTGAAGGCTTTCGCGGCGAATTACGAAGTTCAGGACGGACCGAACGCGGCCGGCGAGATGTTTACCCGCAAGGCAGTGCCTTCGGACCACTTCCCGGCACCTTTCGCCAATGAGGAGGCAGCCAAAGCTTCCAACAATGGGGCTGCTCCGCCTGACTTTTCGCTGATCGCCAAGGCCCGCGAAGTCGAGCGTGGCTTTCCGCAATTCGTCTTCGACATCTTCACGCAGTACCAGGAAAACGGCCCGGATTATATCCACGCGCTACTGACCGGCTATGAAGAACCGCCGGCCGGCTTCGAGGTCCCGGCGGGCGGACACTACAACCCGTATTTCCACGCTGCTGCCGTGCTGGCCATGCCGAAGCCGCTTTCCGACGGCCAGGTCACTTATGACGACGGCGCGCCGGCGACCGTCGATCAGTATGCCAAGGACGTTTCCGCTTTCCTGATGTGGGCTGCCGAGCCGCATCTGGAGGAGCGCAAGCGCACCGGCTTCATGGTGATGATCTTCCTGGCGATCTTCACGGTTCTGATCTACCTGACGAAGCGCTCGGTCTACGCCAACAAGGAGCATTGAGCCTTCCTTGTCTGAATTCGAAAGGCGGCTCACGGGCCGCCTTTTTTGTTGCAGGCGACCCCATGGGCTCACCGAGGTATCCTTGTCGAAAGCCGCTCGTGCGCCAAGCGTCATGCGTCTCAGCGGCGCGCGTCCTTTCTAACGCGCAAAGGGCGCCTTAGCGCCTTACACCGCCGGATTATTTTATCCCTGAATCGATTTCGATTTGAGGAATTATGCAGTAGGGTGCGGGCCGTTTCATGCCCTCGCAGATATGGACTTTTCATGGACAATACGACGTCGGAGCTCGCAGCCAGCATCCGTTCCATCCCCGACTATCCGAAGCCCGGAATCATTTTCCGCGACATCACCACGCTGCTAGGCAATCCCCGCGCCTTCCGCCGGGCGGTCGATGAACTGGTGCAGCCCTATGCCGGCACGAAGATCGACAAGATCGCCGGCATGGAGGCGCGCGGCTTCATTCTCGGTGGGGCAGTGGCACATCAGCTTTCCTCGGGATTCGTGCCGATCCGCAAGAAGGGCAAACTGCCGCACGATACGGTGCGCATCGCCTACAGCCTGGAATATGGCGTGGACGAGATGGAGATGCATCGTGATGCGATCGAGCCCGGCGAGAAGGTGATCCTGGTCGACGATCTGATCGCCACCGGCGGCACGGCTGTCGGTGCCACCCAGCTTCTGCGCCAGATCGGCGCGGAGGTGGTCGGCGCTTGCTTCGTCATCGATCTGCCCGACCTCGGCGGCCGCAGGAAGCTGGAAGAGCTCGGCGTCAAAGTGCACACGCTGGTCGAATTCTCCGGGCACTGAGCCCGCATCCAGTGCCGGTGGCGTCAGTCGAATTCCAGCACGCCGCTTTCGAAGCGCATGACGGGATCGCCGTTTTGATTGACGCCTTCGCACAGGATGGTGTTGAGGTGCCAGCCCGGCCGCGACGCGAGCGGCCGGCTGGAGAGGAGGGCGACGGAGTAGGTCACGACGTCGTCCGGGAAGACGGGCCGCAGCCATTGCAGTTTCTGGAAGCCCGGCGAAGGACCGAGGTTCGGCGCCGTCAGCCCTCTTTGCGCGAGGGCGACGCTCTGACTTTTCCAGAAGGCGAGGAAGGTTCGCATCCAGGCGGCGGTGGTGTGCCAGCCCGAAGCGCAAAGGCCACCGAACAGGGTTCCTTTGGCGGCTTCCTTATCGACGTGAAAGCGCTGCGGATCGTAGCGCGTCGCGAAGTCGATGATGTTTTCCTCGGTGAAGGCGTAGCTGCCGATCTCCGCCTTTTCGCCAACGGCGTAAAGTTCAGACATTCTCATGCTGTACTCTCCGGCTTCACGATGATGCCTGGGATAGGGCGCATGCGGATCATGACCGAATTTTCCGAGAGACAGACAAGCTCGCCGCGCTGATTTTCCACCTCGTGGCGGAACTTGGCGATGCCGATGCCAGGACGTGAGCGCATCGGCCGGGCTTCCAGCACGGTCGAGTGACCCTGCAGCGTGTCGCCTGAAAGCACCGGCTTTCGCCATTCCATCAGATCGATGCCGGGCGCCCCCTCGCAGAGCGCGTTCAGGATGTAACTGTCGGCCATCATGCGCATTAGCATCGCGGACGTATGCCAGCCGGAGGCGGCAAGACCGCCGAGAATGCTGGCGCGGCCGGCAGCCTCGTCGAGATGCATCGGCTGCGGGTCGAATTCCCGCGCGAATTCGATAATCTCCCCGGCGCTCACCAGCTTCGGGCCGAGGGGAAAGCGGCGACCGGGCTCAAAATCCTCGAAGGAAAGCTTTTCTGCCGACATTCGCTCCTCCGCCATATGCAGTGCACCATGCTTACAATAGCATCCGCGCAGGCTCAATGATTCCGGGGAGATAAACCGGCATGACGGAACTGAGGTCGATACTCGACGAGGCGGTGCGCCAGGGGCTGATTTCGCCGGAGGCGGGCGGGCGGCTTCTGCCCTTCCTGATCGAGCGCGGCGTGGCTGTCATCGAGCCGCAGCCTGCACCGGCAGCCGAAGAGCAGGCTTGGTCGGATACGGAGACGCCGCGCTTCGTGCGCGGTTTCCACGACGTGCTGATCACCATCGGCGTCGTCGTCGCGCTCGTCGGACTCTGGGGGCTTGCGCCGCTTTATGCCGTGCCGCCCGCGATCCTAGTCCTTTCGGAAATCCTGGTGCGCCGCCAGCGGCTCGCCTTGCCGGCCGTCAGCCTGACGATCGCCCTGTTCTGCTGGACATTCTTGCTGATGTCCCGCGTCTTCACGCCGTGGACCTCCGAAATCGGGGCAGGGCTGACGCAGTTCGTTGCCGGCTTCCCGGTGCTTCTCGGCATCTATTATGCCCGCTATCGCGTGCCCTTGTCGCTGGCGCTTGCCATCATGTCGACGCTTGCCTTGGCACTCACCCTGCTGTTGCGCCTGGTGCAATGGCTAAGCGGCAATCCGGAATTCTTCGTCGATCATCTTGCTCTGCTGGCGGCGATCGCCCTTATTTGCGCGCTCGGCCTCTTCGCCACGGCACTCTATTTCGATCTCGGCGATCGGCTGCGCCGGACCACGCGCTCGGATATTGCGTTCTGGCTGCATCTCGGCGCGGCGCCGGCGCTGCTTTACAGCAGCGTTTCCCTCATGTCTTTCGGAGAAGGCGGCCGTATCTTCGACCTGGCGAACATGTCGGCCCGGACGCCCGTGGTCGTCGCGACGGTGGCGGTGCTGATGCTGATCGGCCTCGTCATCGACCGGCGCGCCTTCGTCACCTCGGGGCTGCTGTCGCTCGGCGTTGCGATTTTCAGCGTCTTCCGGCAGGGAAGCGCCACGGTCAACACGTACATCTTCACGACGCTCATTATCGTCGGCGCGATCGTCTTGATCATCGGCACTGGCTGGATGCCGCTTCGCCGGCTGGTGCTCAGGGCATTGCCGCCGGCCATCGAGAACAGGCTGCCGCCGGGTTAAGGCGACAGCGCTCTTTTATCTAGGTGTTGAAGCGGAAGTGGATGACGTCGCCGTCCTGCACGACATATTCCTTGCCTTCGTCGCGCGCCTTGCCGGCATCCTTGGCGCCGACTTCGCCGTTGAATTTGATGTAGTCGTCATAGGCGATGGTGTTGGCGCGGATGAAGCCGCGCTCGAAATCGGAATGGATGACGCCGGCCGCCTGCGGCGCCTTGGTGCCGCGCTCGATCGTCCAGGCGCGCGTTTCCTTCGGGCCGACGGTGAAATAGGTGATGAGGTCGAGCAGCTTGTAGCCGGCCCGTATCAGCCGGTCGAGGCCAGCTTCGTCGAGGCCGAGGGCGGAGAGGAACTCCTTGGCTTCCTCTTCGGCAAGCTGGGCCACCTCAGCTTCGATCGCCGCCGAGATGATGACGGTTTCGGCACCCTGTTCCCTAGCCATGGCGGCCACGGCCGCGGTGAATTCGTTGCCGGTCGAGGCGTCGCTTTCAGCGACGTTGCAAACGTACAGCACCGGATGCGAGGTCAGCAGGTTGAGGCCCTTGAGGACGGCGATCTCATCAGCGGCGAGCTTCGACAGCAGCGTACGCACCGGCTTGCCTTCGTTGAGCAGCTTCAGCGACGCTTCCATGATCGGCAGCATCGCCATGGAATCCTTGTCCTTGCCGGTGGCGCGCTTGCGCGTCTGCTCCGTGCGGCGCTCCAGACTTTCGAGGTCGGCAAGCATCAGCTCGGTTTCGATCGTCTCGGCATCGGCGACCGGGTTGATGCGGCCCTCGACATGGGTGATATCGCTGTCTTCGAAACAGCGCAGCACATGCACGATCGCGTCGACTTCGCGGATATTGGCGAGGAACTGGTTGCCGAGACCTTCACCCTTCGAGGCGCCCCGCACCAGGCCGGCGATGTCGACGAAGGAGATGCGGGTCGGGATCAATTCCTTGGACTTGGCGATGTCGGCAAGCTTGCGCATGCGCGGATCGGGCACGGCGACTTCGCCGGTATTCGGCTCGATCGTGCAGAATGGATAATTGGCCGCCTGTGCCGCCGCCGTCTTGGTGAGCGCGTTGAAGAGGGTCGATTTGCCGACGTTCGGCAGACCGACGATGCCGCATTTGAAGCCCATGGCTAAAACCTGCTGTTCTTGAATTTCTTGCTGGTGCCTATGGGATAAAGGAGCAATGTGGTCAAGTCTTAGCGAGCCTTTAACGTTGCTCACTTGCCCAAGGAACGCTGCCGGCCTATTTTCGAACGTGATCGCAATTTCGATGCAGTGCGGATTCGTCAGAGCCTGGTCGCGCCTGCCGGCCGCAATGATCCGGCCTCAACTCGGCGGCCAATTCCCTCCCGATCGAGGCGGGCAGCCACAGTGCACCGTCGAAAATTCGTCATCGATAATGATTAGTTGTTTTGAAGATTCCTGACCATGTCATCAACGGGTGGATTTCCGATGAGTGACAACGACGTTGTCCTAAAGCCGAAGACCAAGGTGAAGCCAAAGCTGGACAAGCCGAAGCTCTATAAGGTCATCCTCGTCAACGACGATTATACGCCGCGCGAATTCGTCATCGTGATCCTGAAGGTCGTCTTCCGCATGAGCGAGGAGACCGGCTACCGGGTAATGATGACGGCGCATAAGCTCGGCTCCTGCGTGGTCGTGGTCTGCGCCAAGGACATTGCCGAGACCAAGGCCAAAGAGGGCATCGATCTTGCCAAGGAGATGGGCTTTCCGTTGATGTTCACGACGGAGCCCGAGGAGTAGGCGAGCGCCGGGACATGCTCAAGGCTCAGGGCCGGCCGATTTTAAAGCCGGTCTTGTCCTGCAGGAAGCCGCAATTCTCATAGAAGCGCAGCGTCGCCGGGTTCTTGGAGCCGGTCAGCAGCATCACCTTGTAGCAGCCGGCCTTCCAGGCCTCGGTCACCGCATGGCCGATGACGGCTCCGGCATAGCCGCGCCGGCGGTGGTCGGCATGGGTGACGACATTTTCGAGGAGCGCATAGGAAGCGCCGCCCCGCGTCAGGTTCGGCACGATGACGAGGGTCACGTGGCGACGGCGATATCACGGGTAAAGCCCGTCAAGACGGTCATGCAGGGCTGCGCAAGGACGGTCGAGAAGCGCTTCTCGGCGGTCATGTCGTCGAGGAGCGGATCGGCCGGGTTCAAATGCCGGTAGAGGGCCATCAACCCCGAGAGATCGCCAGCGGCTGCGGGGTGGATGGCGAAATCCGGCCTCATTCTCCCTTGTTGCCGAATATCTTCTTCAGCATCTCGGCCATCGGGCCAGTGGCCGGCAGCTTCGGCTGATTGTGATTGCGGGCCTGGCGGATATGCGACTGGCCGGTCGACCTTTTGTCGCTCTCCTTGCCTTCCTTCCGCGGCTTTTCCTCCTCGGCCGTACTGCCGAGCGCCAGCGCGATCTTGTTCATCAGCTGCGAATCCTCATTCCGCACCAGCATCTCGGCATTGTCGGCCAGCGTGTCGAGCAGCGGCTCCAGCCAGTCCCTGTCGGCCTTGGCGAAATCGCCGAGCACATGGTTCTGCACCATTTCCTTGACGCCGGGATGGCCGATGCCGAGGCGCAGCCGCCGGTACTCCTTGCCGCAATGGGCGTCCAGAGACCTGATGCCGTTGTGGCCACCATGGCCGCCGCCGGTCTTCAGCCGGGCCTTGCCCGGGGGAAGGTCGAGCTCGTCGTAGATTGCGACGAGGTCGGCGGGTTGGAGCTTATAAAAGCGCATCGCTTCGCCGACCGCCTCGCCGGAGAGGTTCATGTAGGTCTGCGGCTTGATCAGCAGCACTTTCTCGCCGCCGAGCTCGCCCTCGGCGATCTCGGCCTTGAACTTCTTCGACCAGGGCGAGAAGCTGTGGCGCCGATGGATGGCGTCGACTGCCATGAAGCCGATATTGTGGCGGTTGCCGGCATATTTGCCGCCTGGATTGCCAAGACCCGCGATGATCAGCATGACCTGTCGTCCTCACTTAAGCTTTTCCGAGGTTCACCACCCGGAAACGAGAGCAAAGTCAAGCGGAAAGGGCAGATCCGCCGGCAGCGTCATTCCGAGAGGTTCATGCCGTATCTCAGGAAGATCTGGTTCTGATCGCCATCGGCGATGAGCTTGTCGAGGGCGGCCTGCATCTTGGCGCGCAGATCGTCCGGAAAGCTCTTCTCGCAAGCGATGCCCATCGGCTGGGCGGAGAGCACCGTTACCATCTCTACCGGCTGGTCGGCCTTGAGCTTGTCGAAATAGAGCTCCGAGATCGGCATCATGTCGATACGGCCGCTGAGCAGCTTGCGCAGCGTCGCGTTGAAATCGCTGGCGACATCGAGTTTCGAGAAGCCCTTATCCTTCAAGATCGTCTCGGTATAGTCCTCGCGCTGGGTGCCGACCGTATATTTCTTCGCCTCGTCCAGATTGCTGGCGGTGACGCCCGAGCCCTTGCGGGTGATCAGGATATTGCGGTCGACGAGCAGCGGCTCGATCCACTTGAACAGCGGATCGCGCTCGCTGTTGTGGGCTGTGGCGAAAACGCAGGTCATCGGCGCCGTGCGGGCAAGGCCATAGGCGCGAGCCCAAGGCATGACCTCGATCGTATAGTCGACGCCGATCGCGGCCATCACCTTTTCGACCTGTTCGACTGTCGCGCCCTTGATCACCTTGCCTTCACGATAGTTGAAGGGAGCGTAGTCCTCGGTTGTGAAATTGATCGTCTGCGCATGGGCGGCGCAGGGCAGCGCCAGGCATGCGAGAAGCAGGAGCTTTTTCATCGGATCATCTCCTTCGTTCTTCGTTTACGAGGCGCGTGCGACGGCCGATTGCGGGGTCATCAGTTCCTCGATGAGCTTGGCTGCGTGCTGCGGGCGATGGAAGAGATATCCCTGGCCATAGTCCAGCCCCATCTGGTGGAGCGTGCGGCATTCCTCTTCGGTCTCAATGCCCTCGGCGATTACGGTGCAGTTCATCTTGTGGGACAGGGTCGTTATGCCTTCGATCAGCATGCGGCTCCTAAGTCGCACGTCATCGTCGCCGTCGTTGATAGCGCGCGTGAAGGATTGGTCGATCTTGATGATATCGACAGGGAAGCGGTTGAGATAGCTCAGTGACGAATAGCCGGTGCCGAAATCGTCGAGCGCGATGCGGCAGCCGAATTGGCGAAGCTCGGTGACGATCATGCGAATATCAGGATTGTCGTGCATCAGCACGGCTTCGGTGATCTCGACGACGATGCGTTCGGGGCGGATGCCGTGACGGCCGACAATGGCGGCAAGCCGGGCCGGTAACGCCGGCTCGAACTGCAACGGCGAGAAATTGATGGCGAGATAGGTATCCTGCATGCCTGAAATGCGGGAAATCTTCGCGAGATTGGCGATCGCCTTCTCCATGATGATGTTGCCGACGCGAACGATTTTTCCGGTCTCTTCGGCGACGCTGATGATCTCGGCCGGCGGCATCAGGCCCTTCTGCGGGTGGCTGAGACGCATCAGCGCTTCGAAGCCGGCAATGCTGCGGCCGTTCAAGTTGACGATCGGCTGCAGGAAAGCCTCGAACCAGTTGTCGACGAGGCCGAATTCGATATTGGCCTCGATTTCGGCGCGGCTGCGGGCGCGGTCGAGCATGGCATTGTCGAAGAGTTGCGCGCCATTCTTGCCGTCGCGTTTCTTGGCATACATCGCCATGTCGGATTTCTGCAGCAATTCGGCCGCGGTCGCGGCATGGTGCGGATAGATGGCGATCCCGATCGATGCGCTGAGATGCATATCCGGGGCGAATGGGGTTTCGAAGATGGAGGCGATCTGCTCGCACATTGCCTTGGCTCGCCTTCCGGCGTCCTTCGCCGGCAGCAGGATGGCGAACTCGTCGCCGCCGAGACGGGCCGCCTCGTCGGAGACAGCGAGATGGGTCTTCAGGCGCTCAACCAGCTCGACCAGCGCCCTGTCGCCGGCGGCATGGCCCATATTGTCGTTGATCCACTTGAAGCGATCGAGATCGACGAAGAGGCAGGCGAGCTCCTGGCCAGCGGCGTCTGCCGCGGCGATCTTGCTGTCGAGCACGGCTTCAAAACCCTGGCGGTTGAGAAGCCCGGTCAGGTGGTCGGTGATTGCCTGGCGATGGTTGCGGTCCTCGGAGGCCTTGAGCTCGGTCACATCGGTCATGACCGACAGCGAGAGTCGATCGTGAGCGTCGGCGCCGGCTTCCGATTCCATGATAAGGACGTCCATGGTGCGGCCGTCCAGGCAGACGAACTTGACGGTAACCGCCATGGCGCTCTCGGCCCGGCGTCGATTGACGAACCTGTCACGGGTGTTTGCCGTGACGAGATCGGCGAAGTTGCGGCCGATGACGGCGGCGCGATTATAACCGGTAGCAAGCAGCCAGTAGTCGCTGACGGCGGTGATGCGGTCTTCCTCGTCGAGCGAGAAGAGCATGGCGGGAGTGAGGTTGTAGATATCGGTGGCGCGGCGATGGGCGAGCTTCAGCTCCTTCTCCTCGCTTTCGAGCTTAGTCTGCATCTCGTTGAAGCTGTGGGCAAGCCGTCCCATCTCGTCGTTCGACTGCCAGTCGACATGATGGCGGGAGCCGAGCTGGCGTGTGGCCTCGATCGCCGCCGTCAGCCGCATCAGCGGCTGGATGACGAAGAAGCGGTTGCCGATCAGCGCGGTGCCGAAAACGGTCAGAACCGCGAAAATGAAGATCGAAATGAAGACGACCTCTTCCTGCTTCAGGCCGGAAAACAGGCCGAGGGCGGGATAGTAGACGCTGATACTGCCGAGATTCTTCGGGCCGTCGATGGTGTTGTAGATGATGGCGCGCGACACCTGCACGAGCTTGCCATCGAAGGAGCGCGGAATGGTGGACTGGCTGACGTCGAGCTGACCGGACTGGTCGCGCACCTCGACCTTGACGATGGCGCCCTGGGAAACGACCGTCGCGCTGATCTGGGTGACGCTTTCTTCATCGAGGTCCCAGAGGGGTTTTGCCAGCGCCTGGGCGTTGGCGACAAGAAGAACCGAGATATGGTCGCGTATTTCCTTGTCGGCTCGTTCCGAGGAGAGAAAAAGAAAGAGGACAAAGAGAGGAGCGACAAAAACAAGCAGTGCTCCGCAAACAATCCCAAAAAACCTGTTCTCAACGGAATTGTTCATGGTTCCGTCTACTCCCCCAGGCCGGCCATATTTGCTGTCGCGCGTTCGGGCCGGCTTCATCGCAACTGACGGGGCATGCTTTCACGAATACGTTAAATGTTGCTGAAACGGAGGTCTTGCGGGCAACGAAAAACCCGCCTCCCCAGTTCACGGGAAGGCGGGTCATATGTTTTACAATTGGTCGAAGCGATCAGGCTTCGGCTTCGCCTTCACCTTCGACGGCGCTCTCGTCGACGCCGCCAGCCGGAGCGACGATGGTCGCGATCGTGAAGTCGCGGTCGATGACCGGGGTCACGCCCTTCGGAAGGGTGACTTCCGAAATATGGATGCTGTCGCCGATCTTCTTGCCGCTGAGGTCAATGCTGAAGAATTCGGGGATCGCGTCGGCCGGGCAGTGAACTTCGACTTCATGGCGGACGATGTTCAGAACGCCGCCGACCTTGAGGCCCGGGGACTTCGCTTCGTTGGTGAAGTGAACCGGGATTTCGACGCTCACCTGGGTGTTGCCCGAGACACGCAGGAAATCGACATGCATGGTGAAATCGCGGACCGGATCGAGCTGGTAGTCCTTCGGCAGCACCTTGTACTTCTTGCCGTCGACTTCGATCGTTGCCACGGTGGTCATGAAACCGCCGGCGTGGATGCGCTTCGTCACCTCATTGGTGTTGAGAGCGATGGCAATGGGGGCCTGCTTGTCACCATAGATGACAGCGGGAATCAAACCGTTGCGGCGAAGTTCACGGGCGGACCCCTTACCAACCCGTTCGCGCGCCTCGGCCTTGAGCTCGTAAGTTTCCTGGCTCATGGCTATTCCTTTCGAGGTTATTTGGAGAGTTCGGCGGTGGCCAAAAGGCTTTGTTCCGTCGAACCGGAGGCGGGTTTCCCCATCCTCATCCGCGTTGCCTCCAAGGGTGTCTACGCGGACCGGTGGCCTATATTATAAGTCGCCTGGAAACGCAAGTTGCTGATTCCGGCGTGGTCGTGCGCGAAATCCGCCGCCGAAACGAGCGGCAAAATTGTCTTTTCCGCGAAAGCGCAAATTGACACGGACGCGCTTCTCATCTTTGGATGGCCGCAATCAAAAGAGCGGCTGAGGAGAAATCGGACTATGCGTCTCAAACTTGTCACGGCAACGAGCTTGCTGGCACTTTGTCTTGTCACGACAGCCCAGGGCGTCGAAATCAACCAGGACGGCGCCAATGCAGTCAAGGACACTCTGACGAAGCTGCTTCCCGAGGATCTGGCGAAGAGCGGTCTGATCACCGTCAATCCGGCCGGCACGCGCTACGAGATCATTTACGACCTGGCCAAGCTTTTGATCAAAGTCGATCCGGCGACCTTCACCATCAACGGTCTGACGCCATTCTCGACATTCGCCACACCGCTCGACAGCGGCCTCTGGAACATCGAGGGCGATAACAGCCTCAACGTCTCCGGCCACCTCAAGGGCAAGGACCAGAAGCCGACGGATTTCACCTATTCGATCGCTTCGCTCGCCTACACCGGCGTCTTCGATCCCGCGATCAGCTATCTGCGTTCGAGCAGCGCCACGGTCAAGGACATCAAGGTCACAAGCAAGACCGATACCGAGGAAGTCAGCGCCAGCGTGGCCAGCATGGAGCAGAAGCTGAGCTCCACCGACAGCGCCGGCGGCAACGGGCGTATCGATTTCGTTATGGGCGGTTCAGTGTCGGGCTTCCTCGAGCAGGTTTCCGGCCAGCGGACGCCACCTGTCGAACTCCGCGCCGACACGGTCAATTTCGACGGCAAGGTGAATGGCCTGCCGGCCAAACAGATCCGCGACATGATCTTCTTCGTTCTCGACCATGTCGACGAGAAGGAATTGAGCCCCGAAAACACAACCAAGATAAAGGGAATCGTGAAGGATGCTTTCCCGCTTCTTACCTCGTTCAGTGAGACGATCGGGGCCAACAATCTGACCGTCAGCACAGAAGTGGGCAAGGGTGGCGCCAAGGCATTCGGCTACAACGTCGCCATGGACGGGCCGACCGACGCCATGCGTTTCGGCTTCGGCTTCAACGCGCAGGACATCAGTGTCGACACGCCGCTGATGCCGTCGAGCTATTCGGCCTTTATGCCGACCAGTCTCGATCTGCAGTTCGCCGTTCCCAACCTGGATTTCGCAAGCTTCGGCGATGCCTTCATGGCAATGGATTTCAACGACAAGGCGGCGGAGAAGAGCGGCGAGGAGATGGGCAAGAAGCTCTTCCGGGACGGCCGTCTCGCTGTCGAGTTTCCGAAGATCAGTGCCAAGTCCGATGTCTACGACATCGACATGACAGGCAAGATCGAAGGCCGGGTCGACACCGAGAAGGACTATTCGATGGAGGCGACAATTCTTGCCCGCGATCTCGACAAGACGATCGCCTCGGTTCAGGAACTTGCCAAGACCGACCCCGACCTCAACCAGGTCTCGTTCGGCATCATGATGGTGAAGGGTTTCGCCAAGACCGATCCGGACGGCCGCTCGCGCTGGGATATCAGCATCAGCCGCGACGGCGCGATTTCCGTCAACGGCCAGATGGTCAAGGAAGCGGATCCGCAGCCGTAATCATGCCGGACGGTTAAGAGCCTCGCAGGACGAAAAGACGCGCCGCGCGGGTATCACCCCTTGGGGCGCAGCAGCGTCGACGCCATGTCGAGAAAGGCGCGCAGTTTCGGCTGCGTTTGCGAGCGGGCAGGGAAATAGGCAAAGAGACCGGGCGTCGTCGGCAGAAAGGCCTCGAGCACGCGCTCGAGCTGCCCTGAGGCCACCGCTTTCGCGACTGATATATCCGGCAAGTAGACGAGACCGAGCCCGTCTTCGGCGAGTTCGAGCAGCAGCAGGAAATCGTTGACGATCAGGCCGCCGGGCGGATCGACCGCGAAGTCGCGTCCGTCGCGTTCGAATTCCCAGCGATAGACGGCGCCCGAGGTCGGATAGCGGTAGCGGATCGCCTGATGGTGGGTGAGGTCCTCCGGCGTCGCCGGCCGGCCATGCCGCGCGAAATAGTCGGGCGAACCGACGACCGTCCAGGTTATATCCGATGTCAGTCGCATGGCGATCATATCCTTTTCGATCGCCTCGCCGATACGGATGCCGGCGTCGAAGCCGCGTTCGGTAATGTCGATCGTCGCATCGTCGACCGAGATTTCGACCGAGATGTCAGGATAGGCTTGGCGGAACCGCGGCAATAGCGGTGTGACGATCAGCGGCACGGCCATGCGCGGCACGGTGAGGCGCAGATGTCCAAGCGGGCGGTCGCGGAAGCCACCCAGCATGTCGAAGGCATCGGCGATGTCGGCTGCGGCGGGGCGGATCCGATGAAAGAGGGCAGCGCCCGCTTCGGTGAGCGCGACGCGCCGTGTGGTGCGGACGAAGAGCGGCACGCCAAGCCTTTTCTCAAGCGCTCGGATCGTCTGGCTGACGGCGGTCGGTGTCACGCCGAGCGATGCGGCGGCAGCAGTGAAGCTCCTGGCGTCGGCGACCGCCAGGAATTCGGTCAGTCCGGTGAAGGGATCGGGTGGCATGGTTCGATTGTGAAGTTAAACTTCATAAGGCTTATCGATCCGGCAGGTTTCTCGCAATAATGCTCTGGTGCATTGTCTGCTCATCCGATCAAACAATCCAACGGATGGAGGATGACATGCAGTACACGACCCTCGGACAAACTGGTCTTGCCGTTTCCAGGCTTGCCTTCGGCGCGATGACCTTTACATCGGGCGACCGCAGCATGGGTTCGATCTATAAGACCGAGGCCGACGTCGCCGACGCGCTTGTCGGCCAAGCGCTCGATGCCGGCGTCAACTTCTTCGACACCGCTGATGCCTATGCCTCCGGCCAGTCGGAAACGATCCTTGGGCAGGTCTTGAAGGCGCGCCGCAGCGAGGTGGTGATCGCGACGAAGGTCGGCTTCCGCACCGGTGCGGCGCTCGGCCAGGCTGGACTCTCCCGCCGCCACATTCTCTGGTCGGTCGATGAAAGCCTGAAGCGGCTCGGAACGGACTGGATCGACGTTTATATCGTTCACAAGGAAGATCCGTTCACGCCGCTGGAGGAGACGCTGTCGGCACTCGACGCGGTGGTGCGCTCCGGCAAGGTCCGTTATATCGGCTTTTCCAACTGGTCGGCCTGGAAGGTGGCGGCAGCGCTTGAAATCCAGAAGGCGAATGGGCTGACGCCCTTCACCCATGGGCAGATGAATTATTCGCTGCTTGGTCGCGATATTGAGCGGGACATTCTGCCGATGATGCAGCGCTACGGTCTCGGCCTTACCGTCTGGAGCCCGCTCGCCTCCGGTTTTCTCTCCGGCAAATATACCCGCGAGACGCTCGGCGATCCCGACAACCGTTATTCTGGCTTCGATATCCTGCCCTTCGACAAGGAACAGGGTTTCGCACTGGTCGAGCGGATGCGGGTAATCGCGGCAGCACACGGAGCGAGCGTTGCCCAGGTGGCGATCGCCTGGCTGCTGGCGAAGAGGGCGGTTTCCAGCGTGCTGCTCGGCGCTTCGAAGCCACACCAATTGGCCGACAATCTCGGGGCGGTAGAATTGACGCTCGACGAAGGCGATCTCGCAGGGCTCGACGCTGCAACCGAGCCGGCGCGGGTCTATCCGAACTGGTTCATCGACAATCTCGTTGATCAGCAGCAGAAGACCGCTTTCAGCCGCTGAGCAGAGAACATCGCAATTGAAATCGCCGTCCACACATCATGCGGACGGCCTTCACTGGAAATTGCCTGCAGGCAGGCCTTGTCAGTCGAAGAGGCTGGAGACGGATTCTTCCTGGCTCGTCCGGGTGATGGCTTCGCCGATCAGCGGAGCGGTCGTCACGACACGGATATTATGGGCGGACTGTACGGCCGTCGTCGGCTGGATCGAGTCGGTGATGACAAGTTCGCGCAGCTTGGACGAGGTGACGCGGGTGACGGCGCCGCCGGACAGCACGCCGTGGGTGATATAGGCGGTGACGCTGGAAGCGCCCTGGGCGAGCAGCGCATCGGCGGCGTTGCAGAGCGTGCCGCCGGAATCGACGATATCGTCGATCAGCAGACAGTCCTTCCCGGTGACGTCGCCGATGATGTTCATGACTTCGGATTCGCCCGGCCGGTCGCGGCGCTTGTCGACGATCGACAGAAGACAGTCCAGCCGCTTGGCAAGCGCGCGGGCGCGAACGACGCCGCCGACATCGGGCGAGACGACCATGACGTTGCTGAGGTCATAGTGGCTCTTGATGTCGCGCGTCAGGACAGGCAGCGCGTAGAGATTGTCTGTCGGAATATCGAAGAAACCCTGGATCTGACCGGCGTGGAGATCGAGCGTCATGACGCGGTCGGCGCCGGCTTCCGTGATCAGGTTCGAGACGAGCTTGGCCGAGATCGGGGTGCGGCCGGAGGCGCGGCGGTCTTGGCGGGCATAGCCGAAATAGGGAAGAACGGCCGTGATGCGGCGGGCTGACGAGCGACGCATGGCGTCGATCATGATCAGCAGTTCCATCAAATGGTCGTTGGCAGGATAGGACGTGGGCTGTACGAGGAAAACGTCCTCGCCGCGGACGTTTTCCTGGATTTCCACGAAGATTTCCTGATCGGCAAACCTTCGGACACTGGCTTTCCCCAAGGGAACGTTGAGATAGTTGCAGATCGCTTCGGCGAGTTGCCGGTTCGAATTGCCTGCGAAAACCTTCATGTTGGTCCGCCTGTTATGCGCTGATAGCCGCGCTTTTTAGTCAGCTTCCCCGTGAATGCAAGGGCAAAGGCGCCACAGGCTTCCATATTTGCAAAAAGTTTGTGACTAACCGCCCCGTGCCTGCCGCCAGGAAGTGAATTCCGCGATGGTTTTCGAGGCGATCTGCTGCATCACCGAAGCCGGAACGCCCGCCCAGGGGTCGGCCGCGGCCGCCGGCACGCTTTCCTGCCCTTGAATGCGGTGCAGGCGGGCGCCGCCGCTGTCGAGAATGTCCCAGACATAGACCACGGTGACCTTGCCCTCGTCGCTGAATGCGGAGAGATAGCCTTTAAGGATATAGTCACTGCTCGTATCGTTCGAGCTCTTGATGGAAAGGCCGTGCGCCCGCGCCTCGGCGCCAAGCTGGCGCGAGAGCGGCGTTACGGCCTGCACCGGCGCGCCGATGATCGGCAGGAAGCGCACGGTATTGCCGGGAGCGAAAGAGGCGCCGGGGGTGAGGGCGGCGGTCTGCTGTGGCTGGGCGTCGAGCCTCTGGCCGGACTGTGCCTGAGGCGCGGCATTGGGGACCGCCGGCGGCAGCGTCTGTCCCTCGATCGGGGCGGAGGCGGCGGGCGAGGTGCTGTTCCTCGACAGGGCGTCTGCCTGTTCCTGCATCGTTGTCGGCGGTGCGCCGCTGCCCGGCCGGTAGGCTCCCTGAGATTGATTAAAGGCCGGATGATAGCCATTCGGCTCCGAGCCTGCGGCGAAAACCGGTTGACGCGTACCCGCCAAACCTTCGGCCTCACGCTGGGTCACCGGACTTGACGGCGGACCTCCGGAGGATTCACCGATGCCGACCAGCGGCGTCAGCGCGTCGGTGGTATTGCAGGCGGCAAGCAGGGCCATGACGAACAGGAGCGTGGGCACAGTCGCAGCGCGCGTCATCCGGTGGTCCGTCCTTCCCACAATCACATCAGCCCGGCCGGATTTATGCGGGCGGGGATGGTCGTCTGTCAATTCCGGATTCTCACCGGTCAATCCCGGGCTTCAAAGGCCGATAAAATCAAGCGGATGACGCGACAGGGCGCGCGGCGCGTCCGCCGTCGTCAGATAGGTCTGTCCGAGCGTCATCGCGGTCCCGGTATCGGAATCGGCAATGATCATGTGCACGAAGAGCGACATGCTCGGCTCGATCGGCTGCGGATTGCCGACATGGAACATCTGATGCTCCATCCAGGAGGGCGAGAAGCGGGCTCCGAGCGAATAACCGCAGGCATTCAGCCGGTGGCGGGCGAGGCCGCGCTCGTCCATGATCCTGGCGTGCATATCGAAAACGTCGCCGAAGGTGTGGCCGGGCTTCAGCACGGTTTCGATCGCTTCGATGGTTTCGCGGCATGCATTGTAGAGCTCGCGATGGCGTTGCATCGGCTCGCCGATGACGATCGTGCGCATCATGGCGGCATGATAATGCGCGTAGGTGCCGGCCCATTCGAGCGTCAGCTGGTCATTGGCGTCGAGCTTGCGGCGGCCGGCCTTGTAGCGGCAGAGCAACGCGTCGGCGGCGGAGCCGATGATGAACTCGTTGGCGGGATAGTCGCCGCCGCCGGAAAATATCGCGCCCTGCATGGCGGCGAGGATGTCGGCTTCGTCAGCGCCCGGTTTCGTCAGCCGGATCGCCGCGTCGAGCGCGTCGTCGGCGAGGTCCGCAGCTCGTTCGACGTAGGCGACCTCGGTCGGGCTCTTGACCAGGCGAAGACGGCTGACGAGATAGGAGGCGTCGACGATCTGGCCGAAAGTGGTCAACTGCGCGTCGAGCAGGCGGGCGACGCGGCCGGTCATGCCATGCGTATCATATTCGACGCCAATGCGGGCGCCCAGCAGATCCATCTCGACCAGCAGGTTCTTCAGGTCGAGCGTCGGATCGGCATTGACCCTGTCGACCCAGATATGAATATCCTCAAGAATCGACGTGTGTTTAGCCTGGCGAAGATCGGCCGAGCGGGTGATCAGCGCCATGGCGCCGTCGTTCTTGACGATGAGCGTCTGAAAGAAGCAATAGCCGAAGGTGTCGTAGCCGGTCAGCCAGTACATGCTTTCCTGGGCGAAGAGCAGCAGGGCGTCGAGCTTTTCTTCCTTCATCTTCTCGGTGAGGCGCGCAAGTCGGCTTGCGAACTCGGCCTTTTCGAAGTGCAGTGCCATTCTGCTCAAGTCTCCCTGATTGATATCGCTGAAATCTGGCGGCCGTAGTCCGGCTCCTTGCGATGTGTCGTCCGGCGATAGGAAAAGAAGCGCTCACTGTCCGGATAGGTGCAGAGACCGAGGCTTTCGGCCCGCACGCCGGCCCGGGTCAGCCTGTCTATGGTCAGTGCCGGCAGATCGAACATGGCGTGGCCCGGCGTGGCGGAAGGCATGAAGAAGCGCTCGTAATCGGGATTTTCGGCGACGAAGCGATCGACGAATTCCGGTCCGACTTCGTAGCTCTCCTGGCTGATCGAGGGGCCGAGGCAGGCCACGATGGTGCCGCGGTCTGCGCCCAGGGCTTCCATGGCTGCGACGGTGTTTTCGAGCACTCCGGTCAGCGCGCCCTTCCAGCCGGCATGGGCGGCGCCGATGACACGATTTTCGGGGTCGGCAAAGAGGATGGGGCCGCAATCGGCGGCAAGCACGCCAAGCGCAATGCCGGGGACCGCCGTCACCAGCGCATCGGCATCGGGACGGGCGCCGTCATAGTCGGCGCCGACCGTCACGACATCTGGAGAATGGACCTGATGGACGGTTGCCAGCCGCTCGATCGGAAGATCGAACCAGGCCGCGACGCGGCGGCGGTTTTCCATCACCTTCCCCCGCTCGTCGCTGGAGCCGAGGCCGACATTGAGACCGCGATAGATCCCTTCGGAAACACCGCCGGCCCGGGTGAAATAACCGTGGCGGATGGCGGTGCCGGCCGCTTCGTTCAGCAGCGCACTTTCGATCGGTGCGGGAGAGGCCGCGTCCTGCATTTGTGATTCCGGGCTTTTCGAGAGGTTTGTTGTTGTCCCGAGCGCATCGCATCGGCGGCGCGCTTCAAGTTGCTGTTCGCGGGGATGTTGGCTCAGCCGCGTGCGCCCTGTCAATCCACCGGACGAAAGGGCATGAGATCGACAGCCGGATGCGAGACGGCCATGACCTTGAAGAGTTCGCCCATCCGGCCTTCACCAGCGCCGGCAAGTCTGTCGACCGCCGTCTGGATGACCTGCTGGGTCTGGGGCTCGCGGTCACGCCCGAGAGCGGCAGCGCGCTCGAGAATGCCGAGGCCTGTCAGAAAATCGCCCTGGTGCAGGGCGCCGTTCAGATGCAGGCCGGCTGTCAGCGCCGTTTCGGCGAGCTGCTGGAAATCGACGTGGCTGGTCAGATCAGCTTCGCCGGGGTGGGCTAGCGGCGGGTCGAACTCATGCATGCGCACCGCTTGCAGCGTATCGCCGAAACCGGTGACGAGATGGCCGTAGTCGATGACAAGCGCCGTACCGCCGAAGGCGCGCAGCCGCTCGCAGATCGCCAACATCACCGCCTGGCGGGCAGGGGAAATCTCGAAAAGCGTGCCGAGCGGCAGGTTCTGCACCGGTTCGGGAAGCAGCGCGGGATCGAGACCGGCGACACCGGCAGCAAAAGTCAGCTCGCCGTCGGCGCCGAGCCCGACCATCCGCTCGCGGAAACCTGTCTGCGTGCGGACAAACTGGCGGATCGGGATCGCATCGAACAATTCATTGGCGGCGATCAGGGTGAAGCCGGGCGGGACTTCGTCGAAGTCGTCGTGCCAGGCGATTCTGTCGCCGTGGTCTTCGAGGGTCTGCTTCTGGACGTCGCGCAGGCGCTCGCTGGTTTCGACGAGATGCACGGTCATGGTGTCGAAAAGCGGCGGGGCGATGCGCGAAATGACGCGCAGCATGTCCGATATCATCGTGCCGCGGCCAGGCCCGATCTCGACGAGGCGCACATCCGCCGGCGTGCCGTGGCGCTGCCACGCATGAACGATGAAGACGCCGATCATTTCGCCGAAGATCTGGCTGATCTCCGGTGCGGTGACGAAATCGCCGGAACGGCCGAAGGGCTCGCGGGTGCGGTAATAGCCATGTTCGGGATCGGCGAGGCAGAGCGAGAAATAATCGGTGACGCTGATCGGGCCGTTGGCCTGGATGATCGCTTTGATCTTTTCGCCGAGGGCGGTGGTCATATCGTTTATCCGCCGTATCAGAGCTGCAGCGCAGCCTGGCGACGCGCGCGCAGCATCGCCCAGAGGCCAAGCAGGATCATCGGCGAGGAGAGAACCATGCCCATGGTCAGCCAGGTGGTGCCGAGCAGGTAGCCGAGCTGGGCGTCGGGCTCGCGGAAGAATTCGACGAAGATGCGCGACAGCGCATAGCCGCAGACAAAGACGCCGGTGATGAAGCCTGGGCATTTCAGCGCACGCATGCCGTAGACGAAGGCGGCGAGCACCAGAAGCAGAACGATACCTTCGAGGCCGGCCTCGTAGAGCTGGCTCGGGTGGCGGGCGAAAGGACCGCCGGTCGGGAAGACCACGGCCCAGGGCACGTCGGTCAGCCGGCCCCAGAGCTCGCCATTGATGAAATTGGCGATGCGGCCGAAGAACAGGCCGCAGGGAACGACCGTGGCGACGATGTCGAAGAGGCTCCAGATCGGAATTGCGTGGCGTCGGGCAAAGAGGATCATGGCGATCGTCGTGCCGGTCAGGCCGCCGTGGAAGGACATGCCGCCGTTCCAGATCTGAACCGCGCGCACCGGATTGTCCAGCACAGCCGAGAGATCGTAGAAGAAGATATAGCCAAGGCGACCGCCGAGGACGACGCCGAGGGCTGCCCAGACGATGAAATCGTCGAGCTGCACTCTTGATATCGGCGACGCGTTGCCGGGCCAGAGACTGTCATTGGCGGCGATGCGGCGCGCATAGGCCCAGCCGAGCAGAATGCCGGCGACATAGGCGAGACCGTACCAGTGAATCGCCAGCGGACCGATCGAAAAGGCGATCGGATCGATGTCCGGGAAAGGCATGATGGCAAGGAGATCGGCGGCTATCGGCAAGGTTTTCCCATCCGTTGAAGTCGGCGGAACATGCCGCTGCGATCCCGGACGGTCAAGTCCATTGTTCGTGATCTCGCTTTCGCAACCCGGCCCGGCGAGGACTAACCCGTGCAAAGCGCTTGCATCGCCGATGGCGAAGCCCTACCTCAATCTTCGAGGCCCTGAAGGGCCGAATTCACCGCATGCGAAGGGAGAAAAACGCCATGACGACCGGAACGAACCGCATCATGGATGAATTCGCCAAGCTGATGACCGACGCGGCAGGTGCTGCCCAGGGAGTCCGCAAGGAGATCGAGACGGCTTTCAACGCTCAGGCCGAGCGTTGGCTGAACAGCATGGACGTCGTCAAACGCGAGGAATTCGAGGCCGTGCGCGAGATGGCGATCAAGGCACGCGACGAAAACGACGCGCTTGCCGCCCGCATCGCGGCTTTGGAAGCAAAGCTTGCCGGCGAGGATCGCTGATATCCCGGTACGGTGCAGACGCGGCGTTGCCTTCTTGCCACGCGTCGCGTCTGTCACAAAAAATTCCAGGTGAGTTTTCCACCTGTGGACACTGCCAAAAAAGCCAATTCGCAGAGTCGCTTATTCTCCCTTCTGAATTGAGTTTCGAAGAGCTTTCCACAACGGCCCGTCCGTATTTTCCTCTCAGGGGGCTGGCAGGTGGCAAGGGTCATTATACACTGATTTTAAATGATGATTCGAAGCGACTTGGTAAGCTCCGGGCAGGTTATCTGCGTTAAGTCTGGCAGCGGTTCAACGATCATCCGGTGGTGGTTTCCGGTATTTGCGTGTGTCTTTCTTGTGTTCGTACACGAAGTTAAGTCGCATTCATTCCGGTCAAGAAGGTGCTGCATGAACCTGATGGAATTGGAAGTCGAGCGTCAGTCGAACCCGGTCGATATGATCGAGTACGTGGCCTCCAACAATGACTGGTCGTTCGAACGGTCCGGCGAGGACGAGATCGCGATGACGGTCGAGGGGCGCTGGGCGGACTATCATGTCTCCTTCTCCTGGATGGAGGAATTCGAGGCGCTGCATCTTGGTTGCGCATTCGATATCAAGGTCCCCGACATCAGGGTCAACGAGGTGGTCAAGCTGCTCTCGGCGATCAACGGGCAGGTCTTGATGGGGCATTTCGACCTCTGGCGCCAGGAAGACGTCGTCATCTTCAGGCAGTCGCTGCTGCTTGCCGGCGGCGCCGAGCCCACCAACCGCCAGGTGGAAGTGCTGCTTTCCAGCGCGCTCGACACCTGCGAGGCTTATTTCCAGGCTTTCCAGTTCGTCGTTTGGTCCGGCATGGATGCGGCCAAGGCAATGGAGGCCGTGCTGTTCGAAACGGTCGGCGAGGCATAGGATGCCAGCCAAGGCTTTCTCCTCGAAACATCCCGTCGTTTTGATCGGCGCCGGCAATATGGGCGGCGCGATGCTCTCTGGCTGGCTGAAGAGCGGCGTTCCGGGCTCGGCCGTCATCGTCGTCGATCCCGGACCGTCGACGGCGATGCTGGCGACGATCGGCGAGGCGGGAGCGACCCATCTTACGGCGGTTCCGGCCGCGTTGAAGGCTGGCGTATTGTTCCTTGCGGTGAAGCCGCAGGTGATGGAGGCGGTGTTGCCGGCGGTGAAAAGCACTGTCGGGCCGGAGACGGTCGTCGTTTCGGTCGCCGCCGGAAAGACGCTCGGTTTTCTCGAAAAACATCTCGGGCAGGCCGCCATGGTACGGGCCATGCCGAACACGCCGGCCATGGTCGGCCGCGGCGTCACCGGGGCCTATGCCAATTCAGCGGTCAGCGATCAGCAGCGCGAGTGCGTCCATTCCCTTTTGCGCGTCTCCGGTCCGGTCGAATGGGTGCCTGCGGAAGCCGATATTGATGCCGTGACGGCGCTTTCCGGCAGTGGGCCGGCCTACGTTTTCTATCTCGTCGAATGTATGGCGGAGGCGGGCCGGAAGCTCGGCCTGCAGGCGGACCTCGCCATGCGTCTTGCGCGGGAAACTGTCGCGGGGGCTGGTGAACTTTTGCACCAGTCCCCCGACGATCCCTCGCGGCTGCGGCAGAATGTGACCTCTCCCGGTGGCACGACGGCCGCCGCACTCGCGGTGCTGATGGCCGAAAACGGCATGCAGCCCTTGTTCGACACGGCACTCGCGGCAGCGCGCAAGCGGGCCGAGGAACTGGCCGGCTGAAAAGAGAACCAATGGCCGAGGAGATCACCTACGCCGATTTCGATCGTGTCGACATCCGCGTCGGCACGATCATCGAGGTCAGCCCCTTTCCGGAAGCGCGCAAGCCGGCGTTCAAGCTGGTCATCGATTTCGGCCCTGATATCGGCACGAAAAAATCTTCGGCGCAAATCACCGTGCATTATACGCCGGAAAGCCTGATCGGCCGGCAGGTGCTTGGCGTTGTCAACTTCCCGCCACGCCAGATCGGGCCGTTCCGCTCGGACGTGCTGACGCTGGGGTTCGAGGATGAGAACGGCGCGATCGTGCTCGCCGCGGTCGAGCAACCGGTTCCGAACGGCCGGAAGATGATGTGAGCCTGAGCTCACATCCATCATCGGACGTTTCGCCTGATTTGCCCACACCCGAGCCGTCACGCGTTTCTGATCTCCTGCAGGAACGGATTGCTGCGCCGTTCGTCGCCGATGCGGCTGCCAGGGCCGTGGCCGCAGATGAAGCCGACCTCGTCGCCGAGTGGCAGGACCTTGTCGCGGATCGAATCCAACAGTTGCTGATGATTGCCGCCCGGCAGGTCGGTGCGGCCGATCGAGCCGTTGAAGAGCACGTCCCCGAGATGGGCGAAATTCTGCGCGCGGTTGAAATAGATGACGTGGCCGGGGGCATGGCCGGGCGTATGATAGACCTCGAACTCGTGGGCGCCGAAGGAGACCCTGTCGCCATCCTTCAGCCAGCGGTCGGGCAGGACGTTGCGCAATCCTGATATGCCGTAATTCGCCGCCTGGGCCTCGATTCGCTGCAAAAGCGGCAGGTCGTCCTGGTGCGGGCCAATGATGTCGACGCCTAGGGCCTCCTTTAACTCTTTGGCGCCGCCGGCATGGTCGAGATGACCGTGCGTCAGCCAGATTTCCTTGATGGTGAGCCCGCTTTTCTCGACCGCCTGGAGAATGAGTGGCACGTCGCCACCCGGATCGACGACGACGCCTTCCCCGGTGTCGGGATCGAAGAAGACCGTGCAGTTCTGTTGAAAAGGTGTCACCGGAATGATGCCGGCCTGGAGCATGCCCATAAGCGCCTCGCTTGGTATCTCGGGTACCCAGGTATAGTTCGAAACGGTGACAAGGACAGCCGGAATCTGCTGCTGCCACGACCTGTTTCACGGCGGAAAGACCGACTGAAACACAAATTTATGACGCTTTCCGCCATCCCCATACAGCGGTGGAACCAAGCTTTATCTCAATTTTTCAAATGCTTGTGCGTTCTCCCTCCGGAGCCGCCGTTTTGTCGGAGGCAACATGGCGGAACATCGTGGAACGCCGCGCGTTGTGCGCCCATCAAAACCAAGGAGACGCTCACATGATCTTGAAGAGAAACATCCTACTGGCTGGAGCCGTGCTCCTGGCGAGCGGCGGTCTGGCTCAGGCGGAGATGGTGGCGACCACGGTCAACGACCTCAACGTCCGCGCAGGTCCGGGCCCGCAATACCCGGCCGTCGGCCTTGCCACCCGCGGCTCGACCGCGGTGCTCGATGGCTGCATCGAAGGCAGCCGCTGGTGCCGCGTCGACGTTAACGGCATGCGCGGCTGGGTCTATGCCGATTATCTGCAGATGGATTACGGCGGCAACCAGGTGATCGTCGAGCAGCATCGCGCCCAAATCGGCGTTCCCGTCGTCACTTACGAGTCGACCGCCAGCGTCGTCCCGGCTGAGCCGCAGCCGGCGCCGGGCGACGAACTGATCGGTCCGGTCGGGGCTGTCGAGACCATCACTCCGCCGGAGACGGTGCGCACCTATATCGAAACCAATCCAACCGAGACGGTGCGGCTCGGGGGCGATGTCGTCGTCGGTGCGGAGGTGCCGGATGATGTCACCTTCCAGACCATCCCGGACTATGAATACCGCTATACCAGGATCAATGATCGTCCCGTGCTGGTCGATCCCGGCACGCGCCGGATCGTCTATGTCTATCAATGATGTGATCGATCAAAGCTCAAGCGAGGCGGCCCCCGGGCCGCCTCTCGTTTGAGAACGCCTCGCGACCCCGGTGGCTCGCTGTCTTTCCGCCTTAATCTCGCATCGGTTGATTTTTCTTCACGCTTTCCTCTTGAATATGATAAAATGCTAATATGTCGAAGGTTCGGCATTTAGCGGCGATCGGGGAGATCGCCAAAGGAGGAAATCATGGAAGCGCTACTTCCGTTCGTCGTTCAAATGATTGCCGGTGCCATCGGCGGCAACGCTGCGAGCGCCGCCTTGAAGCAGCATGCAATCAACGTCGTTGCCCGTACGATCGCAGGCGCGATCGGCGGTGTCGGCGGCGGCATGCTGCTCGGCATGGTCGGCGGGGACGCCGCTATGACCGGTCTGATCGCCGACGGTATCGGCGGACTGATCGGCGGCGGCATCCTCTCGACACTTGCCGGCCTAGTCATGGCGCGGGCACACAGGTAAAGGGTCCGACGGGCATGCGTTACAGCGCTGCGCATTTTCTCAGGCGCGCAAACGACGCGGTCGCATAGCACCGGACCGAGTTGATGAGGTCTTATCCGGCGGAAACTGCCGCCGGAGAGACTTCTTCATGCAGTCCTTCATCAGCGTTTTGCAGATGGTCGCCGACTTTGATGGCTGGACTGCCCATTACATCGCTGCCGCGCCAGGCAATCGGCATGACATAGCCATGCTGGAAACCTTGACGCTCCAGGAATTGCGGCGGTCGCCGCGTCGAGCTCGTCGACCGAATAGGGCACCTTGAAACCGAAAATCTCGACGGATCTCTGCAGGCGTTGGTTATATCGGGTGAGCTCGAACACCAGGCGCCATAGGCGCGCTCCCCTGGTCGAAGGGAAATGAAGCCGTCCTTGAACCTCCTCCGGCGCTTCAACCGCGCCATGCCTGTTGATTGTTATCCCCATTACGTTTTATCCACAGACGCAGGGGGAAATTGCGCGGTGCGCCGGAATGCCGATGGGCCTTGGGTCCATGAAAATGCCACGGCAATAAAAGTCCGTGCGGGGCTCGGCTCCCGCAGAGTTCGGAAAGAGCTCTCATCGACGCAAAAGTCAACAAAACCGACCTGTCCCCGCGAAACCTTCCCGCAGCGCGGGGAAGAGAAAGGAAAGCCGAGTGTCACGACAGACCGGTTCGAAAGCGGGCAAGCCGGAGCCGCTGGCCACGCCGATGGAAGATACCGACACGATCGATTTCGAGATCATCGAGCTGTTCTTCTTTGCTTATCGCGACTTCGTTTCCGATCCCGACGCCATCCTCGAAAAGAGCGGTTTCGGCCGGGCGCATCATCGTGTCGTTCATTTCGTCAACCGCAATCCCGGCATGACGGTGGCCGATCTTCTCGACACGCTGAAGATCACCAAGCAGAGTCTTGCAAGGGTGCTGAAACAGCTGATCGATTCAGGCTATATTCGCCAGGTGGCCGGACCTGAGGACCGGCGGCAGCGCAAGCTCTATCCGACGAAATCGGGGCGCGAGCTGGCGCTTGCGCTTGCGGAGCCGCAATCGCGCCGCATTGAGCGGGCATTCGAAGGAGCCTCTGCGCAGATGCGGGAGGGCGTGAAGGCCTTCCTCGGGGGTATGCGGGACAGAAAGAAGGCAGATTGAATGGCGGTCAAAACAGGTATTTCCGATGATGCGGCACATCTGCTGGTGGTCGACGATGACTCCCGCATCCGCGCGCTGCTCAATCGTTATCTTGCGGAGAACGGTTTTCGCGTCACCGTCGCGGCCGACGGCGCCGAGGCGCAACGCAAGCTGGCGGGTCTCGATTTCGATCTCATCATCATGGATGTGATGATGCCCGGTGAATCCGGCATCGACGTCACCCGCGGGCTTCGCGCCATCAAGAACGTGCCAATCATCATGCTGACTGCGCTGGCGGAATCGGGCAACCGCATTGAAGGCCTCGAGGCCGGTGCTGACGACTATCTGTCCAAGCCCTTCGATCCGCGCGAGTTGGTGCTGCGCATCAACAACATCCTGCGCCGCAATGCCGGCGGTGAGGGGCTGAAGATCGAACAGGTCATGTTCGGGCCCTATACTTTCTCCTTGACCCGCAAGGAGTTGAAGAAGGCCAGCGAGGTGATCCGGCTCACCGACCGCGAGCAGGAAATCATGCTGCTCTTTGCGCGGCGCGCCGGTGACACAATCCCCCGCCACGAACTGATCGGCAACGACACCGAGGTCGGCGAGCGGACGATCGACGTGCAGATCAACCGGCTCAGGCGCAAGATCGAGGAGGATCCGGCCAACCCCGTCTGGCTGCAGACAGTGCGCGGCATCGGATACAGGCTGAGCATCGACTAGATTTGAGGAAGCGAACGTGATGCCGATAACATTCCCACTTTCCGGCGCCATGCTCTGAAAGGCCAGGACCGACGCTGATGGCGACAATGGACAGCTTGCGGCGGGAAGACCGCGCTCCTGTTGCTGGCTGGCGCTGGATCGCCCGCTGGCTGCGGCGCCGATTGCCGACCGGTCTCTACGCGCGCTCGCTGCTGATCATCATCATCCCGATGGTGCTCCTGCAATCCGTCGTCGCCGCCGTGTTCATGGAGCGGCACTGGCAGATGGTGACGGAGCGGCTGTCGCTCGCCGTTACCCGCGACATCGCCGCGATCATTGAGATCGTCGAGACCTATCCGCAGAATTCGGACTATGGCGAGATCATCCGGATTGCGCGTGACCAACTCAACCTGCAGATCTCGATTGAGCCCGACGGCGACCTGCCGCCGCCGCGGGTCAAGCCGTTCTTCTCGATCCTTGACGGCATCCTCACCGACGAGATCAGCAACGAGATTCACCGGCCCTTCTGGATCGATACGGTCGGCAACTCGAATCTGGTCGAAATCCGCATCAAGCTGGAAAACAAGATTCTCAGGGTACTGGCCAAACGCAGTCAGACCTATGCCTCGAATACCCATATTTTCATCGTCTGGATGGTCGGCACCTCGCTGGTGCTGATCGGTATCTCGATCCTCTTCCTGCGCGGACAGATACGCCCGATCCTGATGCTGGCGCGGGCGGCCGAAAGTTTCGGCAAGGGGCAGAAGCCCGATGATTTCTATCCGCGCGGCGCCGACGAAGTCCGCCGCGCCGGCCTTGCCTTCATTCTGATGCGCGAGCGCATCGAGCGGCAGATTGAGCAGCGCACGGCGATGCTCTCCGGCGTCAGCCACGATCTGCGCACCATCCTCACCCGCTTCAAACTGCAACTGGCGCTTGCCGGCGACAATCCCGATCTGCATGGTCTGAACGATGACGTCAATGATATGCAGACGATGCTGGAGGCTTATATGGCCTTCGCACGCGGCGAGGTCGAAGAGGATGTCGGCGAACTGAAGCTCAGCGAGGTCTTCGCCAAACTGGAAGCCGATTTCGCCCTGCACGGCAAGACATTCGCCTATTCGATCGAAGGCGACGACGAGATATCGGTCAGGCCGAACGCCTTCACGCGTCTCGTCACCAACCTGGCCTCGAACGCGCGCCGCTATGCCACTAGGCTCGATATCGAGGCCAAGCACAACGCAAAATGGCTGACCGTTGTCTTCGACGATGACGGGCCGGGCATTCCGGAGAAGAATCGCGAGGACGTGTTCAAACCGTTCTTCCGGCTGGATGCGGCGCGCAATCTCGATGCGTCAGGCACCGGGCTCGGTCTCGCCATCGCCCGTGACATAGCCCGCAGCCACGGCGGCAACGTCACGCTCAGCGACAGCCCGCTCGGAGGCTTGAGGGCGACGATCCGCATCCCGGCCTAGAGCGGTCTCGGCTTTTCAAGCGGCTTCACTTTTCCTGGATTTGCTTCAGGCGCTCGTCGCAGCGAGCTTTGCGGCTTTGCGCGCATCGAAATCGCCGAGCCGCTCGACGATCCACCGCCAAAGTGTTGCGACTTCTATCAGGAGGTCGCGGCCGAGCGGCGTCAATTCATATTCGACGCGCGGCGGCACCTGCGGGTAGAGTGTACGGATGATGAGGCCGTCGCTTTCGAGCGTGCGCAGCGTCTGTGTCAGCACTTTCTGGCTGATGCCCTCGACCCTTTCCATGAGGCGCGAGAAGCGCAGAGGAGCGCCTGCATCGGAGAGCACGTGCAGAATGCGCAGCGGCCACTTCGCCGCCGCCCGCTCGATCAAGGCGCGCGCCCGCGCATCCTGTTCATCCGTCATATCGCAGCAGAAATCGAATATGTCGCCGACCACTTCAGTTACCTCGAGGTGTGTATGGATCGTTTCGGTACCTTCTTTCGATCGGAAAGAATAGAACATACATGGGTTGGGAGCCAATGAAGGAGAGGTTTCCAATGTCGAAGGTCTGGTTGATTACGGGGAGTTCGCGCGGTCTCGGCCGGGCGCTGGCGGAGGCTGTTCTGGCCTCCGGCGACAATCTGGTGGCGACGGCACGCGATCCCCTCCAACTTGCCGATCTCTCGGAGCGGTATGGCGGCCAGGTGCTGACGCTAGCGCTCGACGTGAGCGATGAGGCGGCAGCGGCAGCGGCGGTCGAGGCCGGCGTGAAGCGGTTCGGGCGCATCGATGTGCTCGTCAACAATGCCGGCTACGGCAATGTCAGCTCGATCGAGGATACCAGCCTTGCCGATTTCCGCGCCCAGATCGAGACCAACCTGTTCGGTACGATCATCATGACCAAGGCGGTGATCGCCCTAATGCGTGGGCAGGGGGCGGGGCATATCATCCAGTTCTCCTCCGTCGGCGGGCGTATCGGACCTGCCGGGCGCGGCGCCTATTCGGCCGCCAAATTCGCTGTCGAGGGCTTTTCAGAAGTGTTGTCCAAGGAGGTTGCCCCGTTAGGCATCAAGGTGACGGTGATCGAGCCCGGCGGCTTCAGGACGGATTTCGCCGGCGCCTCGACGGTGCTTGCAGAGGGACGGGCGGAATATTCGGAGACGGTCGGGGCCACGGTGCGCTTCCAGCGCGAATATGACGGACGCCAGCCCGGCGACCCAGCCAAAGCGGCGGCGGTCGTCCTCCATATCGCCGGTCTCGACGAGCCGCCGTTGCGGCTGCTGCTCGGCACCGATGCGGTGCGCAATGTCGAGAAGGCGGATGCCGCGCGCATCGCGGCCGATCGGGAATGGCGCGCCGTCAGCGTTTCGACTGATTTCGAGCCGGATGCCGAGGTGCAGCCGATGCCGTGGGAGAAGAAGGCCGGCTGACGAAGCCAAAAACAAAAGCGCCGCCCAGGAGCGGCGCTTTATGATGAATTGTCGGAAGATCAGCCGGCGGTGCAGAAATGGCTGCGGCCGTCATTGCCGATATAAGTGCCGCTGCGCGGGTCGAAGGAGCGGTAGCGGTAAGAGCAATAACGCTCCCACTGCGGCGACCAGGGCTCCACGGCGGTGCGGACCGGCGCATAATATCGCGGCTCTTCGACATATTGCGGCTGCTCGACATAGACGCGACGCGGGGCGCGATAGACCGGAGCGGGCTCGTAATAGCCGGGCTGGTAGGGCGGGTCGATGTAGCGGGGTTCATCGTAAACAGGGCCGTTATTGGCATTGGCGATAGCCGAGCCGACGATCAGGCCGGTGGCGAGGCCAACGGCGCCGCCAACGAGGGCGTCATTGTTGTTATGATGGTGCCAATGGCGATCGCCAGCCGATGCCTCGCCGATGGCAGAAAGGGTAAGTGCAGCAGCCGTTGCCGTCAGCAGGAGAGTTTTTGCGAGCCTGTTCATCAGCATAAATCCTAATCCCGGGAACCGAACCCCGGTTCCTTTCTCGATGATGCTAGACGTACAGCCCGCTAGCTGAACGAAGGCTGAATGATAAAACCCGGCATTGCTGCCGGGCTTCAACTCGAAATTCGACGGCCTTGTTAAGGGTTCAGCCCGCAATCTGCAGATTGACGGCCTTGGGGCCCTTGCCGCGGCGATCCGGCTCCGTGTCGAAGCTTACCTTCTGGTTTTCCGTCAGACCGGCCAGCCCGGAGGCCTGGACGGCAGAAATGTGAACGAAGATATCGGCGCCGCCCCGGTCCGGCTTGATGAAGCCGAAGCCTTTGTCGGTATTGAAGAATTTTACAGTGCCAGTCTCGGCCATGCGTCAGGTCCTTTTCTCTCTGCCCGCCATCCACACGGGCAGCATCATAGCATTGCCTCCTTGCGGGAGGTGTTGGCAGGCAATTCTTGAAATGTGAGAAAAAGGTCCCCTCTACCTCGGCCTGCCCCAGACAGGACTTTCGCCTGCCTTTTTCGGAACCGGCTGACCGGAATATTAGCGTTTCCGGCGCGCAAATACTTAAGGACTTCCCATGCTCGCAAAATGCCCGAACGAGGCGAGAGTGCGGCGTTTCCGGGATTTTGGCAAGCAAAAGTTTTTTAACGTGTCGTTCAGGGCACACTCCCGCCAAGGGCCATTTTGCTCAAAAACGCAAAATTTCCTTCGCTGAACGAGCATGATTAACGTTTTGTATCGTCTGCAATATAAATTTCGGGCAGATTTTGCCAAGAATGCAACGTGAGCGCGTCTTTGCGGTTCCGTGAATTTTTTTTTAGACCGGCCATCCAACCATATTTGGACGCGTGTTCAGGCGGCCCGCAGGCCCCGGCGGGCGAAGCTCGGCACGAATTCGACTACAAGCATAGCGATAAACATTAGCGCACAACCTGTATAGCCCGTCGCCGACATCGACTCTCCGAGCAGCAGCGCTGCGAGCGATGCGCCGAAGAGAGCTTCGGAAGAGAGGAAGATCGCCGCCTGCGAGGGCGTCGTGTAGCGCTGGCCGATCACCTGCAGCACGAAGGCCAGCCCCGAGGAGAAGATGCCGACATAGAGGATCTGCGGGGCTGCTGCCCATACGGACGAAAGACTGACCGGTTCGGCGACGGTCGCAATTGCCAGCGCGCAGATCGCGGTGACGGCGAATTGCGTGGCGGAAAGCGCGAGAGGCCTTGCGGTCTCGCAAACCGTCGTGCCGGCAAGAGTGATCTGAATCGACCAGAAGATGGCGCAGACGACGGTCAGCAGATCGCCCGACGTCAGCGCTGAGAGATGACCGCCGGACAGGAGGTAAATGCCCGCGACAGCCATCAGAGCGCCCGGCCAGATGATCCAATGCGGGGCACGGCGCAGGAAGAGCACGGCGATCAGCGGCACGAAGACGACATAGAGACCGGTGATGAAGCTTGAATTCGTCACCGTCGTCGTCTGCAATCCCACCTGTTGCGTGGCGGCGCCGGCGAAAAGGGCAAGGCCAGTCAGCACGTAGAGTCCCGCATGCCGCTTGCTTGTCTTCGCCTTGGTCTTGCGTGCTTCGAAAAGGACGAAAGGCAGTACGGCAAATGTGGCGACGGCAAAACGCAGGCCGATGAACCAGAAGGGGCCGATCGCCTTCATCGCCGTCGACTGCGCGACGAAGCCGCCGCCCCAAATGGCGGCTGCAAGCAACAGAAGGAGGTTCGCCTGGACGCGCGTCATGTCGGCCTCGATGGTGCAGGGAAATATGAGTTATGCGGTTAGCAGTTGCGTTTCCTTTCGGCAAGGATGAAGACTTCATCCCGGTCGGCGGGTGAAGGCATGCGACACATGGAAAGGCGAGCAATATGACAGCAGGCTATTCCGGCACGCCGCTCGCGACGAAGCTTGGGCTCGCGCGTGGGCAGGCGTCCGCACTTCTCGACGTTCCGGAAACGATCGGCGACATCAATGGTTTCGACGGTTTCACTTCGGTGGTCCGCGCGCTTCCTGAAACACCTCGGCGAGAATTCGACTATGTGCATCTGTTTGTGACCGAACGGGCGGCGCTGGAGGCTGTCGCGACTAAGCTCTTCGATGTTCTCAAGCCGGACGGCATGCTCTGGATCTCCTGGCCGAAAAAGAGTTCGCGGGTGCCGACCGATGTCATCGAGGATGTGCTGCGGGAGATCCTCCTTCCGACCGGTCTCGTCGACGTCAAGGTTTGCGCCATCGACGCGATCTGGTCCGGGCTGAAATTCGTCATCCGCAAGGAGCTGCGCGCGGCGTTATGATCTGTCATCCGTTATCGGCCCCAGCGCGCGAAACTCTGAGCAGCGATCCGTTATCTTCATCGGTCACCATCAGCAGCGCGCCATCGGGCGCGACGACGACGTCGCGGATGCGGCCGTACTCGCCTTCGAACAGGCGTTCTTCGGCGACGAAGGCGCCGCTGTCGTCGCGCTGCATGCGCGAGAGCAACTGGAACTTCAGCGCCGCGACGATGAAATTGCCGTCCCACTCCGGAAACATGGCGCCGCGATAGACGGCGATCGCGCCCGGCGCGATCGACGGATCCCAGTAATACAGTGGCTGTTCCAGACCTTTCTTGGCGGTGCCTTCGCCGATCTCGGCGCCGGAATAGTCGCGGCCATAGGTGATGATCGGCCAGCCGTAATTCTTGCCCGCTTCGGGCTCATTGATCTCGTCGCCGCCGCGCGCACCGTGTTCGACGGTATAGAGCTTGCCGTCCTTGATGTCGAAGGTGATGCCCTGCGGGTTGCGATGGCCTTTCGACCAGATTTCCGGCAGCGCCTTGCCGCCGTTCTTGAACGGATTGTCGGCGGGAATGCTGCCGTCGGCATTGATATGGATAATCGAGCCGGCGTCGTCCTGCCAGTCCTGCGAGCGATTGCGGTCGCCGCGGTCGCCGACGCTGATAAAGAGCGTGCCATCGGTCGCGATGGCGATGCGCGAGCCGTACTGAATGTCGCCCGAGGTAAAGCGCCGCATGGTGAAAACAGGTGTGACGGCGTCGAGTCGCTTTTCGTCACGGGACAGCGTGGCGCTGAAGACTTCGGTGCCGGAACCCTTGGCATTGGCAACGGCGGCGGTGAAATAGAGCTTTCTCGATGTCGCAAAATCCGGCGCGAGCGCCACATCCATCAGCCCGCCCTGGCCGCGGGCGCTGACCTTGGGTATGCCGGCGATCGGGTCGGAGGCCTTGCCGTCGCGGATGACACGCATTCGGCCCGGCCGCTCGGTGACGAGATAGGCGCCGTCGGTCAGGACCTCGACTGCCCACGGATGGTCGAGCCCGTCGGTGAGCTTTTCGACACGGACCGTGGGGCCCTGCGTGTTGACGGTATCGGCGGCATCAGCCGATGCGGCGCCGCACAAAATAAGGGCTGTGGCGAAATGGAAGGCGGGCAGTCTCTTCATCTTATTCCCTGTCGTCTCTTAAGCCTCAAAGCTGGAGCGGACAGGGGAGGGCTTCAACCCTCATTCCACCTGCAATAACGGCTTTGTGTTTGCCGGTTGAACGGAACCTGTGGCCTCGCTATCGACAAGTTCGGCTTCGAGGATGTAGCGCAACGGCCCGCGTTCGGTCGCGTCGAAGGGCCAGCAGGTGGTCAGCACCAAGTGGCGGCCGTCGGAGGCGGGATCGATGCCGCTGGCATCCCAGGGAGCGATGCGGCCTTCGCCGGCCTTGAAGGTCAGGACTTTGCCGTTGCGGCGGGTGACTTCGATGGCGTCGCCCGGTTTTATATATTGCAGCCAGCGAAAGTGAGTATCGCGATGGGCGGCGATCACCGCGGTGCCTTCATCGCCTGGCTGCGGCGTATTGGCGAGCCAGGCAGGACCAAAGGCGAGGGCTTCGCCGGAAGCGCCGGAAAGCACGATTGCCTCCTCTCCGAGACGCGGTGCGCGCACCTTGGCTTCCGTGGTGAAGTCCGCCCAGGGCCAGGGTTTCGTCGCTTCGCCCCGCAGTTCGGCAGAGAAGGCGCGTTTCAGCAGGACCTGGGAAAGGTCTGCCTTCGCCTTCAGCAGGAAACCGTCGCCGATCAGGGCCAGGCCGTAGAGCGCAAGGCCGGCAATTCCAATGGCGATCGCCTTTTCGATCGACGAAAGACGCCAGAGGAAGAAGCCCTTCTTCTGGCGCATCTTCGGTCTGTCGTGAGCTGTGGCCGCGGCCATGGCGAGTTCCAGGTAGCTCGGAAGCGGCTCGAATTCCGCCGCCTCCTGTTTCCCGCGGGCAGGGCGACTAGCGGCCATTGCGCCTGCCTCCGACGGTGAAGACGCCTTTGAGACGACGGCGCCAGACGGCTAGTCCGCTTGCCGCCGTCAGCGCCAAGATCAGCATGGTAAGCCCGCGGATGATCTGTTTGTCGGCGCGGGTCGCCGTCTGCGGCAGGTTCACGGTCGATGTCTTCTGCGCGATCATGGTGGCGGCTTTCGCGGTCGGCGCTGCGGCCATCAGGTTCGCGATCTCGGGCGTTGCGCGGCGCCCCTGGATGACGGCGGTAGCCTGCTGCGATCCGGAAGCCTCCGTCGGCGTGGTCGAGCCATGGTCTTGCCCGCCGCCAAGCGGCGCAGCATTTTCGCCGAACACCTTCCCGAAATCCCAACCGTCGGGCAGGTTGAGCGGCAGCTTCGCCGCCCCGAGCGGCTCGTTTGCCGGTCGCGACGGGGTGACGTCGACGGCGACGAGGCTGGTGACGCGGGAAACCAGGTGGTGGGCCAGCGCCACCGTCTCGATATCCTTGTCGAGTGCGGCAGGATCCTGGCGTTGATAGGCGCGGGCTTCGAAATCGTCGATCTTGCGCCGCGCCCAGAGCTTGGAGATGCCGTTGCCGTCGGCGGCGTGAGCGATATCGATCTCGATACGCCAGGGCTGGTTGCCCGTATTGCCGACGATCTGCAGCTTGCCGGCGGGCTTGTCCCGCGGCAGCTCCGCGGTCAGCACGACGGGCTCGCCGCTATAAAGATCCGGCATCGGGTCCGGCGTGATGTCCTCGGCCTGGGTGCCTTCGAAGGTGGCAGCGATATCGGTCATGGCTGGGTTCTGCAACTTGGCAAAAAGCTCGCCCATGCAGCTTGCCACCTGGTCGGTCGAGCCAATTGCGGTGAAAGTGCCGCGGCCGATCTCGGCGGCCTTGGTCATGAAATAAGTGTTCGGCGCCGAGCCGATGCCGACGGTGAAGACGCGGGCATCGCCGCGGTTCGCGCTGATTTCCTGGAAGAGCTGCTGTTCGTTGCCGATCGCTCCGTCTGTCAGGAACACGACCTGGCGTAGCGCTCCGCCTGCGACTGGTCCCTGGTTGCGCAGCGCATCCTCAAGGGCGGGCAGCATTTCCGTGCCGCCGTCGGCGGTCAGACCCCTGACATAGGCGATGGCCTTCTCGCGGTTATCAGGGGTGGCGGCGACGAGGCCGTTGAAATAGTCGGTCATCGTGTCGTCGAAACGGATGACGTTGAAGCGGTCGTCCGGGTTCAATCTGGAGATGGCGAGCGCCAGGCTTTGTCTTGCCTGCTCGATCGATTGGCCTGACATGGAGCCGGAATTGTCGATGACGAAGACCACCTCGCGTTTTGCCGGCGCTGCCGCGTCCGGCGCCGTCGGCGGGGTGACGAAAGCGAGGAGATAGGTCTTGCCGTCCTTCACCTCGCGAAAGAGCCCAGCGCTCGGCGTCTTGCCGGGAGCGGCCTTCCAGGTTAGTTCGAAATCCTTGTCGGCGGGGACGGAATCCCCCTTCAAGCCGATGGTTCTCGCCTCGTCGCCGTCCCGCCGGATATCAACCGCATGGAAGGACGATTGGACGTCGCCGAGCGGAAAGCCGGCCTTGAGGTCGACGGTCAGCGAGACCGGGTTGATTTTGGCATTCTCGCGCGGATCGAGCACAGGGGATTCGATCTTCTCACGATCTTCCACCCGATCGCGCGGCGTGGCGAAGCCGGCGCCGTTGTTGAATTCGACGGTCTGGACGATCGGCGCCGGATTGTAGCGCGGCGCCACCACCATCGGAAAGCGCAGCGAAAACTCGCCGCCCGACTGCTGGACGCTCTGCTGGTATTCGATCTGTACGACGATCTCTTCGCCGGGGCCGATATTGGCGACCTGATTGGTAAAAATGTTCGGCCGCTGCTGTTCGAGCAGCGCCGTCTTCTTGCCTTCGGCCTTGGCCTGCTCGTAGATCTCCCGGGCTTCCTGGCGCGGCTTTATCTGGCCTTCGATGAAGCGTTCGCCGACCTGCATCTTCAGCGCGTCGACGGCAGAATTCTCAGGCAATGGGAAGACGTAAGTTCCCTCGACCCAGCCCTGGCTTGGGTTCTGGAAGCGCTGCGTCACCTTCACCCTGGCGAGCGGGCCGGAGACATCGATGGCGACGTCGGTCTTCAGCCGCGGCGCCTCGACATAAAAGCCGGGCTCTTTCGACGGGAAGAGCAGCGAACCGCTATTGACGTCGTTCGGCCGCACAAGGGCCGCGAGCTGGCCGGATGTCTGCTGCGCCTCGGCACGGGCGGCGGAGGCAAGCCCGAGTATGGCTGCGAGGCAGGCGACAAAGGCGGTGGCGGCGACAAGAAATGAAATGGAAATCCGGCGCATGCGGATGCGCCCGATGGCGAGCTCATCTTCCAGAAACATTGGCGTACCCTCAATAACCAATTTTGGATAACGCAATGATGAGGCTTCGATCTCGGCGCGCTCGCGACCGAATTGCGGCGGTGTGCGGCATTTGTTGCGGCTTATTCGTGGCGATGACGAAACCCGCCGATCTGTCTGATTTCAAAAGATTTAGGCGACGAAAACGCGATCGTCGCCACCGCGAAAGTGCCGGTGGTGAAAAGGGTCACAGAGCATGCCTCTCTGTCGCGGCTTTCATGGGCGGGTGATCCTGTAGACCAGCAAATCGTCTGAATCGGTAAGCTTGGTTGCGGTCCTGTCCAGATAGTCGATCACGCCCTTATGATGCTCGACGAACAGCAGGTCCTGCTTGTCTGTGGCGTTCTTGGTCACGCCGAACAGATCCGCCCCCTGCGCGCGCAGTTCCTCGAGCTGTGCGATCGCGGTGGCGTCATCGGCGACGAATTTCGACCACTCCGTATCGCCTCCGCCGGGTGGGAACACCCAGCCGCGCGCCCTGCTGTAGTAGACTGCGACGGGATCGCCGACTTCGGGCGCGATGGCGACGACGAGGTCGCCCGGTTGCCTCAGCCGTGCCAGTTCCTCGCCAAGCAGCTTGCCCTTCATCGCGATTGGTTTCTTCATGGTCCTGACGAGCGGAAGGGTCGACCAGCCGAGCGCTACGGCCACGATGCAGATCAAACGAAGCACCACCGCCGGCGTTAAAAAGGTTCTCGATGCAAGCGTTGCCAGAAGAAGCGCGCCATGGCCGCAGAATATCGCGACCGGCACATGGAAGATGTGGAAGTTCCACACATTCGCGGTGATCTCGCCCGCCGCCGTCAGATAAAGAATCAATGCGGCAGCCAGCCACACATAGGGAATGGCCGAAAGAACACGTTGCTTCGGATCTTCGGCGGGTTTGGGCGGCATCCACAATCCGACCGCGAACAGCAGCATGAAGGGATAGCCATAGAACCACAGGACGGAAGTGTTCCATGCGGATTGGAAGTAGAACCTGTCCTTGACGTATGACCAGACGCCGTAATCCCAGATATAGCCGCCGCTGCCGGCGAAATGGAACGGCGGATAGCTGCGGGCAAGATAGATCGCCCAGCTGAAATAAGCGCCGATAATGGCCAGGCTCAAAAGCCCCGACAGGAAGACTAAGCGCGCCGGTTTCCACTTCTTCTCCAGGATCCAGCAGACCATCAGGTAAAAGATGACGGCGCCGGCAGCGATGCCCGGCGGCTTTGACAGCGCGCCGAGCGAGAAGCTGGCCGTGGCGAGCGGCAGGAGCCAGTTGCTACCGCTGGCCCAGAATTTGACGAACAGCCAGATACCAAGAGTGACCAAGGCCAGCATGGCGGGATCGGGAAGAAACGAGCTGTCGATCATGATCGCCGCCGGCATCAGCGCGTAGGCGAGCGCCGCCGCATGGGCATGCCTCTCACCCCAGCACAGCGCTGTCAGCCTGTGCAGCGAGAACACCGTCACCAGCCCGAAAAGGGCTGCAACCACACGGCCGAACCAGTCGTGCCAGCCGAAGAGTTGGTAGAGCAGGGCAGTGATATAGCTGACGATCTGGAACTCGCGGCCCTGATAACCTGGTCCGGGCCCGGTCCAGCTGACCTCCGGAAAGAAGATGTTCCAACTGCGCTGCTGGAAATTGTCGGCCATCATAGCCGTGCTTGTCTCGCGCCAGCTGAAGCCGTCGACAAGCGGCAAGGTGATCTTGTGGAACCTCAAGACCACCGCGATAAGCAGAATTCCCAGCAGGATCGCCGTGTCGAGGTTGAGGTAGCTGCGAGCAGCCGTTTCCCGGTCGATCGTGTCCTGCGGGTCCTGCCGACTTTTGGACCGATTCAATTCCAGGTCGTCCGGCGCGAGACGCAGTGGCGTGGAGGGCTTGCGGGGCGGCTTTGTCATGGCGGCAGTTCATCAGCAGCGGCTTGAAAAGCAATTCATCCAAATTGAGTATTGACTCTAATCCTCTTGCATAATTGTCATCAAGCCCGGCTAGCCCTTATGGCCGAAGGATCAATAAGAATCATTGCCCCCATCACGCCTTTGCGCTTGAAATGCCGTCATACATTGGACATAGAGCTAACCGCAGAACTCCGGTCCCGGCTTTCTGCCCGTTTCAACCATTAGGACCGATATCATGGCCTTCCTTGCCGATGCTCTTTCCCGTGTGAAGCCTTCAGCCACAATCGCCGTCTCCCAGAAAGCGCGCGAGCTGAAAGCAAAAGGACGCGACGTCATCGGCCTCGGCGCCGGCGAGCCGGATTTCGATACGCCCGAGAATATCAAGAAGGCCGCCATCGACGCGATCAACCGCGGCGAGACGAAGTACACGCCGGTTTCCGGCATTCCCGAACTGCGCAAGGCGATCGCCGCCAAGTTCAAGCGCGAGAACGGTCTGGAATATTCCTGGGAGCAGACGATCGTCGGCACCGGCGGCAAGCAGATCCTGTTCAACGCCTTCATGGCGACGCTGAACCCCGGCGACGAAGTCATTGTCCCGGCGCCCTACTGGGTGTCCTATCCTGAAATGGTGGCGCTCTGCGGCGGCACGCCGGTTTTCGTTTCCGCGACCCAGGAGCACAATTTCAAGCTTCAGGCCGCCGATCTCGAAAAGGCGATCACGCCGAAGACCAAGTGGTTCATCTTCAACTCGCCGTCCAACCCGACGGGGGCTGCCTATACGCATGCCGAACTGAAAGCGCTGACCGACGTGCTGATGAAGCATCCGCATGTCTGGGTGCTGACTGACGACATGTACGAGCACCTGACCTATGGCGACTTCAAGTTCGTCACGCCTGTCGAAGTCGAGCCCAAGCTCTATGACCGCACGCTGACGATGAACGGCGTCTCCAAGGCCTATGCCATGACCGGCTGGCGTATTGGCTATGCGGCCGGCCCGATCCAGCTCATCAAGGCGATGGATATGATCCAGGGCCAGCAGACTTCAGGCGCCACCTCGATCGCCCAGTGGGCGGCCGTCGAGGCGCTGAACGGCACGCAGGACTTCATTCCCGCCAACAAGAAGATCTTCGAGGGCCGCCGCGATCTCGTCGTCTCCATGCTGAACCAGGCCAAGGGCATCGTTTGCCCGGTTCCGGAAGGCGCCTTCTACGTCTATCCGTCCTGCAAGGGCTTGATCGGCAAGACCGCACCCTCCGGCAAGGTCATCGAGTCAGATGAGGATTTCGTCTCCGAGCTTCTGGAATCGGAAGGAGTGGCCGTCGTTCACGGTTCGGCCTTCGGCCTCGGTCCGAACTTCCGCATCTCCTACGCAACGTCGGAGGATTTGCTCGAGGAAGCCTGCCGCCGTATCCAGCGCTTCTGCGCCGCCTGCAAGTAAGCCGGTTGCGATAACATCGATCGAAAGCCCGCCGGCGACGGCGGGCTTTTTGTTGGCGCGTTGACGATGCGGCTATAGGCTCACATCCTGATTGAAGACCTTGCGGAATCGATTCCGCTTTGCCGCGCAAGTCGTTGAATTCCGATTCAAATCGTGACGGGGAGCGCAGGCGGCGCGGGTGAACTCAGGTTGCGGGCGGCCGCCAAACCAACTAGATATCCCGGCATCAAGTTCAAGCTGCCGCTTTCGGAGACCGGATTTTGCAACAGAGTGCCGTCATCGTCTGTTCTGACGTTAACATGCTGCCGGCTGCCTGCTGCACCCTGCTTTCCGTCAAGCGCAATCTCGACATTCCCGGTGTGGAGTTTCTGCTTCTCGGCATCGACCTGAAGCCGAACGAGGTCACCGAGGTCGAAAATTTCGCGCGACTGCATGGCATGACAATCAATGTGCTGCCTTATGCGACGCCGGATACGGCGCGCCAGGCGCGCGGCCGTTGGTCGGCGGCCACGCTGGCGCGGCTCTATATGGATCTGCAAATTCCCAAAAATATCGAGCGCCTGCTTTACCTCGACGCCGATGTACTGGCGGTGGCGTCTGTCGATGAACTTTTCGCGCGGAACCTCCAGGGCAAGGCGCTTGCCGCGGTCGACGACTATGTCATGGCCTTCCCGGAGAAAGCCGGCGCACGGCAGCGAAAGATCGGCATGAGCGGCGGGCGCTACTTCAACGCCGGCGTATTGCTGTTCGACTGGTCGGTCTGCCGGGCGAAGGGGCTTTTTGCCAGGACCCGGGAAATCTTCGAGGAGCGCTCGCATCTGTTCGAGAACAACGACCAGGATGCGTTGAACGTCACATTCGACGGCGACTGGCTGGCGCTCGATCCGCGTTGGAACACGCAGACGGGACTGCTGCCGTTCATCGCCAGGCCGGCGATCCTCCATTTCACCGGCCGCAAGAAACCGTGGCAGGCGACCGTTCCCTGGGTGCACCGTCGGATGGCCGAGCGTTATGCTGTGGATCTCCGCAACACGCCGTGGGTCTCCTTCTGCAGACAGCCGTCGGCGGCGGGCCGAGTTGCCGGTTTCTTCTCTCATGTGGGAAAGCAGATCGGCGGGCTGACGCGGCTTGCACGGATGCGCGCCTATTTCAGCAACAGCTAGTGATACGCCGCGAGCGCATCGTCCTTGGAAAGTGCATGTGAGCCATGGAATCAATTCCGAGCGATATCAGGACTACGGCCGCCGAAGATGGCGGATTGAATCTGTTGGCACCGGAAGGGTGGAAGGCGCTGCTGTCGCGCTATTCCCATATCGTGCTTGTGGCGAATAGCGAAGCGGTCGATCTTGAGCGGCTGCGAAGCGAGTTGCCGGAGACGGCGCTCTATGTCTTCTTCAACAAGGTTTACAAGGTGCTCGACGAGCCCTTCGCCGGCCATGCGGTGCTGGTTGTCCGCAGCGGCGTGATGGGCGCCAATATCGTCCACCGGCGCGAGGTGGGCGATGTTCTGCGCTTCTTTGCCGGCGATGACTTCCTGGGTGTGATCAATATTCGCGTCTCCCCGGAGGAAAACTTCAGCGAGGAAAGCCGCTTCAAGGACGCCAAGGCCCGCCACCTCGACTTGACGCAAATGCTTGGCGATCTCTACCCGGCGGGCAGGATCGCCACCAGCGGCTTTGCGATGGCGCTCTGGCTTGCCGATCTGAAGCTGCCGGGCAAGATCCTGCTTGCCGGCTTTTCGGCCAAGAGAAGCGAGAAGTGGAAGGTCTTCGACGTGCACGATTGGACGTTCGAACAGATCTTCCTGCGACTTTTTGCCAGAATGGGCTCGATCTCGATGATGGGCGGCGTCGATGCCAGCCCCTATTCGGCGCTGGCCAAAAGGTTTCCTGACGTCCCGCCGATCGAGATCGCGATGACGGCGGCCGAAGTCTTGTCCGAACGGCTCCACAATGCCAACGGCCAGATCGACAGGCTGATGTCGGTCACCAAATCCATTCGCGCCGTTGAAAACTTCTTCCGGCGCTTCAAGCCGAAAACCCGTAAAGAGCGCTTCCTCGAAAAGTCGAAGGGATAAGCTGCTTCACCGCGTTGTTCTGTCTTCAAAGCCCCAGCGCCGTCAGCATGACGAAGGTGGAAAACAGGATGAAATGCGTCATGCCCTCGATGGCGTTGGTCTCGCCGTCGTTGAGATTGATTGCCGCGGCAATCAGCGTGATCGCGACCATCACCGTCTGCACCGGGGTCATCGCCATGATGAAGGGCTGGCCGGTGTAGAGCGCGATCGCCTCCATGACGGGTACCGTCAGGATTACCGTCGACAGCGAGGCGCCCATGGCGATGTTGACCGTCGCCTGCATGCGGTTCCTCAGTGCTGCTCTCAAGGCAGTCAGAATCTCGGGTGCGGCTGAAATCGCCGCGACGACGACCGCGGATACCGCGATCGGGACGCCGCTATCGCGCAGGCCCTCAGCCATAAAAACCGACATGAACTCCGCCAACAGGCCGATGATGACGACGCCTGCGAGGATCGTCATGATCGAGACCGCGGCCGACGCCTCGCTGCCGCGTTCGCCGTGACTTTCCTTCTTCCGCTCGGATCGCGGGTAGCTGTAACTGAAGAAATAGCTGTGCTGCCCGACCTGCATGCGCAGGAAGAGGCCGTAAAGCGCAATCATCGCGACGATGGTGAAGGCGGAATAGTAGTGCCACCTATCCCTAGGCACGAATTCCGGCACGATCATCGAAATGCCCATGGCGGTGAGGATCATCACGCCGTAGGTCTTGCCCGAATTGTCGTTATAGGGCTGCTCGCCGTGCTTGAGGCCGCCGAGAAGGGCGGCGAGGCCGAGAATGCCGTTGATGTCGAGCATCAGGGCCGAATAGATCGTGTCCCGCACCAGCGTCGGAGAACTCTCGCCAGTCATCATGATGGCGAGGATGATGACTTCGACGGCGAGCGCTGAGAGTGTCAGGATCATCGTGCCGTAGGGATCGCCGACCTTGACGGCGAGCAGTTCGGCGTGATGGGCGACGCGGATCGACGCAAGCACGATGGTGCCGACCAAGGCAGCGGCGGCAAGCAGCGCGACACCGCGTCCCATTTCGAGCACAGTATGCTCCAGGACATAGGCGATCGCCGCAACGGCAAGTGCGGCGACCAGATATTTTTCCTCTTTAAAGCGTGAAGTGATGGCCAAGTTTCAGCTCCGGTTCCGGTCCATGCCTCTTAACTAAGTCACTGATTCCGGATGGGAAGCGCGCCACGGCGCACTGCTATTTGCAGTCTTCGGCGTTTAATGGAATACTGACCGCAATCGGGGCCGGAAAGCAGATCGCGGCATCCTCGTATTCTCGTCAAGCGGTCGCGATGATCCGGATCCTGTCCGGAAGCGTGTGTATGCGCAAAAAATGAGGAGACGGATGCATGATCAAGGTGGTCTACGAAGTCGTGCCGCATGACGGCGGCTGGGCCTACAGGTTGGGAGGCGTCTATTCCGAAGCGTTTCCGAGCCATGCCGAGGCGCTTGAAGCTGCGCGTATTGTTGCGGCCGAACAGCAAGTCGGCGGCGATTCCGCCGAGATCAGCTGGCAGGATGAAAACGGCAAGTGGCATGAGGAATACGCCGAGGGCGGAGACCGGCCGGAGACGGAAGTGGTGGACGGCCTGTGGCAGGATCGCGCGGCCGGAGCCCCGCACGGCGCATGACGCTAAGCATTGCCCTTCAATGCCCGCGCAACGATCGTGTCGACAAATTGACGCTTCTGCGCGGTATAGCGATCGCCGTCCGTCCTGAACTCGGCTGCCAGTCTGCGTTTCAGCGCGGCATACTCGCTCGCCGACTTCGGATGCGCGATGAGATAATCCCGGAAAGCCAGCCTGTTTCGATGCGTGCCGTTGCCGGCCGGGCAAAGATAGACACGCTCCGCCGGTACCGAACCTCTCGATAAAAACGCCCAGACCTCGTCGTCATAGCGATTGCCGCGCGGTTCATAGCCTTCCGCTAGAAGCAACGCTGTGGCATCTGCGATATGCTCGAGGCCGGGAAGGACGATGTCGATATCGATGAGAGGCTTGGCGGTCATGCCCGGTATCGACGTGCTGCCGATATGTTCGATGCACAGCGCCTGCGGCAGCCAGGTGAGCAATCGGCTGCGGATGCGCCGAAAATCCGCCGGCCACTGCGGATCGTAAGGCACCAGTTCCACCGGATTGTGAGGTGTCATCTTTATCCTGTTAGAGCAAGTTCAGCAAAATGGTGATGCGGCTGGTGTCAGGAAGCCATGAAAAACAAAGGTATAAAGTGACGCCACATCGCGGTGGGGACCGCCGGATGCATTGAATTGTGCATGATTCCCTTCGGAAATCGATTGCGATTTGCGACTATCCGCTGAAGCATGATGCCGAAAAGTGTGAGCGGTTTTCGGACGAAATAGAACAGGATTCAGATCTTAGGCCGACCGGGCCTAAAATCATCCTGTTCTAGTCGAGTACCGATAGTAATCCTGCAGGCCGTTGACCAGCGCGTCGAAAGTGACGCGGCAGCGTGGCGACGATTTCAGGCTCTCGTGCATCGCCACCCACGTGCCGAGCGGGATGTTGAAAGCATCGGCCAGGAGGTGCACGAGGTCAGGATTCTCCCGTGCAAGCCCGATCTGGCAGAGGCCGATGCCGACGCCGGCGCGGATCGCGGCAAGCTGGGCAAGATTGCTGTCAGTCCTGTAGGCGAATTTGATGCCATCGGGCACCGGATAGCGCTTCATCACCAGGCGGACATAGGCGGTCTGCCGGTCAAAGCCGATAAGCCGATGATTGGCGAGATCTGCCACGCTTTGCGGAATGCCATATCGTTCGAGATAGCGGCGATGGGCGTGGAAGCCCAGCGGGATATCGCCGATGCGGCGCACGACGAGTGCATCCTGTTGCGGTTCGGCCATGCGCACGGCGATGTCGGCCTCGCGGTTCACCAGATCCTCGACCGCATCGGAAGCCGAAAGCTCGATCTGGAGCTCGGGATGGGCGTCCTGAAGCGGCCCGAGAATCGCAGGCAGCACTTCGACGGCGATGACCTCGCTGGCGCTGATCCTGATCGTTCCGGCGACGCGTTCGCGTTGGCTGGATGCGGTGCGCAAAAGTGCGGCCGTGGTTGCCGCCAGCGTCTCGGCATAAGGCTTCAGCGCCAGTGCCGCGTCGGTCGGCAGCAGACCGTTCGGCGATCGGGTGAAGAGCTCGGCGCCGATCGCCAGTTCCAGGGCATCGACATGGCGGCCAATGGTCGGCTGCGTCAACCCCAGCTCGCGGGCGGCGGCCGAAAGCGATCCGTGCCGGAGCACGGTGAGAAAACTGCGATAGAAATCCCAGCTAGGTTCGGAGTCCATATATTTTTGTATATTGGATGCACTCATTTCGTCAATTTCGTTTATCTGAGAGCGGAGCATATTCATTTCATGCAAACGAAGGAGAGCATGTGATGAGCAGAGAGATAGAAATGACCGCCCTTGTTCTCGGCGCGACCGGTGGGATTGGTGGCGCGGTTGCGCGAAAGCTGTTGGGGCGTGGCTGGCGGATTCGTGCGCTGAACCGTGATGCGCAACGGGCGATGGGGAAAGAGCCGGCTTTCGAATGGGTACAGGGCGATGCGATGAATGCCGGCGATGTTCTGAAGGCGGCCGAGGGCGTCGGGTTAATTGTTCATGCCGTCAATCCGCCGGGCTACCGCGACTGGGACAGGCTGGTGCTGCCGATGCTCGACAATAGCATTGCCGCTGCTCGCGCTGTCGGCGCGCGCATCGTGCTGCCCGGCAACGTCTATAATTTCGGTCCCGATGCCCTGCCGATGCCGACGGAGGAGAGCCCGCAGCATCCGGTGACCCGGAAAGGCGCCATCCGGGTCGAGATGGAAGAACGGTTGAAGGCGGCGGCGCAAGCCGGCATCGGCGTCATCATCGTCCGCGCCGGCGATTTCTTCGGTCCGGGCGCCACTGCCAACAGCTGGTTCTCCTCCGGCCTCGTGACGCCGGGCAAGCCCGTCGCCACGATCAAGAACCCTGGACGGCGGGGCGTCGGTCATCAGTGGACCTACTTGCCCGACATGGCGGAAACCATGGTGCAGTTCATCGAACGGGCTGATCGGCTGCCGTCCTTTGCGGTCTATCACATGGACGGGTTCTGGGATGCCGACGGAATGCAGATGGCAGAAGCGATCAGGCGCGTTGCCGGCGGCAAGGCGAAGATCGGGCGTTTTCCTTGGTGGATCGTGCCGCTCGCAGCGCCCTTCCTTCCCATGATGCGGGAGATCAAGGAGATGCGCTATCTGTGGAAGGTGCCGTTGCGGATGTCGAACACCAGACTGACGGCTGAACTGGGAAAAGAACCGCACACACCGATCGACGAGGCCGTCAAGGCGACGCTCGTGGCGCTCGGCTGCCTGTCCGAACCGCAGCACCGTCAGACGGTGCCTGCCCTTATCGGGCATTCTCTGGAGGATGGACGTTAAGCCACAAGTTCGGAAAGAGCGAGCCGGGCGACCGTCAGGGCCGTCTCGACCTGAGGCGTGTTTGCATCTCCGAAAAACCAGGCGGCGGAAAGGCCGGAATAGGCGGCGATCCACTGTAAAAGCCGCTTCGGCTCCAGCCTCGCTTCCATCGAGACGATGGGGAGCTGGCGGCGGAAACGGGTGAGATCGGTGATGACAGGCAGTTCCTGGTTGGCGAAAATATTGGCGAAATCAAAGCCGCGTTCGCCATGAAGGCGCTTCGGATCGATCGCCAGCCAGCCGCGCGTCTCGAAATCGAGAATATTGCCGTGGTGAATGTCGCCGTGGAGGATCGTCACATCCCGCGGGTCGGAAAGAAGGGCATTGGCGACCGTCGAGCAATCGGCAAATGTGCCGCCAACTTTATCGGCCGTCGGTGCCAGTTCTCGGAACCAGCGGGTGAGTGGTATCGGGTCGGGAAGCGGCTTTTGCCGCGGCGCGTGCAGCCTCGCGGCCGTCCGGCAGAGGATGCGGCTTGCCTCGTCGTCTTCGTCTTTCATCGCCATGGCAAGCAGCGAGCGTTTTCCGGTCGCCCGTTCCAGAAGCACGGCGTCGCCCTCATGGGCGTAGACATGGGCCGCGCCGTCGCCGTCCCACCATTGCATCAACAGCGCGCCATATCGTTCGGTTTTATCGGTCGCCACCTTCAGCATCGCGGGCCTTTCCTGCCAGAGGACCGGCAGCAGGCGGCTCGAATGCGTGAGGATCGGCTCGCCGTCTGATATGAGCGACCAGCGGTCGAGATAGGGAGCGAACATGGCGACAACCTACAAAGATGCAGCGGAAATGGAAATCCCGCCTCTCGGCGGGATTTCCCAATTCGGATCCGAAGGGCTCAGGCGACCTTCTCGACAAGGGAATAGTCGATGTAACCCTTGGCGCCGCCGCCGTAGAAGGTGGACTGGTCGGGCGTGTTGAGCGGCAAGTTCTTCGCCAGCCGTTCGACGAGGTCGGGATTGGCGATGAAGGGCTTGCCGAAGGCGACGAGATCGGCGCGGCCGCTTTCGACGGCATCGACCGCTAGGTCGCGGTCATAGCCGTTATTGACCATCCAGTTGGCTTTGCCGCCGGCCGTTTGATAGGCTTGGCGCAGCGCCTTGTAGTCAAAGGGAGGATTGTCGCCCTGCTGGTAATCACGGTCGCCGCCGGTCTGGCCTTCGATGACGTGGATATAGGCGAGGTCGTATTTGGCCAGTCCCTCGACCACATGGGTGAAGGTGGCCTGCGGATTGGAATCGTAGCTCTCGCCCGATGGAGTCACCGGCGAAATGCGGATTGCGGTGCGGCCGGCACCGATTTCCCTCACGACGGCATCCACGACTTCAAAGACGAGCCGCGTGCGGTTCTCGATCGAGCCGCCATATCGGTCGGTGCGGTCATTGACGCCGTCACGAATGAACTGGTCGAGCAGATAGCCGTTGGCGCCATGGATCTCGACACCGTCAAAGCCAGCGTCGATGGCGGCGCGGGCAGCCTTGCGGTAATCCTCGACGATCCCAGGGATTTCGGCGATTTCGAGCGCGCGCGGTTCTGAGGTATCGGCGAAGCTGCCGCTGCCGTCGGCGTTGACCAGATAGGTCTTGGCCGTGGCGACGCGATTGGTCGAGGAGACCGGCTTGCCGCCATCCGGCTGCAGGGTCGTGTGCGAAATTCGGCCGACATGCCACATCTGAACGACGATCTTGCCGCCGGCGGCGTGAACCGCGTCGGTCACACGCTTCCAGCCTTCAAGCGCTTCCTTGCTATAAAGACCGGGCACGTCGGCATAACCCTGGCCTTGATGGGTGATCGCAGTCGCCTCTGTGATGATCAGCCCTGCCGTGGCGCGCTGGCGGTAATATTCGACGTTGAGGTCGTTGGGGATCGCGCCCGGCGAGCGGTTGCGGGTGAGCGGCGCCATGACGATGCGGTTCTTGACGGTGATGTCGCCAACCTTGGTGGGTTTGAAAAGCTTGGCCATGATGGTCCTTTCTTTTGCGGGGGATCACTCAGCAGGGGCAAGGGCGGCCCGGGCCCTGGCGGAGAGATGGTCGAGCGCCGTTGCGTCCAGGCCGATCAGGGCAACCAGGGCTGCGGCGGGCATTTTACAGATCCTGTGTCAGCTGCTTGAGGAAGGCTGCGATGGTGTCCTCGTTGCGCTTGTAGAAGATCCACTGTCCCACGCGTCTGGTGGTGACGAGACCGGCGCGGTGCAGTGTCCCGAGATGGGCAGAAACCGTCGATTGCGACAGGCCGCACCGTTCGAATTGACTGGCGCAAACCCCCATTTCGAATGGATGTTCCTGCGTGAGAAAATGTTGCTCGGGATTTTTCAGCCAGCTCAGAATGGCCATCCGGGTGGGATGCGCGAGCGCCTTGATGATCTCGTCTTTGTCCATCGCGGTTTGTCGATCCATAAATCGTATTTTCTCGATATATGGATCGATGCTGGTCGATATGCAAATCACGGAGACGTGAGGTGCAGCCTGTCGCTGGGTGCGCAAAATTTGGGCAAAAAAAGAGGGCCACCGGAAAACCAGGGCCCTTATAATTGTGAAGGTCAAAAACCTCCAGAGGGGAACAGCCAATGCGGTGGTACTGGGAGAGAAACCACGAAATGCATCAGCTGAGGGGGATATGGTGCTTCCTTAGGCAGGTTTCAATGCTTTTTTGTGCATGCCTGCTATGCGCCGCACAATTTTTTTGCGATGCGGCATTTCTCGGTGAGCAAAAGCAAAAAAAGAGGGCCGCTGGAAAACCAGGGCCCTTATAATTGTGAAGGTCAAAAACCTCCAGAGGGGAACAGCCAATGCGGTGGAACTGGGAGGAAAAGCCACCATGTGCATCAGCTATGTGCGATATGGTGGTTTAATGGGCAAACGGCAACCCACATTTGTGCATGCCAGTCATGCGCTCTCTGCATAGTATGGAAATCATTCCATAAAACTGGTTCAAGATTGGCTCAAAAGTTCCAGTTTCTGGCCTTGCTGACGATGAAATCGCGGAAGGCCTTCAGCTTGGCGGCGTTCTTGATCTCGTCAGGGTAGCAGAAATAGGTGTCAAAAGAGGGGACATCGGCATTGATCGCCAGCTGAATCAGGCCGGGGTCGCGGCCGACGATGTAGTCGGGCAGGCAGGCGACGCCGATTCCGAGCAGGCAGGCGCGCTTGATCGAGGTCTGGCTGTTGATCTGCAGATGCGGGATGCGTTTGTTGTCGGACGAACGGCCGGCGACTTCGAGCCAGTTGACGTCGAGCAGGTAGCTCGGCGCCGGCTCTCCGAAGGTGATGATGCGGTGATTGTCGAGATCTTCGATCTTCTGCGGTTCGCCATGACGATTGATATAGGAGGGCGCCGCATAGACATGCATGTGCACGGTGAAGAGTTTGCGCTGGATGAGGTCGGATTGCTGCGGCTGACGCAGGCGGATTGCGCAGTCGGCATGGCGCATGTTCACATCCACTTCCTCGTTGTCGAGGATGAGCTGGATCTGCACATCGGGATAAAGCTGCAGGAATTCCTGGATCTTGTCGGTCAGCCAGCCCTGGCCGAGGCCGACAGTCGTCGTCACACGCAGCTTTCCGGACGGCGTCTCGGTCGTCTCGGTGAGCTGCATCTTCACGGTTTCGAGCTTCAGCAGCACGTCATGGGCGGTGCGGTACAGTAGTTCGCCCTGTTCCGTCAGGATCAGGCCGCGCGCATGGCGGTGAAACAGCTTGGTGCCGACATCCTGCTCCAGCGCGCTCACCTGGCGGCTGATGGCGGATTGAGACAGATGCAGTTTATCCGCCGCATGCGTGAATGAACCCGCCTCGGCAGCTGCGTGGAAAATACGCAGCTTGTCCCAATCCAGTGGCATTCCCCCGCCTCTCATGCCGATCTTACTCCGCGGCCACGGCGACGGGCATGTGGCCCGTCAGATATCGCTCGGCTTCGAGAGCTGCCATGCACCCCATGCCGGCGGCGGTGACGGCCTGACGGAACGTGTCGTCGGTCACGTCGCCGGCGGCGTAGACACCCTCGAGGCTGGTCGCGGTCGAATCCGGCGCGGTCCAGAGGTAGCCGTTACCCTTCAGCTTCAGCTTGTCCTTGAAGAGCTCGGTTGCCGGCGCGTGACCGATGGCGACGAAGACGCCGTCGATCGCCATCTCGGTGATCGCGCCGGTTCTGACGTCCCGCAGGCGGGCGCCGGAGACGGATTGCGGCATCGGGGGCTTGGCCGGCATGCCGGTTATTTCGGCCACTTCGGTATTCCATAGCACCTTGACGTTTTCCTTGGCGAACAGGCGTTCCTGCAGGATTTTCTCGGCGCGGAAGGTATCGCGGCGATGGACGAGAGTGACCGACTTGGCAATATTGGAGAGGTAGAGCGCCTCTTCGACGGCGCTGTTGCCGCCGCCGACGACGATCACATCCTTGTTGCGGTAGAAGAAGCCGTCGCAGGTGGCACAGGCCGAAACACCGAAGCCCTGGAAATGCTGTTCGCTTTCGATGCCGAGCCACTTGGCTTTCGCGCCGGTGGCGATGATCAGCGTATCGGCGGTCCAGACCTGGCCGCTGTCGGTGCAGGCGACGAAGGGACGCTGGTTCAGATCGACCTCGGTCACGAGGTCGTTGACGATCTCGGCGCCGACATGTTTTGCCTGCTGCAGCATCTGGTCCATCAGCCAGGGACCCTGGATCGGATCGGCGAAGCCCGGATAGTTCTCGACATCGGTGGTAATCATCAGCTGACCGCCCTGTTCGAGACCGGCGATCAGCACCGGTTTCAGCATGGCGCGCGCGGCATAGACCGCCGCGGTATAGCCCGCGGGTCCGGAACCGATGATGAGCACCTTGGTGTGGCGGGCGGGCATGTCATTTCCTTTCGACTGGCAGGAGGGCGGCGGCTAAATAGCGAATGCGGCCGTTTCGCGGTCCATGCGCCATTTATGAACGACCAATGCTTTTATTCAAGGGCAGCCTTGCGTTACCAACAAGGCAAATTACCCTGTTGTGCAAGAATCGGTCATCAGCGTGAAACTTTCTTGCGTATTCCGCCGCTTTATATAGAAGCTCGCCGCGGAGAATTAAAGAAAGGCCATGATGTGGGTCGCACCGAACTCGACGTCATCGACATAAAGATCCTCCGCGAGCTGCAGGCCGACGGCCGCATGACCAATGTCGAGCTCGCCGATCGCGTCGGCATTTCGGCGCCGCCCTGCCTGCGCCGGGTGCGCAAGCTGGAGGAAGCCGGCATCATCGAAGGCTATCACGCCATGCTGAACAGCCCGAAGCTCGGCTTCGATCTGGTCGCCTTCTGCATGGTCGGGCTCAAGCATCAGTCGGAAGGCAATCTCAAGGCTTTCGCTGCCGCCACCACCGAATGGCCGCTGGTGCGCCAGGCATGGATGGTTTCGGGCGACAGCGATTTCCTGCTGCATTGCGTAGCGGAAAATCTGACCCACTTCCAGGACTTCGTCATCGAGGTGCTGACGGCGAACGAACATGTCGATACCGTGCGCACCATGTTGACGATCCGCCAGGTGAAGAAGCTCGGGCTGGTGGAAGTCTGAGCTATTTACGCGAGGCATAACCGCCGCGGTTGATGCTGTGGCGCTGGAGCTTGTCGTAAAACGTCTTTCTCGGAATGCCGAGCGCCTCGATGGTGCGGCGCACGTCGCCGTCGTTGCTGGCGAGTGCGTCGCGGATGATTTCCGCCTCGTAGCGTTCCAGCCGCTCAGGCAGCGTGCCGCCGGTCGGCTGCGGGGGAGGGGATGGGGCTGCGCCGCCTTCGACGCCCAACACCACGCGTTCGGCATAATGGGAGAGTTCGCGTACGTTGCCGGGCCATGAATGGGTGGCAAGGTGGTGGCGAACCGCCTCCGAAAGCGGCGGCACATCGCGGCGGAAGCGCTCGGCGGCGCGGGCGGAAAAGTGGGAAAACAGCAGCGGAATATCGTCGCGGCGTTCCCTCAGCGGCGGAATCGAAATCGTCACGACATTCAGCCGGTAATAGAGGTCCTCACGAAAATCGCCGCGCACCTCGGGGTCGCCAAGGTCGATCTTGGCGGCCGCGACGACGCGCAGATCGACCGGGCGTACCTCGTTGGTGCCGAGCGGGGTGATCTCGCGCATCTCCAGCACCCTCAGCATCTTGACCTGCGTGGCGACAGGCATGCTTTCGATCTCGTCGAGGAAAAGCGTCCCGCCGCTTGCATGTTCGATGCGGCCGGTGCGGCGCTTCTGAGCGCCGGTAAAGGCGCCGGCCTCGTGGCCGAACAGCTCGCTTTCGATGACGGTTTCAGGCAGCGCCCCGCAGTTCAGCGCCACGAAATTGCCCTTCCGGCGGTGGCTCCACTGATGCAGGATCTGGGCGACGACTTCCTTGCCGCTGCCGGTTTCGCCGGCGATCAGCACGTCGACATCGGTATCGGCGATGTGACGCAGAATTTTCCTCAGGTTTTCCATGGCAGGCGTCTGGCCGATCAGTGGCAAAGTCTCCTGCGCATCTTCGGCGGCCCGGCGCAGCACGCGGTTTTCCAGAACAAGCTGCCGCTTCTCGCCTGCGCGGCGTACGCTGTGCACGAGCCGATCGGCAGCGAAGGGTTTGGCGATGAAATCATATGCGCCGTCCTGGATGGCCTGAACGGCCATCGGAATATCGCCGTGGCCGGTCATCAATATCACCGGCAGGTCGCCGTCCATGCCCTTCAGCGTGGCGAACAGCTGCAGCCCGTCGATCTCGGGCATGCGGATATCGGTGACAACGGGGCCGGCAAAATCGGCCGTTAGTTCCGCCAGCGCGGCCTTCGCGCCGTCATAGGCCGAGACGGAGAAGCCGGCGAGTTCGAGGGTCTGGGCTGTGGCACGGCGCAGATCCCTGTCGTCATCGATCAGCGCAACGGGCATCGGTGTGGCCATGATCAAGCCTTCCTCAGATGAACGATGAACCTTGTCCCACTGCCGTCGCTCTCTACCTCCATCCGGCCGCCGTAATCGCCGACGATATCCTTGGAGATAACGAGTCCAAGGCCGAGACCTTTTTCCTTCGAGGTGTTGAAGGGCGTGAACAGGCCCTTGCGGATATCGGGCGAAATGCCGGGGCCGTTGTCGGCGACCGTCAGCGTCACCATCTCCTGGTCATTCGATGTCCTGACCTCGACGCGCGCCTCGTCGGCTTTCGGGGCCACGGCCTCCAGCGCATTCTGAAGCAGGTTGATCAGCACCTGCTCGAGACGGATCCTGCTGCCCATGACCTGCAGTTCGGCCGGCGGCAGCTTGATGTCGAGCGTATCCATGCGGCCGGCAAAGCGGCTGCGCAGCAGCATCACTGCGCCCTCGATGACGTCCCTCAGGCCTGTCGGTTCGGCGCTGCCGCGGCCCTTGCGGGCGAAGCTCTTCAGCTCCTCGGTGATCGAGCCGATGCGCTCCGTCAGAGCGGCGATGTTCCGAAGATTTTCACCGGCGGGCGCCGTCTGGCCGCGGTCGAGGAAGGTGCGGGCATTGTCCGCATAGGCGCGGATGGTCGCCACCGGCTGGTTGATCTCATGGGCGACGCCGGCGGCCACCTGGCCCAGGATTGCCAGCCGGTTGGCCTGCACCAGATCCTGCTGTACGGCCTGCAGCTTCTGCTCGGTGCTGCGGTGACCGGCGATCTCGGCCTGCAGCCGATCCCGCGCCTGGCTGAGATCAAGCGTCCGCTCGGCCACGCGCCGTTCCAGTTCTTCGCGCGCCTGCTGCTCCCTGAAGATTCGGAGGGTGGTCGTCTGGCGGCGGCGCAAGAGGAAGGCTGCACCCGCCAGGAGCGGCAAAAGCAAGAGCACCGCCAGCATGCGCGTTTCGCGGACCGCGGCATCGACGGACGGCCCCAATGCAACAAGATGCTGCAGATGCCAGCCGGTCGCAGGGATCGGCATCCCCACATCGAGGAAGCTGGTTTTTCCGGCGCCGCCGGGCGTAACGATCTCGACGACATCAAGCCTGTCGCCAAGGTGCCTGACGGTATCGAGCGGCAGCGGTTGAAGCGGTGCGTCGCCGAATTGAAGGCTCTCGCGGATCGCGGTCAGCCGATCCTCGGCGATACGGCCGATCGTCATGAACCGCCAGGAGGGAATGCTGGTGATGAGGATGATGCCGCGATCGTCGATGACGTAGGACGGGGCGCCCGAGCCATTCCAATCCGCCTCGATATCGTCGAATTCGACCTTGACGACGACAACGCCCAGGAGACCGTCACCGCCTGATATCCGCTCGGAAATATATAGGCCGGGCTTCTTGCTGACGGTGCCGAGCGCGAAATGCTCGGCCTGCCCTCGAGCGACAGCGCCCTGAAAATACTCGCGGAAGCGATAGTCGTTGCCGACGAAGCTCGTCGGTTCGCGCCAGTTGCTGGCTGAAACCGCGATTCCGCCCTTGTCGATGACATAGATGACGGCGGCCTTCGTGCCGGCGGCCAGTGTCTCGAGCTTCCGGTTCAACTGCTGAAACGTGCCGGCGTCGCGTCCAGCCAGGGCGGCGGCGAGCGCGGCATCTTGCGACAGCACGAAGGGCAGCGCCCGGTATTTTTCGAGGACGGTGCGCAGCAGCGCCACGTTCATCCTCGCATCGGTGCGGGCTTGTTCCTCCAGGGCAGCCTCCGCCCGGCGCCGGCCGACCTCGCCACCCGCCAAGAGACCTGCGGCGACGACTGAGAGCGCAATCACCGCATAGGCCCACCACATCCGGCGAATGCGGTGGTGCAAGGGCAGGGAGGGCCAAAGCCTTTGCGAGATTGACAAGGACATGGCGGATTTGTGCATTTTTCCGCACGCGACGCAAATGGATTTGTGTGGGTTTTCGCATTGCTTGGATGGGCCGCTGGCCTGTCAGAAGATTTTTCTGACATAAACACAACGGTTTAGGCGGATGGCACGAAACTGGCACGGCGATTGCGAAGATCAGTGCAACAACGGCTGAGCTGTTGGATTGAAGCGAACGGCTCGGGAGGCCGGAGTTCGTTCCGGACGAGCCTTTAGGAGGACATCATGATCGCAGCACCACTCGATGCAGTCGCGGACAGCAAGGGTAGAAAGCCCTTTTATTCCCATCTCTACGTCCAGGTTCTCGCCGCTATCGCTGCGGGTATCATTCTCGGTCATTTCTATCCCGACCTCGGCACCCAACTGAAGCCGCTCGGCGACGCCTTCATCAAGCTCGTCAAGATGGTGATCGCTCCGGTCATCTTCCTGACGGTGGCCACCGGCATTGCCGGCATGAGCGACCTGAAGAAGGTCGGCCGCGTCGCCGGCAAGGCGATGCTCTACTTCCTGACCTTCTCGACGCTGGCGCTCGTCATCGGCATGATCGTCGCCAACGTCGTCCAGCCCGGCGCCGGCATGAACATCGATCCGGCATCGCTCGACCCGAAGGCCGTCGCCACTTTTGCCGATAAGGCGCATGAGCAGAGCATCGTCGGCTTCCTGACGAATATCATCCCGTCGACGATCGTCGGCGCCTTTGCCGATGGCGATATTCTGCAGGTGCTGTTCTTCTCGGTGCTCTTCGGCATCGCGCTGGCCATGGTCGGCGAAAAGGGCGAGCAGGTCGTCAATTTCCTCAACGCCCTGACGGCCCCCGTCTTCAAGCTCGTTGCCATCCTGATGAAGGCCGCCCCGATCGGCGCCTTCGGCGCCATGGCGTTCACGATCGGCAAGTACGGCGTCGGATCGATCGCCAACCTCGCCATGCTGATCGGCACCTTCTACCTCACCTCGCTGCTCTTCGTTTTCATCGTACTCGGCGCGGTCGCCCGCTACAACGGCTTCTCGATCGTGGCGCTGCTGCGCTACATCAAGGAAGAACTGCTGCTGGTGCTCGGCACGTCGTCCTCTGAAGCCGCACTTCCGGGCCTGATGAACAAGATGGAAAAGGCCGGCTGCAAGCGCTCGGTCGTCGGCCTCGTCATTCCCACAGGCTATTCCTTCAATCTCGACGGCACCAATATCTACATGACGCTGGCAGCCCTCTTCATCGCCCAGGCAACCGGCATCAATCTTTCCTGGGGTGACCAGATCCTGCTGCTGCTGGTAGCGATGCTGAGCTCCAAGGGTGCTGCGGGCATCACCGGCGCCGGCTTCATCACCCTTGCGGCCACCCTCTCCGTCGTGCCCTCCGTGCCGGTCGCCGGCATGGCGCTCATCCTCGGCATCGACCGCTTCATGTCGGAGTGCCGGGCACTGACCAACCTCGTCGGCAATGCGGTGGCGACGATCGTCGTGGCACGCTGGGAAAACGAGCTGGACACGGCGCAGCTCGCAGCGGCGCTCGGCGGACAGACGGAAGAGACGGCTCCGGCGGCTGGGCTGCAACCAGCTGAATAAACCCGCCCGACTGTTGGTAATCTTTGCAGCGGCCCGTTATCCGACGGGCCGTTCGCTTATTGAGAGTTTGTTCTCTACTCGTCGTCATCCTCGGCCTGTGCCGAGGATCTGCTGCCCTATCGACCCGAGGCAGATGCTCAGGGGCAAGCCTGGGCATGCCAAAGGAAGTGTTGGCGGATTTTTTCAGCGGCCCCGTTATTTGACGGCCGCTTCTCGCTCCACTCAGCCGCGATTGCCGCCAAGAAGCCGGTCGTAGACGGCGCCTATGGCGGTTGCTTCCTTTTCCAGGGCAAAATTCGCCCTGACGTGGCGCAGCGCGTTCTCCCCATGGGCAATCGCCAGTGCGGGATCGGCGGCATAGCGAGCGATTGCCCGCGTCAGCGCCTCACCGTCGCCGGCGGCGACGACCGAGCCGGTCTCGCCTTCGGCGATGAGTTCGGCATAGGCGCCGGCGTCCGAGGCCACGACCGCGGTGCGCGAGGCCATGGCTTCAAGCGGCGTCAGGCCGAAGCCCTCGTTGCGGGAAGGGGCGACGTAAAGCGTCAGGCGGCGATACCAGACTTTGATATCGGGCACTTCGCCCAGGAAGATGATGCGGTCGGCGAGGCCTGCGGCGGCGACTTCGGCCTTCAATTTATCGCCGAAGGCCACGTGCTCCGCGGTTACACGGCCGGAGACGACCGCCGTCCAATCCGGGTGCTGCGGCAGCAGCTCGATCATCGCCTTGACGAACAGATCGGTGCCCTTCTGATGGCGCACGCGGCCGAAGCAGCCGACAAGATAGCGGCCGGGCAGACCCGTCGCGGCGATGCCATCTTCGGCCGTTTCCGGCGGGTGGAACAGGGACAGATCGACGCCGTGCTGGATGACGGTATGGGGTACTTCGAGGAAGGAGCCGGAACGGTCGCTGGTCGCGATCACCGCGTCCATGCGGCGGATCAGCCATTTCGTGTAGGCGGTGTGGCGGCGTTGCGCGGCCGAGGTAAAGATGAGCTTCAGCGGCATGCGCAGGAGATGGCGGAGCAGGATGCCGACGGCCATCTCATTGTTGCGGCGGGCGTGCCAGACGCGATGGCGCCGGCGCGCCGGCCTGCGCCACAGACCAGGGAGCTGTGACCATCTCAGTTTCGGCAGGCCTTCCGGCAGGCCGGGACCGAGGGTCGCGATCCTCATGCCGAGCCAGATCTGGCACGGAATGAGCTGGACGATGGTCGACGTGACGCCGGAGAGCCGGCGCTTGAAATTGGGCGCGATGATCTCGACGTCACGCATATCAGGCAAGGGATGGGTCTCGTGGCTGGGCGGGCGATCAGCCCCAGGAAACCTGGAGGATTTCGTAGGCCTTGGAGCCGCCGGGAGCATTGACCTCGATCGAATCGCCGACTTCCTTGCCGATCAGCGCACGCGCGATCGGGGAGGAGATGGAGATGCGGCCGGCTTTGACATCGGCTTCCTGGTCGCCGACGATCTGATAGGTCTTTTCTTCCTCGGTGTCCTCGTCGACGAGCTTCACCTTGGCGCCGAACTTGATCTTGTCGCCGGACATCTTCGTCAGGTCGATGACCTCGGCGCGCGCCGTCAGGTCTTCCAGCTCGGTGATGCGGCCTTCATTGTGGCTCTGGGCTTCCTTGGCGGCGTGGTATTCGGCGTTTTCGGAAAGGTCGCCATGAGCACGGGCTTCGGCGATCGCCTCGATGATTCGCGGGCGCTCCTCCTGCTGACGCCAGCGCAGCTCTTCCTGCAGCTTGACGAAACCACCCTGTGTCATCGGTACCTTATCAACCATTTTTCTGTCCTTCACTCCCTGTGGCCGCCGGCCCTTGCTCCGCGCAGTCGGGTACACACAAAAGAAAACAGGTCCCGAAGGGGAGCTTCGGAACCGTGCCACAATCCTAGTTACGTGCTTATAGCAGATCGCCAAGGTCGATTTCCAGAAAATTCGCATGGATGAAACGCAACCCCCTGCGAGATCGACTGCTGCGCCGGAAAACAGCAGAGGCGGGAGCCGACGGATTGACATCATGCGTTAGAACATATAGTGAACATAGGGATGAAGAAGTCGCTCGCAGAACGCTTGGCCATTCTTTCGGACGCCGCCAAATATGACGCTTCCTGCGCTTCCAGCGGCACGGTGAAACGCGATTCGGGCACAAGCGGCGGGCTCGGCTCGACCGAGGGATCGGGCATCTGCCATGCTTACGCGCCGGATGGGCGGTGCATTTCGCTCCTGAAGATCCTGCTGACGAATTTCTGCGTGTACGACTGCGCCTATTGCGTCAATCGCTCGTCCAGCAATGTCGAACGGGCGCGTTTTACGCCCGAAGAGGTTATCTGGCTGACGCTGGAATTCTATCGCCGCAATTATATCGAAGGTCTCTTCCTTTCCTCCGGCATCATTCGCTCGTCCGATTACACCATGGAGGAGATGGTCCGCATCGTCCGCGAATTGCGGGTGGCCCATAATTTTCGTGGCTATATCCATCTGAAATCGATCCCCGAGGCGTCGCCGCGGCTGATCGAGGAGGCGGGGCTTTATGCCGACAGGTTGTCGCTCAATATCGAACTGCCGACGGATACCGGCATCACCCGCTTGGCGCCGGAAAAGAAGCCTGCCAATATCCGGCGTTCGATGGCTGATCTCAGGCTGAAGATCGAGGCCGCCGGCGAGCGGACGCTGAAAAGCAAGAAACGTCAGCGTTTCGTCCCGGCCGGTCAGAGCACGCAGATGATTGTCGGCGCCGACGGCGCGAGTGATGCGACCATCCTTGCGACCAGCTGCCGGCTCTACAGCAGCTATGGCCTGAAGCGTATCTATTATTCCGCCTTCAGCCCGATCCCGGATTCGTCGAAAAACCTGCCGCTGATCAAGCCGCCGCTGATGCGCGAACACCGGCTCTACCAGGCCGACTGGCTCTATCGTTTCTATGGCTTCGGCATCGACGAGATCACCGCCAACCAGGCGGGCGGCATGCTCGATCTGAATCTCGACCCGAAGCTCGCCTGGGCGCTCGCCAACCGGGGCGAATTTCCCGTCGACATCAACAGGGCCGAACGTGAACGATTGCTGCGTGTGCCCGGTCTCGGCACCAAGACCGTCAAGGCGATCGTTTCGGCGCGCCGGTTTCGCCGCCTGCGGCTCGATGATCTCTCGCGGCTCGGCGTTTCGATCAAGAAGGTCCAGTCCTTCATCTCGGCGGAAGGCTGGTCGCCGCGCCGGCTGATCGACAGGCCGGACCTTCGCGCCATGTTCGAGCCGCAGCCTGAACAATTGTCTCTGCTGTGATGCGCCGGGTCGTGCTTGCAGGACGCGGTGAACTTGGCGAATGGCGCGACGCCGCACGTGCCCTGGCGGCCGCCGGCATCGTGCCCGACGACATCGACTGGCGCGAAAGAAGCGCGGAGGCCGATCTCTCGTTTCAACGCGACGCCATGCCGCCGGCGCCGGCGGCGTCATCCAAGCCAATGACCGTGTCGCCCGCCTTCATCGAGCTTGCCGAGACGGTTCTCTGTCACTCCGATCCGGCGCGGTTTTGCCTGCTTTACCGCCTGCTCTGGCGGCTGCAGCTGGACCGGCAGCTGCTCGAAGTGACCTCCGACGAGGATGTCGTGCGTGCCCGGCTGATGGCGAAAAACGTGCATCGCGACGCGCACAAGATGACCGCCTTCGTCCGCTTCAAGGAGGTTGGCGCGGTTTCGGCCGGGCGGCGTAAATTCATCGCCTGGTTCGAGCCGGACCACCACATCGTCCGGCGCACGGCACCCTTCTTCCAACGGCGTTTCACCGACATGGACTGGTTGATCGCCACGCCCAAGGGCTCGGCCGCCTGGGACGGCGAGCGGCTGACGATCCGCGACGAACCCTGCGAGAAGCTCAATCTTACCGACGTAACCGATGAGCTTTGGCGCACCTATTATGCCAGCATCTTCAATCCGGCTCGGGTGAAGGTGAAGGCGATGCAGGCGGAAATGCCGAAAAAATACTGGAAGAACCTGCCGGAAGCCGATCTCATTCCTGGCTTGATCGCATCGGCCGAAAGCAAGGTGCGAAAGATGGCGGCAAGGGAGGCAACGCGATCGCTGCCGTTTCACGACCGGCTGCAGCAGGCTGCGCGCAACCTTCCCCCAGAACCTGAAGCGCCGGCCGGCACGCTGGAGGCGCTGCGCGCCGAGGCTGCCGTCTGCACCCGTTGTCCGCTTCACGCCAAAGCCACGCAAACCGTATTCGGGGAGGGGCCGCACGATTCGGCGGTGATGTTCGTCGGCGAGCAGCCGGGCGATCAGGAGGATATTGCAGGGCGCCCTTTCGTCGGTCCTGCGGGCAAGCTTTTCGATCAGGCAATTGCGGAGGCGGGCATCGACCGATCGACGCTTTATGTCACCAATGCCGTCAAGCATTTCAAATACGAGCCGCGCGGCAAGCGGCGCATCCATCAGAAGCCCAATATGGGTGAGGTGAAGCATTGCCGCTGGTGGCTCGATCTGGAGATAGCGCTCGTTAAGCCGAAACTGATCGTCGCTTTGGGGGCGACGGCGCTTGCGGCGCTGACCGATGTGAAGGAGCGCTTGGAGGATGTCAGAGGAAGGGCGATGGCGATCGAAGGCGGGCGCACGCTCTTCGTGACGGTGCATCCGTCCTATCTGCTGCGCATTCGCGATGAACGGCTGAAGGCGGAGGAAATGGCGCGTTATCGCGAGGATATGGTGGAGATTCAGCGGCTTATGAGGGCGTCCGCATAAGTTGATTCTGGTTGAGCCCATCGTCAGCGCTCAAGGAGCGCCGACGCTGTTCCAGTTCATACTCTATTCCGGACGCAAATCGCGGGCTTAGTTTTGCTGGAGTTGCCCTGATCTCAGGCGAAGTAGCTCTGCAGCGGCCGGACTTCGAGATTGCCGGCCTTCAGCGCCTTGATCGCCTGGGAGGCGGCTTCGGCGCCGGCCATCGTCGTATAATAGGGCACCTTCTGCATCAGCGTCGCGCGGCGCAGCGACTTGGAATCCGAGATCGCCTTGTTGCCGTCGGTGGTGTTGATGACGAGCTGGACCTGGCGGTTGCGGATCGCATCCTCGATATGCGGGCGACCTTCCAGAACCTTGTTGATCTTGGTGGCGGTGATGCCGTTTTCGCCGAGGAAACGGGCGGTGCCGCCGGTCGCCAGCACCTTGAAACCCTGTTCGACGAGAATGCGGATCGCCGGCAGCACGCGTGGCTTGTCCTCGTCGCGCACCGAGACGAAGACCGTTCCGTCACGCGGCAGCTCGACGCCGGCGCCGAGCTGCGACTTGGCGAAGGCGAGCGCAAAATCGGTGTCGAGGCCGATGACTTCACCGGTCGAGCGCATTTCCGGGCCGAGCAGCGTGTCGACGCCGGGGAAACGAGCGAAGGGGAAGACGGCTTCCTTGACGGCGATGTGCGTCAGCTTGCGCGGATCGGGCTTTTCGCCATAGGCGGCAAAGGTCGCGTCGAGTTTCTCGCCGGCCATGACGCGGGCGGCGATCTTGGCGATCGGCGCGCCGATGGTCTTGGCGACGAAGGGCACGGTGCGCGAGGCGCGGGGATTGACTTCGAGCACGTAGACGGTGCCGTCCTTGATGGCGAACTGGACGTTCATCAGGCCGCCGACATTCAGCGCTTTCGCCATGGCTTTGGCCTGACGCTCCAGTTCGTCGAGCAGTTCGACAGGCAGCGAGCGGGGCGGCAGCGAACAGGCGCTATCGCCGGAATGGATGCCGGCTTCCTCGATATGCTCCATGATGCCGGCGACATAGACATCGGTACCGTCGGAAAGGCAGTCGACGTCGACTTCGATAGCATGGGTGAGGTAGCTGTCGAAAAGCAGCGGGTTCTTGCCGAGCAGGGTGTTGATCTGGCCGGTCTTGTCGTTGGGATAACGCTGTTTGATGTCCTCGGGCACCAGTTCCGGAACCGTGTCGAGCAGATAGGTCTGCAACTGGCCCTCCGAATGCAGGATCTGCATGGCGCGGCCGCCGAGCACGTAGGACGGGCGCACGACCAGCGGGAAGCCGATTTCGGCGGCGACGAGACGCGCCTGCTCGACCGAATAGGCGATGCCGTTGTTCGGCTGGTTGAGGTCGAGCTTCATCAGCAGCTTCTGGAAGCGGTCACGGTCTTCGGCAAGGTCGATCGCGTCGGGCGCGGTGCCGAGGATCGGAATGCCGTTCTTTTCCAGCGCCTCGGCAAGCTTCAGCGGCGTCTGGCCGCCGAACTGGACGATGACGCCGACGACTTCGCCCTTTTCCTGCTCGGCGCGGAGGATCTCGATCACGTCTTCCGCCGTCAGCGGCTCGAAATAGAGACGATCGGACGTGTCGTAGTCGGTCGAGACGGTTTCCGGGTTGCAGTTGATCATGATCGCTTCATAGCCCGCATCCTTCAGCGCGAAGGCGGCGTGGCAGCAGCAATAGTCGAACTCGATGCCCTGGCCGATGCGGTTCGGGCCGCCGCCGAGGATGACGACCTTCTTGCGGTCGGAGACCTGAGCTTCCGAGCGGGCAGCGCCGACGAAAGGCGTCTCATAGGTCGAATACATGTAGGCGGTCGGCGAAGCGAATTCGGCCGCGCAGGTGTCGATGCGCTTGAAGACAGGGCGGACGTTCAGGCCGTTGCGCAGTTCGGCGACTTCCTTCGGGCGCTTGCCGGTGAGTGTCGCAAGGCGCGCGTCGGAGAAACCCATCGCCTTCAGCATGCGCAGGTTGGCGGCATCGCCGGGCAGGCCATGTTCGCGGATGCGGGCCTCCATGTCGACGATGTTCTTGAGTTCGGCGATGAACCAGGGGTCGATCTTGCAGCCTTCGTGCACCTCTTCGATGCTGAGGCCCTGGCGCAGCGCCTGGGCGACCATGCGCAGGCGATCGGGTGTCGGTGTGCCGATGGCGGCGCGGATGGCGTTCTGGCTGGATTCGCCTTCCTCGAAATCGGGGATTTCGATTTCGTCCAGGCCGGTCAGGCCGGTTTCCAGGCCGCGCAGCGCCTTCTGCAGCGATTCGGCAAAGGTACGGCCGATCGCCATGACTTCGCCGACCGATTTCATCGCGGTCGTCAGAACCGGCGAGGCGCCGGGGAATTTCTCGAAGGCGAAACGCGGAATCTTGGTGACGACATAGTCGATCGACGGTTCGAAGGAGGCGGGGGTCGCGCCGGCGGTGATGTCGTTTTCCAGTTCGTCGAGTGTATAGCCGATGGCGAGCTTCGCAGCGACCTTGGCGATCGGGAAGCCGGTGGCCTTGGACGCCAGCGCCGAAGAGCGCGAGACGCGCGGGTTCATTTCGATGACGACGAGGCGACCGTCCTTCGGGTTGACGGCGAACTGCACGTTCGAGCCGCCGGTCTCGACGCCGATCTCGCGCAGCACCGCGATCGATGCGTTGCGCATGATTTGGTATTCCTTGTCGGTCAGCGTCAGCGCCGGGGCGACGGTGATCGAATCGCCCGTATGGACGCCCATGGGATCGATATTCTCAATCGAGCAGATGATGATGCAGTTGTCCGCCTTGTCGCGGACGACCTCCATCTCAAACTCCTTCCAGCCGAGCACGGATTCTTCGATCAGCACTTCGGTGGTGGGCGAGGCGTCGAGGCCGCCGCCGACGATCTCGAAGAATTCCGAGCGGTTATAGGCAATGCCGCCGCCGGTGCCTCCGAGCGTGAAGGAGGGGCGGATGATGGCAGGCAGGCCGACATGGTCGAGCGCCTGGGCGGCAATCGCCATGGCGTGGTTCAAATAACGCTGCTTGCGGTCGCTCTCGCCGAGATTCCACTGGTTTTCCAGCTCGTCCAATGCCTTGTCGAGGTCGGAGCCGGAGAGGCTTTCGCGCAGCTTGCTGCGCTCGGCCTCGTGCGTCTTGCGGTCGAGGTCCTTGATATCGGTGGCGTTCGCCAGCATAGAGCGCGGCGTTTCCAGGCCGATGCGGGCCATCGCCTCGCGGAACAGCGCGCGGTCTTCGGCCATGTCGATGGCGGCGGGCTTGGCGCCGATCATCTCGACATTGTAGCGGTCGAGCACGCCCATGCGCTTCAGCGAAAGCGCGGTGTTCAGCGCCGTCTGGCCGCCCATGGTCGGCAGCAGCGCATCCGGGCGTTCCTTGGCGATGATCTTGGCGACCACCTCGGGGGTGATCGGCTCGACGTAAGTGGCGTCGGCCAAGCCCGGATCGGTCATGATCGTCGCCGGATTGGAGTTGACGAGGATGACGCGGTAGCCTTCCTCCTTCAGCGCCTTGCAGGCCTGGGTGCCGGAATAATCGAATTCGCAAGCCTGGCCAATGACGATCGGTCCCGCGCCGATGATGAGGATCGATTTGATGTCTTGGCGCTTCGGCATGGGCGATATCCATTGTCTGGCTGCGCAGAAAGCCGGCCAGGGTGGAGATCACCGGGTCGGTTGCGCATGCTGGGTCTTTTCAGGCTAGAAGCGGCTTATAGGCAAATGTATTTGCAAACGGAACCCCATAAATCGCGGAATCGACAGGAATCCGGATATGGCGTGAAACCTATTTCTCGTCCGGCACGACGAGCACCCGAATTTCGCCGCTGCGGGCCGGATTGGTGATCGCGTCCGGGGCCTCCTCCAGCCCGATCCGCCTGGATATCAGCGGGTCGACTCTGACGCTGCCGGAGGCGATGAGATCGGCGGCGCGGGCATGGGTGAAGGGATTGACGAAGGAACTGATCAGCGCGACTTCGCGAAACAGCAGATCGAAGGGTTCGATCTCGATCGTGGCGCCCTGCGGCATGACGCCGAGAATGACGGCGGTGCCGCCGCGTCGGGCAAGCCGGGGCGCCTGCTGCATCGTCTCGGCCACACCGGCGCATTCGAAGACGACGTCGGCGCCGCCGGGCAGAAGCCCGTCTTCGGCGATGATACGGGCAACGAGATCGACGTTACCGGGATCGGCCGTTGCCGTCGCGCCAAGGCTTTCGGCCAGCCGCCGCTTTTCGGCGCTGCGCGTCACCAGCACGATGCGGGTCGCGCCGGCAAGCCGTGCCAGCTGAATTGTGAGCAGGCCGATGACGCCGCCGCCGAGCACCAGGGCCGACGAGCCGGTTTTCAGCCCGGCGAGATCGACGCCGTGGATGCAGCAGGCGAGCGGCTCGCAGAAGGCGCCGTGAAGCGGATCGAGATCGGTCGGCAGAGCGAAGGCCTGACTTTCAGGCATGCAGACATATTCGGCGAAGCCGCCGTCGCGGTGGATGCCGATCGCCTGCAGCTTTCGGCAGAGATTGACGCGGCCGCGCCGGCATTCCTCGCAGCCGCCGCAAGAGATGTTGGGATCGCCGGTCACGCGCATGCCGGGGAGAAAATCGGTCACGCCGGCTCCAACCGCCTCGACGATGCCTGCAAATTCATGGCCGAGCGTCACCGGCGGCTTGGAAGGAAATTCGCCATGGAAGATATGGCGGTCGGTGCCGCAGATGCCGCAGGCTTCGACGCGGACCAGCAGTTCGCCCGGGCCTGGTGCCGGCTTTTCGATCTCGCACAGCCCCAACTTTCCTGTTGCTTCCAGGCGTACGGCCTTCATCGGCTTGTCCTCCCGTTTTCTCCTCGTCATCAGGAAGAGCCAAAGCCGGAGTCCCGTCAAGCGCTTGGGACGTCTTCTTTATGTGAAGCCGGGTGCCGACCGGCTGCATCCGCGCTGCGATCGCCGTGCCAAAGAGCCGGCCTATCGCCCGATGAAGCAGCTGGAATTCCCTGCGTCGACGGATATATAGATTCCTTGAGTGCAAGCACGGGCATTGCCGGGAGAGAAAAGATGGAATGGAGAGGCCGGCGTCAGTCCGACAATATCGAAGATCGCCGCGGCGATCCGAGCAGCGGCGGGTTCGGCCGCGGCGGCGGCTTCAGCTTTCCTTCCGGCGGCGGCGTTCGCCGCGCTGGCGGCGGGTTGAGCATCGGCACGATCATTTTCCTCGTCATCATCTATTTCATCTTCAAGATGATGGGCGTCGATCTGCTGCAGGTGCTCGACACCGGCAGCATGACGAGCGGCCCCGGCTACGAGCAGAGCCAGTCCGAAGGCACGCGCACGCCCGCCAATGACGAAATGACCGCCTTCATGCGCACTGTGCTCGCCGAGACCGAGGATACGTGGAACGGGATCTTCCAGTCGCAGGGCCGGACCTACGAGGAGCCGCGCCTCGTGCTGTTCTCGGGCGCGACAGCATCGGCCTGCGGCTCGGCATCGGCAGCGACCGGGCCGTTCTACTGCCCCGGCGATCATAAGGTCTATCTGGACACGGATTTCTTCCAGGAACTCTCCGACCGGTTCGGCGCTTCGGGCGATTTCGCCGAAGCCTATGTCGTCGCCCATGAGGTCGGCCACCATGTGCAGAACCTGCTCGGCATCCTGCCGAAGTTCAATGAGGCCCGCAAGCGCATGAGCGAGGAGGATGCCAACAAGATGTCGGTGCGCGTCGAGCTGCAGGCCGATTGCTTTGCCGGCATCTGGGGCAAATTTACCCAGCAGAAGGGGCTGCTGGAGTCCGGCGACCTGGAGGAAGCACTGAACGCCGCCCAGCAGATCGGTGACGACACGCTGCAGAAACGGTCGCAGGGTTACGTCGTGCCTGAGAGTTTCAACCACGGCACCTCTGCGCAGCGCGTCCGATGGTTCAAACGCGGCTTCGACAGCGGCCAGCTATCAGCTTGTGACACGTTCTCGGGGCCGGTTTAAGGTCGCAAAGGTTCTGCCGTGAGGGGGCGACACGCGTAAACCTTCGCTTCAGGCCCCTCGGCCCACGCCTTACTTCTCACTATCCATATGCTGCAGCATCTGCTCCGGATAACGCCCGCCGGCGGCAGCGCCCTTCGGCACGGCGCGTTCGATGGCTTCGAAATCGTCTGCCGACAGATCCACCGCACGTGAGCCGAGCGCTTCGGTGAGCCGGTCGCGGCGGCGCGCGCCGATGATCGGGACGATATCCTTGCCCTTGGCGGCGACCCAGGCGATGGCGATCTGGGCGACCGAGACGCTCTTTGCCTCGGCGATCTCGCGGAGTTTTTCCACGAGGGCGAGGTTCTGCTCGATATTGCCGTCCTGGAAGCGCGGGCTGTAGGCGCGAAAGTCGCCGGCCGCGGCCAAGCCCTTCTGCCAGTGGCCGCTGATGAGGCCGCGCGAGAGCACCCCGTAAGCGGTGATCGAGATGCCGAGCTCGCGTGTCGTCGGCAGGATCTTCTCTTCGATGCCGCGAGAGACCAGCGAATATTCAATCTGGAGATCGACGATCGGCGCGACAGCGGCGGCACGGCGGATCGTCTCGGCGCCGACTTCCGACAGACCGATATGTCGGACATGACCGGATTTCACCAGATCGGCGATGGCGCCGACGGTGTCCTCGATCGGCACATTCGGATCGAGGCGGGCAGGGCGGTAGATGTCGATATAATCGAGGCCGAGACGCTGCAGCGAATAGGCGAGGAAGTTCTTCACCGCGACCGGGCGGGCATCGATGCCGTCCCAGCTGCCGGCAGGATCGCGCAGCGCGCCGAACTTGACGCTAATGATGGCATTTTCGCGCCTGCGGCCCTTCAAAGCCTCGCCGATCAGCATTTCGTTATGGCCCATGCCATAAAAATCGCCGGTGTCGAGCAGGTTGACGCCCGCATCGAGCGCGGCATGGATCGTCGCGATGCTTTCGGCGCGGTCAGAGGGGCCATACATCCCCGACATGCCCATGCAGCCGAGGCCGATGACCGAGACTTCGGGTCCCGTCTTTCCCAAGCGATAGGTCTGCATTGTCTTCTCCTTGATTTGCGCCGTGCGGCGCCGTCGCATGCCGTTTTACTGCCTAAGCAACTCGGCGATAATCCGATGGATGCCGAACGGGCTGTGCATGGGAATGCACAATGAATGACGCTGCTCTTTGTGATCTGGACGCCGTTGCCGCGAGGGCAATAGCTGACCACGACCCCGCTGCGCCCGGCGGTTGAGGGATTTCATAAACTTCCCGTGCTGCTGCATCAAAAACTTTGAAATGTTCACGGATTGTTTCACGTTTCTTTCTGAGCTATGTCACTTGAGCGGCGACGAGATCGTCTTTTCAGAAACAATTCGCTGTAGAGATGCCTTATGCTTGACCCGAAATTCGTTCGCCGCGGCCTTTTCCTGGTCTTCGTCATTCTCTTCCTCGACATTATCGGCATCGCCATCATCATGCCGGTGCTGCCCGCCTATCTGGAGCAACTGACCGGCGGCAGTGTCAGCGATGCGGCGATCGACGGCGGCTGGCTGATGCTCGTCTACGCCGGGATGCAATTCCTCTTCGCACCGCTGCTCGGAAACCTGTCCGATCGTTTCGGCCGTCGGCCGGTGCTTCTGCTTTCGGTGCTGACCTTTGCGATCGACAATTTCATCTGCGGCATCGCCACCAGCTTCTGGATGCTGTTCGTCGGCCGCGTGCTCGCCGGCATCAGCGGCGGCAGCTTCGCCACCTGCTCGGCCTACATCGCCGATATCAGCACCGAGGAGAACCGGGCGAAGAATTTCGGGTTGATTGGCATCGCCTTCGGTGTCGGCTTCACGATCGGCCCCGTCATCGGCGGGTTCCTCGGAGAGTTCGGGCCGCGTGTGCCGTTCCTTGGCGCGGCAGCGCTGTCGCTCCTCAATTTTATCGCCGCCTGCTTCCTGCTGCCGGAAACGCTGGAAGCGAAGAACCGCCGCCGCTTCGAGTGGAAGCGCGCCAACCCGCTCGGCGCGCTTCGCCAGATGCGTCACTACCCTGGCATCGGCTGGGTCAGCCTCGTGATGTTCCTGTTTTTCCTTGCGCATGCCGTCTATCCCTCCGTCTGGTCGTTCGTCTCGACTTATCGTTACGGCTGGAGCGAGGGGCAGATCGGCCTGTCGCTCGGTATCTACGGGATCGGCGCCGCGCTCGTCATGGGGCTTGTCCTGCCGCGGATCGTGCCGCTGCTTGGCGAGTGGAAGACGGCTGTCCTCGGCCTCTGCTTCTCGGCTGCAGGGCTGACCGGCTATGCCTTCGCCTGGGAGGGGTGGGTCGTCTACGTCGTCATCGTCGCGACCGTGATGGAAAACGTCGCCGATCCGCCGCTGCGCAGCATCGCCGCCGGCAAGGTGCCGCCTTCGGCGCAGGGCGAGTTGCAGGGCGCGCTGACCAGTCTCAGCAGCATCACCACGATCGTCGGGCCGCTGATCTTCACACAGATGTTTGGTTATTTCACGCGGCCCGAGGCGGCCGTCACCTTTGCCGGTGCGCCTTATCTCACCGCCGCCGTGCTCATCTTCTTGGCCGCCGCGGTATTCCTCACCAGGGTTCGGGTCCGTGAGCCGGCCGAGGCGCTGGAAGCGGCCGGCTGATCAATCAGAAATAGTGATGCCATGATGAATTTTTCATCATCTGCCCGTTCTGGGGTAGTTCTTTGCGAGGCTTTGATTTAAGTCCGAAGGATATTTTGCCGCATACTTGCGCGGCGTTGCAGATTTCAATCACAGGACTGGTGTCATGGACACGCCGATCGACGCGCGCAGGCTTGCGCCGACAAACGATAACCGTTGGGGCGCACATTTCCGCGCAACGCTGGCGCTCGGTATTCCCCTGATCGGCGCCCAGCTCGCTCAGCTCGGCATCAACACCACCGACGTTATGATTGTCGGGCGTCTCGGCGCCGAGCATCTGGCGGCGATGGTGCTGTCGGCCCAGTTCCTGTTCACGATCCTGATCTTCGGATCGGGTTTTGCCATCGCCGTCATCCCGATGGTGGCGCAGGCCTATGGCCGCGGCGACATCGTCTCCGTGCGCCGGGCGCTGCGTATGGGCCTCTGGGTGGTGATCGGGTACTGGGTCATTATGCAGCCCGCCTTCTTCAATTCCGAGCAGATCCTTCTTTTCGCGCAACAGAAGCCGGAGGTGGCGAAGCTTGCCCATGGCTACATCATGATCGGCCAGTTCGGCGTGCTGCCGGCGCTGCTCTTCAACGTCATGCGGGCCCTCGTCAGCGCCATCGGCAAGGCGGGCATCATCCTCAATGTCACCATCGTCACCCTTGTGATGAATGCGATCTTCGCCTATGCCTTGGTGCTCGGCCATTTCGGCTTCCCCGCAATGGGGCTCGAAGGCGCGGCCATCGTGTCGGTCGTGGTGCAGACAGCTGGTTTCCTCTTCATCCTTGCCTTCGTCCAGAAGCGGGAGGAGACACGCCGCTACGAGATCTTCGTGCGGTTCTGGAAGCCCGACTGGCATGCACTGCTGGAAGTCATCCGACTCGGCCTGCCGATCAGCGTTACCGTGCTTGCCGAGGTCAGCCTGTTCACGGTGGCATCGCTCTTGATGGGCTACATCGGCACCATCGAGCTTGCCGCCCACGGCATCGCCCTTCAGTGGGCCTCGATCGCCTTCATGATTCCGCTAGGCCTCAGCCAGGCGGCGACAGTGCGCGTCGGCGTCGCGCACGGGCAGGGCGATTATGACGGGCTGGTGCGCGCTTCGATCATGGTTGTCGTCATCGCCTGCGCGATCTCGGCGGTGGGTTCGGTGTTCTTTGCCACGATGCCGCAATTCCTCGGCAGCTGGTTCCTCGACGTCAGCTCGCCCGAGGCGCCGCAAGTGCTGGCCTATGCCGGGCCGCTGATCGTCGTTGCCGGGCTTTTCCAGCTCGTCGACGGGCTGCAGGTGATCGCCAACGGATTGCTGCGCGGCCTGAAAGATGCGCGCGTGCCGATGATCATGGCGCTGATCGCCTATTGGCCGATCGGCTTCTTCCTTGCCTGGGCCTTTGCCTTCCCGCTCGGCTTCGGCGGCATTGGCATCTGGTTCGGCTTCCTCGTCGGACTGGCGGCTGCCGCCGTCATGCTCTGCGCTCGCTTCTACCTTCTTCTTCGCCGGGAAGGCGCGCCGGCCGGCGCTTGAGGCGCGCCGTCCTTCCTCAAGCGGCGACAGGTTTGTAGCTGGCGATATCGGCGCGAATGCCGAGACGGGCAAACATCTCCTGCGGATCGAAATTGGCGGCCTTGTGGGCGGCCGCGACGACTGCCCGCGCACGCTCGACGACCTCGGTATTTTCCCATTCGGCAATGGTGACGAAATTGAATTCGCCGGGACCGGCGACTTGCTCCAGCACCCTATGATCGATGAAACCCTCCTGCGCCTCCAGCAGTTTGTGGGTCATCATCACTTTGACGAGAAATTCCTCGCGCGCCGCAGCCGGCACGACGAACTTATCGACACGATAAAAAGCTCCGCTCATCCCTTTTCTCCTGCATCGGATGTCTGCGGGGCGTTTGTAATTCCTCAAGTATGGTTGAGGTCAATATGGAAGCGAAGACGTCCGGTCACTCACCTGGAATTGCGACCGCTTCCTGAAGCCGTCGTGTTTCAGATTGACGGCATTGCGTCCTATATCGTGGTTTAGCTGGGTAACAACTGTGCGCCAGCAGCGGTCGGTGGGCTCGACGTGAAAGAACGACCGTTTTGGGGCCGGAAGGAGACTGGCCGCATCTGGAGAGCTAGTCAGAAATGCAGACTTAGCGCAGGTGCAGTTCGGGTCTCCCCAGAACCCCATTTCGCGAACAGAACCGGGCACTTCCGCCGAAGCCCCGCTCGCCGCGTATCACCAGACGTTCAAGAAGCAAGAGACGGCCAACAACAACCAACGCCCGGTCGCCTCATCGAAGGCGACAGCACCATAGGGCCCGGCGATTGAGCGGAGCGGGAAAACCGGCGCCACGTGCCATCGAGAATGACGTCGCGCAAGACACGTGGGTCCTAGGTCAAGATCTTTGCCAGCAAGGCGATACCGTCTTTGATCCGGCTTTCGTCTATTGCACTGAATCCGAAAGCCAGGCCCGATCTTGGTGGAGGCGCAACCCAGAACCGATCAAGATCTTCTATTGCGATACCTGCGTTCGTCGCTCGGTTGATCACGTCATTGATGTCGACCGGTGTTCGGAAAAACGCAGCACAGTGTATCCCGGCCGACGTTGGAATCGGCTCCAGCAAGTCAGGGAGATGCTCAATCAGCGATTTGAGCACGGTATCATTCCTGGTGCTGTAGACGCTGCGCATTTTTCGTACGTGGCGCGCCAGATGGCCCTCAAGAATGAAGTCTGCCAACGTGGCTTGCAGGATCGCCGCGCATTGCCCGTCAGCAACGCGCTTGGCGGCGATCAGCGCGTCGCTTGCCCAGGGTGGGGATACCACAAAGCCCAGCCGCAAGCTGGGAAACATGCTCTTCGTAAAGGTGCCGACGTAGAAGACGACCCCAGACTCATCAAAAGTCTGCAGGGCGTCGTGCGGGCGGTCGCCGTATCGGAATTCACTGTCGTAGTCATCCTCGACAATGACGGCCGAATGTGTCTCGGCAAAAGCGAGCAACTCGGTTCGCCGCCTGGCGGACATAGTCACGCCAAGCGGAGATTGGTGCGTCGGCGTGACATAGATGACGCCGGCGTCTCGCGGCAGTTTGGAGACCACGATGCCCTCGGCATCGACGGGCACCGGCATTATCCTTGCGCCGGCGGTCGCGAACGCAAGCCTCGCTGGGCGGTAGCCGGGATCTTCGATCGCAACGACTGTCTTGCCTGATTGCACGAGGACTTGTGCGAGCAGCGAAAAGCCTTGTTGCGCGCCGTTGGTTACCACGACGTTCTCAGGCTGGCAGGAAATCGCGCGGGAAAACGACGCATGCTGCACGATGGCCTCACGCAAGACCTGGAGGCCTTCAGGCGGACCGGCCTCTTCACCTCGCCGAAGGGCTTGCCGCATCGCGCGACCTGACAGCCGTTGCCATATGTGATGAGGGAAATGCGCAACATCCGGGTGTCCGAACCTGAAATCGTAGCTGACGGTCTTTGGCACGCTGGTGCTGGGAATTGTCGGTGGGCGTCGCCACAACGGCGCAATCAGCGAGGTGAAATCTGAGTCAGGACGTCTTCGTTGACCGGAACGAAGACCCCGCATCTCGTTGACGAAGCTCCCGGACCCTACCTTGCCGCTCAGATAACCCTCGCTGAGCAGCAGGTCGTACGCAGCGACGACGCTATTGCGGGAAATCCCGAGCTCCAGCGCCAACTTCCGAGTGGGGGGCAATTGCGTTCCAGCGCGCAACCGACCGCTGACGATCGCTGTCCGAAGTTGTCGATGCAATTGGCTGACAAGCTGGCCCGTGTTTTTGTCGGGCAGCCGAATATCAAGCTCCAGCGCAAGGACCAAGTTGGGTCTCCACCAAGTCTGAGGGGTTGCGTCAAGCACCTCTACCGCATCACGAAGATTGGTTCCATGGATTTTGTGATAATCGGTCCTTTCGACAGTCCAATCTCCGTGCAACATTGATCGTCGTGAATTGGTCTAACGAACCTGAATGATCGGACCCAGGCACGGCGCCCACCGCACCTGCCGACAGCAGCCTTCGCACACTTGACCTTCAGTCGTCATAGGAGAACGAAATGTCCAAATCCATCCTCGACATGTCGATGTCACTCGATGGGTATATCGCCGACGAAAACGATTATCTTGGAGGCGAGGATGGAGAGCGGCTGCACCACTGGGCGGATGCGGACGAGGGATCCGCTCAAGCCGGGCCTGTCCGTGAATTCGAGGCCGAATGGAAGGCGGCCGGTTCAGTTCTTGCTGGCAGGCGGACTGCCGAGCTCATGGATCACTGGGGAGGCAGTCATGGCGGCGCTCCGATCTTCGTGCCCAGTCACCGGCCTCCGCCGCCCGCTGCCCGTTGGGGTTATCCGTTGGTGACCTACGTGAACGAAGGAATCGAGAGCGCGATGGCGCTGGCGAAGGCCGCGGCCGGTGATCGGGACGTGCAACTGCGGGGTGGTTACACGGCGCAAGAAGCACTCCGGGCCGGGGTGCTGGACGAGATCCAGATCCATCTGATCCCGGTGCTGCTCGGTCACGGCCGCCGGCTGTTCGATGTTTTGCCGTCAGAGATCGAGCTGGAGCTTGTCAGGGTAATCGACACGCCGGCGGCGACACACATCCGCTATCGTGTCCGTCGCCAAGCCAGTTTCTAGGGTCTGACGAGACGGGGCGCTCTACTATGCCTTGAAGCTGGCCAGCCACGAACATCTGCTCGATGCAAAGGGCCGTTTGCGGCGAGACCCCGTCTGGTGCCGACACCGATCCGGCCCTCTTACCGCTTGTTGACTCGCCGGCACTGGAGGCTGATGAAGTCGCAACGCTTGAAAACCTCAGGGAACTCCGTTCCGGCGTCATCGAGCCGGCTGTAATGCGCCACAACGGCCGCATCTTCAAGGTCGTGGGCGACGGTTTCCTGATCGAATTCAGCAGCGCGGTGGAAGCGGTCGCAGCAGCGTTGGAAATGCAACGGGCCACCGCTGCTGTCGGGCGCGGCGAGCACAGCCTCCTCGGGTGCCGATGAAACGCACAGTATGCAGGCGTCGCTGGCAAGAAGCGCCTGCTGCGCATGCACCAAAGCTTCGTTGGGTCCCGGCGCATCCAGTGCACACCACGCCTCATTTCCAAAGGTGAATTCCGTGAGGTTCAGTCCATAAGGGGAGCTGGATTTCTCGGCGTGCCCTCCAGCGAGCCGAGCTTTTCCACGACTGTCGATTTTCCGGTCTGTGAGGGTCCAAGCACGGTAAAGCAGCGCATCGGCAATCCTCCAACTGCCATAACCACAATTCTCAGCCATCATAGGATGCCCTGAACCGCTGCAAGGCGCCAGAGGTGTTCAGCTCCACAATGACCTGGAGAGGAACCGGTGTTCTGCTCCCACGCGGATTTTACAAGCTCCGGCCTCGAGCCTTTCGGGCTGTTTGAATCTAGCCCAGACCTACGGCCAAGCCGGTCGGGCGGCGTTTTCGGGGATTGCGATCAGGGCCGAAGTCTGGCCTTCCCGGTAGCGCCATCCGAGCCCGCAACACTACTGTCCGGCAAACACCACTTCATCCCAAGGTGGGCGCGCCGGGAAAACCTCATCGAGAAATGTCAGAAATGCTTTGACATTCGGATTGGCGCGGCGGCTCTCTGGCCAGAGCGCAATCATGCTGGAGCGGTCGACGGCGAAGGCGGCGAGGATCGGCACGAGTTCGCCGCGTTTCACATAGGGCGCGGCGATGTAGGTTGGAGAGATGCCGACGCCGCCGCCGGCGACGAGGACAGCGGCGACACCATCGCTTGTGTCCACCGTGATCCCAATCTCTGGCGTGGCCTCGAAGACTCGTTTTCCTGATGCAAAAGGCCAGCGAAGTGTCTGGCCCGAGCTCTGGAAGCGAAAATTGACGCAGTCATGCGCCGCTAGTTCGTCAGGATGTCGAGGCGTACCCCGTCGTCTCAGATACTCGGGCGAAGCAAAGGCGCAAAGGCGATGCGACGCAAGCCGTCGGGACTTCAAACGCGAGTCGGCCAGTGCTCCAACCCGAATGGCGACATCTATACCCTCCTCGATCATGTCTACGAACTGATCTCCCAGGCGCAGATCGATTGCGAGTTTCGGATGGCGTGCGCGCAAGCGAGGAAGCGCGGGACCGAGTATATGCACGCCGACCGGAAGTGGTGCGGATATCCGGAGAATGCCGGACGGTTCGGCGCGGGCGGCCATTGCGGCCTGCTCGATATCCTCGGCCTCCCGCAAGAGACGTAGCGCGCGATCGTGCAGATCGCGGCCCTCCGGCGTAAGCGTCAGAGAGCGCGTGGTGCGGAGGAACAGGACAATGCCGAGCTGCTGCTCGAGCCGCTGGACGCTCTTGCTGACGGCCGACGGTGACACCGCAAGCGCGCGGGCTGCCGCCGTGTAGCTTCCAAGGGACGCGGCCCGCGCAAAAGCAATCAGGCCAGTGAGACGTTCTATACCGATTTGTGCCATGATGGCATGAGTAAAGCGAATATTGGGCCAATTATCAATCGAAGGAGTTGGAATTACTTTCTGGCCATCGGCGCAATCGAGCGCCTCCAAAACGGAGCCAGAGCGATGGGCGCTCAATCAAACATCTCGGATACCCTTTCAGGCAAAACCATTCTCATCGTCGGCGGCACCTCGGGGATCGGCCTCGCCGCAGCCACTCAAGCCAAGTCCCTCGGCGCAAAAGTCATCGTGGTCGGATCTGACGCCGAACGGGCAAGACAAGCCGCAGAACAACATGGCCTCAGTGGCTGGAGGGCGGCTGATGTGACCAAGCGCGCCGCTATCGAATCCGCGCTCGCTGACATCGAACATGTCGATCACCTCGTCTTGCTGGCCGGAAGCTTCGTCGTCGGCCAGGTGCTGGAAGCCGATGTCGACCATCTCCGCCGCGCGTTCGAAGAGCGCGTCTGGGCGGCGATATATATTCTTCGGTCCCTTGGAGACCGGCTCGCTGCCGACGGTTCGGTGACATTCATCTCCGGAGCGCTGGGCGACCGGCCGAATGCCTATGGGACCGCGGTTCTCGCTGCCGCTTCGGCAGCGATGGAAGCATTGGCACGCGGCCTTGCGTTGGAACTCGCGCCGCGCCGGGTGAACACCCTTTCGCCGGGTCCGATCGATACTCCACTGCTCGGCAAGGCACTTGGCGACGGTCGCGACGCCTTTGTCCAGGGTCTCAGGGCAACATTGCCTTTACATCGTCTCGGGAGCGCCGAGGAAGCCGGGGCGGCAGTCGTATTCCTCATGGCGAATGGCTGGATGAACGGCGCGACGCTCAACCTCGACGGTGGATCGCGGCTGGTCTGAATGCTTTTCAGCTTTGCGAGCCAGAACTCTCCGAAATTTGTCGCTAGGGTTTTCGAACCCGTCTAGAAGGAATTCACTGAATGTCGACTGACCCAACCAAGGCAGCCCTGACCTTCTTCGGCCACTGGAACACCGGCCACATCGACGAGGCGATCGCCATGCTTTCCGAAGAACTGCTGTATGACAACGTACCGTTCCCGAACATCGTCGGGCGTGAGAATGTCCGAAAGTTTCACCGGGATTTCGGAATTGGAACGACATTCACGGTTGATTGGACGGTCACACAGATCGCGGCGGCCGGAAATGTCGTCCTTAACGAACGGCTTGATGTGTTCCTGCATGAGGGCGGTGGAAAAATCATACTTCCGGTCATGGGGACGCTGACGGTCGTGGAGGGAGTGATCACCGTATGGCGCGACTATTTCGATCCCTCTGATTTCGATCGGCAGTTGGCTCTCATCGCGAAATAACTCGATAGAATATATTGGCTGCTTATGGACGACAACGTCTCAGCATCAGGGCGGCACCGGCAGAATGAGCTGAACAACGGTGAAATCATTTTCTCGTCGAAAAAGCAGTGAGCCGTTGTGCGCTTTCGCGACCTCAGACGCGATTGTCAGGCCCAATCCCGAGCCGCGGGATTTGGGCCCTTTTTCGAACGGAGCAAGCAGCGATTGTGGGTCGGCAGCGAAACCATCTCCGTCGTCACGGATGATGATGCTCACGCTTCCTGGAAGAGGTTTGACCTCCACTTCCAGCTTGGAGGTCGCTCCGTGAGCCAAGGCATTATTGATGAGGTTTGAGATTGCCTCCCGGAGGCTGACCGCATCGACGGAAAGAACGATATCAGGGGTTGTAGGCCTGAAGCTGACGTCAATCTCCCTCGACATCGAAAGTGGCACCGCTTTCGACATTACAAGCTTGACAAACTCGTTGATATCCACGGGATCAAATCGAGCCGCATCGATGCGGTGGAGGATCATGGCATGATCGAGCAATTGGCCGGTGAGGCGCCCCAGTTCGTTGTTCCTTTCCCTTATCCGTGAGATTGAATCCTTTATTGCAGCATCGGACTTCGCATTTGAAAGCATCTCGACCTGTGCGTCGAGTGCAGCGAGCGGTGTGCGCATCTGATGTGCGGCATCTCCGATGAACCTCTGGAACATCGCGATTCGCTCGGACAGTCGGCGCATGAACCCGTCGATGGACTGGACGAGGTTGCGTATCTCGACCGGAGGCTCGGCATGAATCGGTGACAGATCGTCAGGATCGCGCGACTGGATCTCGTGCTCGATCTGTATGAGCGGTTTCAGGGCAAATCGCAGCGAGAGCGTGGTCGCCGACACGGCCAGCAAGAACATCACACCGATCACTACGAGCGCCTCGTATGTCAGCCTACGGGCGAGGCCGATGCGAGCATGTATCGTCTGTGCGACCGTGATCTCTGCCCAGCCGGTAACGGCGGGATTTTCGATTTTCTTCGAGATCGTGGCCATGCGCACGGGCTGATCCGCATAGACGCCATCTTCGAAAACCAACTCTTTCTGCGTCTGCTGAGGCAGCGCCGTGTGGGAAAGGTCCTCGCTCCCTGCAACGACAATACCCCGTGGGTCGACAATGCGATAGAAGACAAGATCGTAGGCAGCAAGGGCTGAGATGGTCGAGGCTGGAGGGTCCAGCGTCACGACACCGCCTTGCACAAAGACGTTTTCTGCAAACTGGACTGCACCGCTTCCAAGGAGCCGGTCATAGGCCTCTCGCGCTGCGGTATTGGCAGCGTAAAACGCCATGCAGCCTAAAATGACAGCTCCACCAGCAAGAACGCCTGCAACAAGCCCGAGTATCCTGACCCTGATCGATCGGCTGAATTCACGTAGAGACAATTTGATACCCAAGGCCGCGCAACGTTCGGATCTCCACGGAAGAGCCACTGAGCTTTCGCCTTATCCTGGCGACAAATTGCTCGACGGCGTTGGAGCTGGGATCCTGATCGAAATTGAAAAGCTGATCGACCAATTCTTCCTTGGAGAAAATTCTCTCCGGCCTTGAAGCGAGTATTTCAAGAACGGTCAACTCCCTTCGTGTGAGGCTGAGCGGCTGGCCATCGACCGCTGCCACTCGCGCCTTGCGGTCCACCACAAGAGCGCCGAAAGAAATGCGATTATCCGCCAGCCCGTCATTGCGTCTCATCAAGGCTCGCGCTCTCGCTTCCAGTTCTCCATAGTCGAAAGGTTTGGTCAAATAGTCATCGGCACCCAGATCGAGAGCGCTGATCTTCTCGTTGACTTCGGAGCGTGCCGTCAGCACAAGAACCGGCGTTTTCACGCGGCGGGAGCGAATGTTGCGCAGAACCTCGAGCCCGTCGCAGCCAGGCAATGTCAGGTCGAGAATAACCAGATCGTACGTCTGAACATTCAGGAGATCGATGGCATTGGCTCCATCGGCTTCCAGATCCACGGCGTGGCCCGCATTTTCCAAACGGATAGAGATCGCTTTCGCAATGTCCTCGGTATCCTCCACGATTAAAACTCGCACGCTCCCACGCCTCCCCGCTGCCTGAGTCAGACAAGAGTCAGAATAGCTTGGTAACCTTCAAATCGCACTAGAGGAGTTGCAGACTATATCTTGGGAGGATTGATGGACACGCTATCCACTGGCGTGACGCCGGCACCTTTGCTGCGCGTTGAAGGCGTCACGATACAATATAAAACACCTGACGCGTTGATCACCGCGACCCGCCGCGTGAGCTTCGATGTGCACAATTCCGACCGCTTCATTCTTCTTGGCCCGTCGGGCTGCGGCAAATCCACTCTGTTGAAGGCGATCGGTGGCTATCTTCCTGTGACGGAAGGTGAAATCACGATCAAGGACCGCCCGGTTGCCGAGCCTGGTCCAGACCGCATGATGGTCTTTCAGGAGTTCGATCAACTGCTTCCGTGGAAGACGGTTCTCGAGAACGTCAGGTTCGCGCTCACCGCGTCGGGCCGCCTTTCGGGTGCCGAAGCGCGTGACCGCGCAGAGTCTTACATCGAAAAAGTGGGGCTGGCGAGGTTCATGAACAGCTACCCGCACATGCTTTCTGGCGGCATGAAGCAGCGCGTGGCAATTGCACGCGGAATGGCTATGGAGCCCGATGTCCTTCTCATGGACGAGCCTTTCGCCGCTCTCGATGCGCTGACTCGCCGCAAGATGCAGGACGAGCTCCTGCGTCTGTGGGACGATACCAAATTCACCGTTCTTTTTGTCACGCACTCGATCGAAGAAGCAATCCGCGTCGGTACACGCATTCTGTTGCTGTCGCCCCATCCTGGCGAGGTCAAGGCCGAGCTCAACAGCATCGCGCCGGATCAACTCGGAACTGCCAGACAGGCGGAACTCGAGAGCCGCATCAACGACATGCTGTTCGCATCACACTGACGGGATGACCAAAATGACCGATCTTTTCACATTCAGACCGGAAATCATAAACGACGTGAATTCCGGCAACGCTCCGATTGTCGCCAAGTCTGTCAGTGCGTTCGAACGCGTCTATCGCCTCGGTTTTCTGCGAAAAGCCTTCATTCTCTTGATTCTGGCCCTCATGTGGGAAATCTATGGCCGCTGGCTTGCCAATCCTCTTCTGTTCCCGACATTCGGGCAGACGGTTGAAGCCTTTGTCTCCAATATCGTCAACGGCGTCATTCCCGATCGTATGATCGTATCGCTCAGAACGCTGATCGTCGGTTACGGCATCGGTATCGTTCTCGCCTCATTGCTGACCACCCTTGCAATTGGATCACGGCTGGGTGCGGACCTGCTCGAGACATTGACCTCGATGTTCAATCCGCTTCCGGCGATCGCGCTTCTGCCTCTGGCACTTATCTGGTTCGGTCTTGGTTCCGGCAGCGTTATCTTCGTTCTGGTTCACTCAGTCCTGTGGGCAATTGCACTCAACACCCATGCCGGCTTCCGCTCCGTCTCGCCCACACTCAAGATGGTCGGCCAGAACTACCACCTCAAGCGCCTCACGCTTGTCCGACTCATCCTTATTCCCGCAGCCTTTCCCGCCATTTTGACCGGGTTGAAGGTGGGCTGGGCGTTCGCATGGCGCACCTTGATCGCAGCGGAACTGGTTTTTGGTGTGTCGTCCGGTTCAGGTGGACTTGGCTGGTTCATTTACGAAAACCGCAATCAGCTTGAAACGGCAAATGTGTTCGCTGGCCTGTTCACCGTCATCCTGATCGGCCTTTTTGTAGAAAATATCATCTTTGCAGCCATCGAGCGCAAAACGGTTCGCCGCTGGGGCATGCAACACTAGTCATCGAACGAAGAATTCATGTTTACAAGGAGGAGAAAGACATGAAACTGAAACAGGCATTTTTAGGTCTGATTGCAGCTGGTTTGCTCGCCACTGCTGCGCGTGCGGAGGTCAGCGAAGTCAGGATTTCCAAGGGCTTCGGCATTCTCTATCTGCCCTTGATCGTCATGGAGAATCAGAAACTTCTCGAGAAGCATGCCAGGGAAGCCGGTCTTGGCGACGTCAAGGTTTCCTGGCTCTCGCTTGATGGCGGCAATGTCATCAACGACGCCATGATGGCCGGTACCTTGGATTTTGCCGGAACGGGTGCTCCGGGCTTCGTTACGCTGTGGTCCAAGGCGAAGGGCATCCCCAACGTTGAAGTCGTTGGCGTTTCGGGCATGAGCTCCACTTCGCTGTGGCTCAACACGAACAAGTCCGAGATCAAGTCGCTCAAAGACTTTAAGAGTAGCGATAAGATCGCACTTCCAGGCATCAAGACATCACTTGCCGCCGTCGTGCTGCAGATGATTGTCGCGAAGGAGTTCGGCGAAGAGAACTACGCGAAGCTCGATCCTCTCACGGTCAGCCTTCCTCATCCCGAAGCATTGGCCGCTCTCGTGAGTGGGAAAACCGAAATCAACGCCCACTTTACGTCCCCTCCCTTCCAGTACATCGAAGCCAAGTCGCCAAACGTTCACCGGGTGCTGAGCTCGACGGACTATCTCGGCAACATTACACTCGACGTCACCTTCGCACCGAAGAAGTTTGTCGATGCCAATCCCAAGATGACGCAGGCCTTCATCGATGCGCTCGATGAAGCCAACGGCCTGATTGCCAAGGACAAGAAGCAGGCGGCGGAAATCTTCTCCAAAAGCTCCAAGGTTAAGGTCGAGCCCGCGGATGCGCAGGAGATGATCGAGGACAAGGACGCGAAGTTTGATACGACCCCGAACGGGATCATGAATTTTGCCGATTTCATGCACCGCGCCGGCCTGATCAAGAACGTGCCAAGCAAGTGGAGCGATATGTTCGTGCCACAGCTTGCGGATCGCAAAGGCAGCTAAGGCCCTCCCAGCGAGGGTCGAGACATTCCGATGTCTTGGCCTTCGTCAACTTTCTCAGTGCGGTTGATACGGTTGTCGCAAATGACATCGCGGCAAGCGCATCGAAACTCTCCGGTCCGCGCCGCCGGCGAGTTGGGCGGAAACGCACCTCCGGCCTCCGTCATTCCAGGCCATGAGCCTGGAATCCATGGCCACAGCCGAAGACGCCGACGTGGGTCCTCGGATCAAACCCGAGGACGACGGAGGGTGGGTGGACCGGTATCCAAGTATGCGCGTGCTGAGGAAGCGCGCGCTTTTCACTCCCATCTCAGCGGAAACCGCCGCTGGCGACCAGCCGTTCGCCGGTCATCACCAGACGTTCAAGAACCGTCCGCTTTCCGTGGATACTTATCTCCGCGTCGTCCACTTCGACGCCGTCGGTCACAAAGAGGGATGACGGCTTGATGGAGGTGGAGGTCGCCTGCTTGTTGACTCGCCGGCACTTGAACAATACCTTGGGAGTTTGGTCGTTGGGCTTGTCCTCACATGACGGACCAATCTCTTCAGCGTCGCCTTGCCGCCATCGTCGTTGCGGATGTGGTGGGATATTCACGCCTGATGGAGGCTGATGAAGTCGCAACGCTGGCGAATCTCAGGGAACTCCGTTCCGGCGTCATCGAGCCGGCTGTGATGCGTCACAACGGTCGCATCTTCAAGGTCGTGGGCGACGGCTTCCTGATCGAATTCGGCAGCGCGGTGGAAGCGGTCGCCGCAGCCTTGGAAATGCAACGGGCCACCACTGCTGTTGAGGCTTCCGGGGACCGGCGCCTGCTTTTGCGTGTCGGCGTCAATCTGGGAGATGTCATTGACGAGGGTTGGGACGTCCTCGGCGACGGCGTCAATGTCGCGGCGCGCCTCGAGACGCTGGCCGCGCCGGGAGGCATCTGCATTTCAGCCAGCGTTCATGGCGAGATCGTCGGCAAGATCGGCGACCGGTTCTTCGATGCAGGCGAACGCTACCTGAAGAACCTCACTCGCCCGGTCCACCTGTGGCATTGGCCGGATGCGCTGCAAAGCATTTTGCCGCTGCCCGAATGTCCCTCGATCGCTGTATTGCCGTTCACGAACATGAGTGGGGATGAAGCGGACGCGCCTTTCGTCGACGGCTTGACCGAAGACCTGATCACCGACCTTTCCCGCACGGCGGGCCTGTTCGTCATCGCGCGCAATTCCGTGTGGGGCTACAAGGGCAAGCCGGTCGACGTAAAGCTGGTCGCCCAGGAACTCGGCGTCCGCTACGTCCTGGAGGGGAGCGCCAGACGCGCAATGGGCCGTGTCCGCATCAATGCCCAATTGATCGACGCGCATGGCGGCCAGCACTTGTGGGCCGAACGGTTCGACAGGACGGTGGAAGATGTTTTCGAATTACAGGATGAGGTCAATGCCAAGATCATTGAAGCCCTCGTCGGCCGGCTGACCATCCCGACGCCGCGCAATCGGCCGAGGAACTTCGAGGCCTACGATCTGTGTGTACGCGCCCGTCTCCTGACGGAGGAGTCGCCGCAAACCGAGCGTGAGGCCTATATGCTGCTCCAACGCGCGGTCAAGCTCGAGCCAACATATGCCGAGGCGCTCGGTCTGCTCGCCTATAACCGTTGGCTAGCCTGGACTCATTTCGGCGAGCCCGAAGATCCTAACCGTCGCATGGCGGTGACATCAGCCCAGAAGGCGGTCGACCTGGATCCCAATGATGCGGGCTGCCGTTATGTTCTGGGGACTATTTTGGCCTATGAACGGCGATGGGAGGAATCGGAGGCCGCCTTTGCCATGGCCCTGAAACTCGACCCCAACCACGCCGACACGTGGGCCGCCATGTCTGATATGTCCGTGCTGGACGGCAGGGTTGCCGACGGACTGGCGCAGATCGAAAAAGCTCTGCGGCTCAATCCCTATCCGGCGTGCTGGTATCTTTGTCATCTTGGTCAGGCGCAATACGCCGCGGGTGACTATGAGGCGGCAACCGCTACACTCCGCAGGAAAGACACGTATCGTACGAACTCACGGAAATTCCTGGCCGCTGCGCTTGCGCAGTTGGGCCACAATGAGGAGGCGCGGCGAGAAGCAGAATTGTTCCTGATCGCCCACCCTCATTTCACCATCGGTCATTGGCTGAACTCCCAGCCGCTGCGTGATGCATCTGTACGAGACCACATTGTCGACGGCTTCCGAAAGGCTGGCCTGCCGGAGACGTGACAGCGGGCGGGAACAATCTCCGGCGCGTTCAAGGGCGTGATCAAGGGAGCGCGCGCGAGAACGGCGGTCTGGATCGCAGTGTCAAGCTTCTTCAGACGCTCCACAAAACGCGTTAACCAGCCCGAGCCTCGCATGACTTTTCCGCTGGACCGCCTTGCATCATGGTGGCGATGAGCCGTAACCCAGAGTGAAGACAGGATGCTTGCGAAACATTTATGCAGCTTCGCCGAGATGCCGTTACCTTGAAACTAGACAATATCTGCTTTCCGGCAGGGCCAGGTCTGCTTCAACGTTCGAAATGGGGGCACGAAGCAGCCTTATTTTTGTATAACGAAGAAAGACCGCTTCGGCAGAAAGCGGTCCTTCCTCTCATCGCTGCCTTTCAAGATTCAAGAGATTCCACGTCACTTTAGTGGCTGCCGGTTTAGCGGGCTCTTGCGAAATCGGCAGTTCTTGAAATCAGCGTTCGGCGAGCGCCGGCTCGCCTTTCTTCTCGCGCACCATGTTGATGAAGCGGCGGAAGAGATAGTGGCTGTCCTGCGGGCCGGGAGAGGCCTCCGGATGGTGCTGGACGGAGAACACCTGTTTGCCGAGGACGCGCAGGCCGCAATTGGTGCCGTCGAAAAGCGAAATATGAGTCTCTTCAACGCCATCGGGCAGCGACTTCGAGTCGACCGCGAAGCCGTGGTTCATCGAGACGATCTCGACCTTGCCGGTCGTGTGATCCTTGACGGGATGGTTGGCGCCGTGATGACCCTGGTGCATCTTCTCGGTCTTGGCGCCGAGGGCGAGGCCGAGCATCTGATGGCCGAGGCAGATGCCGAAGACCGGGATATCGGTCTTAACAAGCGTTTTGATCACCGGCACGGCATATTCGCCAGTTGCCGCCGGATCGCCGGGGCCGTTCGACAGGAAGATGCCGTCCGGCTGCATGGCGAGCACGTCTTCGGCGCTCGTCGTCGCCGGCACCACGGTCACCTTGCAGTCAAGGCCGGCAAACAGGCGCAGGATGTTGCGCTTGACGCCGTAGTCGAGGCAGACGACGTGATACTTGGCATCAGCGGCACCGAGCTCGCCGTAGCCTTCGTTCCAGATCCAGGGCGTCTGGGTCCATTGCGAGGACTGGCCCGACGTGGCGATCTTGGCAAGGTCGAGGCCTTCGAGGCCGCTCCAGGCCTTGGCTTCGGCCTTCAGCGTCTCGATGTCGAAGACACCGTTCGGATCGTGGGCGATCACTGCGTTGGGAGCGCCGTTCTCGCGGATCCAAGCGGTCAGGGCGCGGGTGTCGATGCCGCAGAGACCGATGATGCCGCGGGCCTTCAGCCACTGGTCGAGATGCTTGGCGGCGCGGTAGTTCGAAGGTTCGGTGATGTCGGCCTTGAAGATGACGCCGACGGCGCCGTGGCGAGCGGCAGGCGTCAGATCTTCGATGTCTTCATCATTGGTGCCGATATTGCCGATATGGGGAAAGGTGAAGGTGACGATCTGACCGAGATAGGAAGGGTCGGTCATGATCTCTTCATAGCCGGTCAGTGCCGTGTTGAAGACGACCTCGGCCTGGATCTTGCCGGTGGCGCCGATGCCCTTGCCTTCGATCACCGTGCCGTCGGCGAGAACGAGCAGGGCGGTTGGCTTTTCGATTGTCCAGGGTGCTGTCGCGGTCATCTTCATCCCGTTTCCGGCGGCCGATGCGCGTTGCCGCGCTGGCTGCCATTTGATCTCGCAGGCGTCTGGGCACGGCAATGCCGCGCGCTTCAGTCCTGATCACGAATTTTGGTGCAGGTGGCGGTAGATAGCCACGCAAACGCTGAGCGTCAATCTTTGTAACCGGGATTACGGCCGTTTTCCTGCTCTTTATCTCGCCGATCGCGCAATTTATTTGATCCGTTGCATCGGCGTGGTTTATGAAACGGCATCAAAAACGGAGAAGAGACCATGCTGCGCGATCAACTCGCCACCCAGCTGAAAGAGGCGATGAAGGCCAAGGATTCGGAGCGGCTTTCTACCGTCCGGCTGATTCAGGCCGCGATCAAGGATCGCGATATCGCCAATCGCGGCGCCGGCAAGGAGCAGGCGAGCGACGACGAAATCCTGCAGATTCTTGCCAAGATGGTGAAGCAGCGCGACGAATCGGCCAAGATCTACGAGGAGAATTCCCGGCCGGAACTCGCCGCCAAGGAGCGCGCCGAAATCACCGTCATCCAGGATTTCATGCCGAAGCAGCTGTCGGAGAGCGAAGTGCGTGCCAACGTCTCGGCGATCATCGCCGAGACTGGTGCTGTCGGCGCCAAGGACATGGGCAAGGTGATGGCAGCGCTCAAGGAGCGTTATGCCGGCCAGATGGATTTCGCCAAGGCGTCGGCGACCGTCAAGGAACTGCTGAACTAATTCAGACCCGTCTCGCCTGCGGTTCGTCGAGGACCGCAGGCCCCAGCACCGCCTCGGCGGCAGCATCGACGATGGCGAATTTCGACGCCTGATAATTCCAATATTCAAGGATGAAGCGGCGTGACAGCCAGAAGTCGCCCTTGCGGGAAGGTTCGGTCCAGCCGACGCTTTCCATGGTCGCGGCCTGCGTCAGAAGCCGCTTCAGATGTGTGTTCGATATCATGAACCGTTCGCGGAGTTCCCGCAGCGACAGGGGGCCGATCGCGACGCGCTCGGCTGTCGGGGGAAAACCCGGAAGGCGCGAGATCAGGTAGTCCATCACCAGTCCGCCGGAATTTGCCCAGTTGAAGAGGTTGAAGGTGGGGCCTGGACTACGCACCGCCTGGCTTCCGATGATCGCTTTTGCGATGCGCGGCTGGATCGCTGCCATCATCGCCGCGGGGGCGGCAGCGATCTTCTCGGCGCGCTCGCCGCCGTCGAGGTGGTCGAGGATCATCATGTGGGTGACGAGCCATCGGGTGAAGTGCTGCTCGGCGATTTCGGTGGGTTCCAGATAGCGTGTGCGCTTGTTTGCACCAGGCGCCGGACGCAGGAAGCGATAGGCCAGCATTTCCTGCATGAAGGCGGCGGCCGTGTTGCGGCTGGCGATGTCGTTCTTGACCGCAAAATCGACGAAGCGGCCGGAATAGAGGCCGCTCTTCTCATAGTCGGGGTGGCCATAATGAAGCGCGAAGCCGGCATGGGCCATCAGCCAGCGTTGCTGTGCAGCGAAAATCGAGGCGATGCGCGGGCTCTCACGATAGATCGCGAGCATCTGATCGGCGCAGTGGAGGATCGCCGCGAAAAAGCGATCGTCCGCTGTGAGAGTTTCAGCGGTAAAGGCCATGGGGAAGGGGTCCAGGAAAGTCGGCCCATACTTCCTCCACGCAAGCGCTTGATGTCAACGGGTTTGTCAATAGTCGGTTAATTTTAAAAGGGAATTTGTATCAGGAAAAGCCAAAAATTTAAGAAGGCAGGAGCTGGGGGCGCTCCTGCCTTCTTGCACTTTGCTTCCGCCGGCACGCAGGGCCGAAGCCCAAGCCGGAGGGTATTTGCAAAGGCACCCTTGCGAAGCGGCGCCGGGGGTAGGGATGGTGCTTCGCTCGGGGATCGCTTTGTTGAGATCGAACTTATTGCGGTGCGGCAGCCCATTCAAATTACAAAAATATAATGATTGCCGGAAATGTCGGTTTTGGAGGTGCCGAAGGGGAGGCTCGACAGGCGGCGCGGGGATGAGCGCCGCCGGTTACAGCCGGCGACAATAATTTGTTTTAAAACGATTTATTCAAGTCAGGCAAAAGGCGGGTATCGTTACTCTGGCTTTGGCGTGGGCTGAATTTCGGCGTTGCGAGGACAATAATGTCGCACCCCTGTCGCAGGGGCGATAACGTGTTTTTGATTGGATAACCGACGCAATCGGAGACGGGTGCCCTTGCCTGTGAATAGCGGGTTTTCGTGACAAGTTTCGTGGCATGGTACGACAAAGCAGATTATATGGAGGTTGGCCAAGAGGTATAAATGCGCTTTTCCAACACCTTTCTCGATGAGATCCGTGACCGCGTTCCGATTTCGAACGTGATCGCGCGCCGTGTGAGCTGGGACAAGCGCAAGACCAATGTGTCGCGCGGCGATTACTGGGCCTGCTGCCCGTTCCACGGCGAGAAGTCGCCGAGCTTCCACTGCGAGGACCGGAAGGGCCGCTATCACTGCTTCGGCTGCGGCGTCACCGGTGACCATTTCCGCTTCCTCACCGAGCTCGAAGGCCTGAGTTTTCCCGAGGCGGTGCAGCAGATCGCCGATATGGCCGGCGTGCCGATGCCGCTTGCCGATCCTGTCATGGAAAAGCGCGAGAAGGAGCGCGGCTCGCTGCTCGACGTCATGGAAATGGCGACGGCCTTCTTTCAGGACCAGCTGCAGACAGCCAATGGCGCGAAGGCGCGCGCCTATCTGCGCGATCGCGGGCTGACCGGGCGCACCATCGAGACCTTCCGCCTCGGCTATGCGCCCGACAGCCGCAATGCGCTCAAGGAATTTCTCGCCGGCAAGGGCGTCTCGAAGGAGCAGATCGAAGCCTGCGGCCTTGTTGTGCATGAGGACGTGCCGGTTTCCTATGATCGCTTCCGCGACCGCATCATGTTCCCGATCCTCTCGTCGCGGGAAAAGGTGATCGCCTTCGGCGGACGCGCAATGTCATCAGATGCGCCGGCGAAATATCTGAACTCCAACGAGACGGAGCTCTTCCACAAGGGCAATGTGCTCTACAATTTCGCCCGCGCGCGCCGCGCCATCCAGGGGCCGGGCCGCGGCGATCAGCAGAACGACAATGCGAGCGGCACGATCATTGCCGTTGAAGGCTATATGGACGTGATCGCGCTGCACCAGGCGGGTATCGAGAACGCGGTCGCGCCGCTCGGCACGGCGCTCACCGAGAACCAGCTCGAGCTGCTCTGGAAGATGGTGCCGCAGCCGGTGCTCTGCTTCGATGGCGACGGCGCCGGCATCCGCGCCGCCAATCGCGCCGCCGAACTGGCGCTGCCGCATCTGAAGCCCGGGCGCTCGGTCCGCTTCGCGCTTCTGCCCGACGGCAAGGACCCTGATGATCTCGTGCGCGATGAGGGCCGCGCGCCGTTCGACAAGGTGATGAGCCAGGCAAAGCCGCTTTCGGAGATGCTGTGGAGCCGGGAGATCAACACCGGCAAATTCGACACGCCCGAGGCGCGCGCCGAGCTCGAGGCGCGGCTGAAGCAGCTCGTGGCCGTCATCGCCGACGAGAATGTGCGCCGTCATTACCAGCAGGATATTCGCGACCGGCTGAACGCCTTCTTCCAGCCGCAGTTCCAAAGCCGCAACAATGGCGAGCGGCGCGGTTTCGGCGGCAATTCCCGGGCCGGCCGCGACAATGCCGGCAAGGCAGGGCCGAAAAGCCCGAGCCTGATTTCCGACCGGCTTGCCCGCTCGGGCCCCGTGCGTGGCCACCGGGACAATACGGCGCTGCGCGAAAGCGTGCTGGCGCTCACCATCGTCAATCATCCGGCGCTGATGATCGACGATTATGACGAGATCGCCGCGATCGAATATGACAGCCGCGAGCTGCAACGGTTGTGGTCGGCGGTGCTTGGGGCAGCGGCCGCCGTTGCCGGCCCGCATCTGACGCGCGACTATCTGACCGAACGGCTGGAATTCGAAGGCTTCGGTCCGCTGATCAAGAGCCTCGACCAGCAAGTGCGCAATGCCAGGCTCTGGACGGCGACGGAGGAGGCGGCGATGGAGGATGCGCGTGAGGGTTACCGCCAGGCGCTCGCCTTCCACAAACGGGCAAAGGCGCTGCGTCGACAGAAGATGGAGCTCGAACGCGAGATTGCGCTGGCCACTGAAGCCGGCGACGGCGAGGCGATCGTTCAGCTGATACGGGCCCAGCAGGAAGTGCATCTGGAAGGCGTGCGCCTCGAGAACCAGGAGGCGATCATCGACGGCTTCGGCGTGCTTTCCGGCCGCGTCAAAGGGGCGGCGAACCACTGATGTCGCTGACCGAACGGAACGAAGCCGGCTTTTCCGCTGCCGATGCGCTGTTTTCCGCCGGCCGCTCGCCGCTCGGGGTTTTGCAGCAGATCTACGGTTACTCCTCCTTTCGCGGCAAGCAGCAGCAGGTGATCGAGCATGTCGTGTCGGGCGGCGATGCGGTGGTGCTCTTTCCGACAGGCGCGGGCAAATCACTGTGCTTCCAGATCCCGGCGCTCTGCCGCGAAGGCGTCGGCATCGTTGTTTCGCCGCTGATTGCGCTGATGCGCGATCAGGTGGAGGCGATGAAGCAGCTCGGCATTCGCGCCGCCGCACTCAATTCGTCGCTGTCGCGCGAAGAATTCGTCGAGGTCCGCCGCGCGCTTTCGGGCGGCAGGCTCGACCTTCTCTATGTGACGCCGGAGCGCATCCTCACGGACGGCTTCCGCGAGCTGATCGCCAACGAGAAGATCGCGCTGTTTGCGATCGACGAGGCCCATTGCGTTTCGCAATGGGGGCATGATTTCCGGCCGGAATATCGTGAGCTCGGCCGGCTCGGCGATCAATATCCCGGTGTGCCCAGGATTGCGCTGACGGCAACGGCTGATCCGCATACGCGCGACGATATCGTCGAGCGGCTGGGGCTCGACGCTGCCGAGATCTTCACCACCAGCTTCGATCGTCCCAACATCAGCTATGAGATCGTCGAGCGCGATCAGCCTCGCCAGCAGCTTCTGCGCTTCCTGTCAGACCATAAGGGCGACAGCGGCATCGTCTATTGCCTGTCGCGCGCCAAGGTCGAGGATACGACCGACTGGCTGAACGGGCAGGGGATTCGCGCACTGCCTTATCATGCCGGCATGGACCGGGCGCTTCGTGACGCCCATCAGGATGCCTTCCTGAAGGAAGAGAACCTCTGCCTGGTTGCCACCGTCGCCTTCGGCATGGGCATCGACAAACCGAATGTGCGTTACGTCGCCCATCTCGACCTGCCGGGTTCGGTCGAAGCCTATTACCAGGAGACCGGGCGCGCCGGCCGCGACGGCCTGCCGTCGGAGGTCTGGATGGCCTATGGCATGGCCGACGTCATTCAGCGCGGCCGGATGATCGACGAGGGCAATGCCGCCGTGGAGATCAAGCGGGTCGAGCGCGCCAAGCTCAATGCCTTGCTGGCGATCTGCGAGACCGCCTCCTGCCGGCGGCAGGCAATCCTGGCCCATTTCGGGGAGGCCCACGCCGGCCAGTGCGGCAATTGCGACACCTGCCTGAAGCCGGTCGAGACCTGGGACGGCACGGAAGCGGCGATCAAGGCGCTGGCTGCCATCTATCGCACCGGCGAGCGTTTCGGCGCCGGCCACGTCATCGACGTGCTCGTCGGCAATGTCAACGAGAAGACCGAGCGTTTCGGCCATGTCGATATGCCCGTCTTCGGCGCCGGCAAGGACATTCCGGCGCGGACCTGGCAGTCTGTCTGGCGGCAATTGCTCGCCATGGGGCTGATCCGGGTCGATCACGATGCCTATGGGGCGCTTAAATTGGAGCCGGAAGCGCGCGCCGTGTTCAAGCGCGAGCGACAGGTATTCTTCCGCAAGGACCGGCCTGCCTCGGAACGGCGCGCGAAGAAAGCGGAGCGCAGCGAGCGCAAATCGGCGCTGTCGGGCGCCGACGGCAGTCTGTTCGAGGCGTTGCGGGCCGAGCGCATGGCGATCGCCAAATCGCTTGGCGTGCCGCCCTATGTCGTCTTTCCCGATACGACGCTCATCGCCTTCGCCACGGAACGGCCGCGCAGCCGCAAGGAACTGCTCGCCATATCGGGCGTCGGGCAGGCGAAGCTCGAACGCTATGGCGACGCCTTCCTGGAGATCATCCTGGCGCATGACGATTGAGCGGATCGGCCGATGTTCCTGCCGATCTCGGCCCAGCGCTGAACAAGACAAGGCGATGGCGATATGCTAACCCGAAAACTATAAAAACATCAGGAAGGGCCGCCCATGACCTCGCCATTTCTCTCCCATCTCCGCGCCGAGATTTCGGCGCTGAAGGATGCCGGGCTCTATAAATCCGAACGGGTCATCAGTTCCAAGCAAGGGGGCGAGATTGCGATTTCGACCGGCGAGCGGGTGCTGAATTTCTGCGCCAACAATTATCTCGGCCTTGCCGACAATGAGGAATTGGCCGAGGCGGGCAAGCAGGCGCTCGACCGCTACGGCTATGGCATGGCTTCGGTGCGCTTCATCTGCGGCACGCAGGAGGAGCATAAGCAGCTCGAAGCGCGCATTTCCTCCTTCCTCGGCATGGAAGACACGATCCTCTATTCCTCTTGCTTCGACGCCAATGGCGGCCTGTTCGAGACGCTGCTTTCCGAAGAGGACGCGATCATTTCGGATGCGCTGAACCATGCCTCGATCATCGACGGCGTCAGGCTGTCGAAGGCCAAGCGCTTCCGTTACGCGAACAACGACATGGCGGCGCTCGAAGAGGAATTGAAGAAGGCCGAAGGTAGCCGCTTCAAGCTGATCGCCACTGACGGCGTCTTCTCGATGGATGGCATCATCGCCAATCTGAGCGGGGTCTGCGATCTCGCCGAGAAATACGGCGCCATGGTCATGGTCGATGACAGCCATGCCGTCGGCTTCGTCGGCAGGCACGGCCGCGGCTCGGCCGAACATTGCGGCGTCGAGGGCCGGATCGATATCATCACCGGCACACTCGGCAAGGCGCTCGGCGGCGCCTCGGGCGGTTATACCTCGGCGAAGGCCGAGGTCGTCGAATGGCTGCGGCAACGCTCGCGGCCCTATCTGTTCTCGAACACACTGGCGCCCGTTATTGCCGCTGCCTCTCTCAAAGTGTTCGACCTGATCGAAAACGGCGACGCCTTGCGCAAGCGCCTTTCCGACAATGCCGATCTTTTCCGCCGCGAGATGACCAGGCTCGGCTTCACGCTCGCCGGCGAAGGCCATCCGATCATCCCGGTCATGCTCGGCGACGCCAAGCTTGCCCAGGATATGGCGGGCCTGATGCTGAAGAAGGGCATCTATGTGATCGGCTTCTCGTTCCCGGTTGTGCCGAAGGGGCAGGCCCGCATCCGCACGCAGATGTCGGCGGCGCATTCCAAGGCGGATGTCGAGCGGGCGATTGCGGCCTTTGCCGAGGCCGGGCGGGAGTTGGGTGTGATTTGAGCGCAGCTCACTCTTCCTCTTCTCCCAGCGGGGGTCCGAAGGACTGGGCGAGACCGGCGGCTCGCCGCTGGTTAGTCCGACAGGACAGCTGAGGGGGAAGGAGCGAAGCGACGTTCGAGCGGTAAGTGGGAAATAAAGTAAGGTCTCTATGGTGTGCCGTGTCGCTCCCTCATCCGCCCTACGGGCACCTTCTCCCCGCTGGGCAGAAGAGGGAGTCGCAAGGTCCGGCACTAGAACAAGGGCAGGATATAGTCGATGTCGAACATGATGAAGGCGCTGGTCAAATCGAAGCCCGAGGTCGGGCTCTGGATGGAGAATGTGCCGGTGCCGGAGGTCGGGCCGAATGATGTGCTGATCCGGGTGAAGAAATCGGCGATCTGCGGCACCGACGTGCATATCTGGAACTGGGACCAGTGGGCGCAGAAGACGATTCCGGTGCCGATGGTCGTCGGCCATGAATTTTGCGGCGAGATCGCCGAGATCGGCTCTGCCGTCACCCGCTATCATGTCGGCGAGCGGGTTTCCGGCGAGGGGCATATCGTCTGCGGCAAGTGCCGCAACTGCCGGGCGGGCAGGGGGCATCTCTGCCGCAACACACTCGGCGTCGGCGTCAACCGTCCGGGTTCGTTCGGCGAGTTCGTCTGCATTCCCGAAAGCAATGTCGTGCCGATCCCCGATGATATTTCCGATGAGATCGCCGCGATCTTCGATCCGTTCGGCAATGCCGTGCACACGGCACTCTCCTTCGATCTCGTCGGCGAGGACGTCCTTGTCACCGGCGCCGGACCGATCGGCATCATGGGCGCGCTCGTCGCCAAACGTTCCGGCGCCCGCAAGGTCGTCATCACCGATATCAATCCGCATCGACTCGACCTGGCGCGCAAGCTCGGCATCGACCATGTCGTCGACGCGTCGAAGGAAAATCTCGCCGACGTGATGAAGACGATCGGCATGACCGAGGGTTTCGACGTCGGGCTTGAAATGTCAGGTGCCGCACCCGCCTTCCGCGACATGATCGACAAGATGAACAATGGCGGCAAGATCGCCATTCTGGGCATTGCGCCGGCGGGCTTCGAGATCGACTGGAACAAGGTGATCTTCAAAATGCTCAATCTCAAGGGCATCTACGGCCGGGAGATGTTCGAGACCTGGTACAAGATGATCGCCTTCGTCCAGGGCGGCCTCGATCTATCACCCATCATCACCCATCGCATCAAGATCGACGATTTCCGCGACGGCTTCGAGGCGATGCGGTCAGGCAATTCCGGCAAAGTCGTCATGGATTGGATGTGAGGAGGACGCGATGATTTATGAAGGCAGCTGCCATTGCGGCAATATTGCTTTCGAAGTCGAAGGCGAGTTCACCGAGGCGCTCGACTGCAACTGTTCGCTTTGCCGCCGGCGCGGCGGACATCTGGCCTTCGTGCCGCGTGAGAATCTGGTGCTGAAGACGCCTGAGGAGAATATCTCCACCTATACTTTCAACAGGCATGTCATCCGGCATCACTTCTGCCCCAGGTGCGGTATTGCGCCCTTCGGCGAGGGGGCGGCGCCGAACGGCGCTGCCATGGCGTCGATCAATCTGCGCTGCATCCCGGCGATCGATCTCGGCGCGCTGAAGGTGACGGCCTATGACGGGGCCGCGCATTAGAAACAGAGAATGGCGCCTGCCGGGAACCGGCGAATATATCGCCGCAAAACTGCAAAAACGGCCGAAACAACTGCTGCGATGGGCAAAATCTAAGCTGCCCTTGTCTTTTGTTCGACGCTTCTTAAATAAGGTTCGCAATCGCAGTCGCGGTTCGAAGCCTGTGGATAAGGCTTTTTCCGATATTTCGTGAGCTTTTTTTCTGGAAAAGCTTGACGAGAACAAAAAATGTAGGAATCACCGTTCGACTTGTTGAAACGGTGAACTGGGTCAAGGCGGATCGCGCAACCATGGCCGGAACTCCAAAAGCAAAAAAAGCTTTGCTGTCCGGTGCCGGCGATCATGGTTAATCAGGCTTTAAATGTCATCCCGTTAGGTGGGCAAAGGTGATTCTAGGGCGGCGCGAGCGACGCGTCCGGCCCTGAGGCGGCCCATTCACCGTAGCGAGATTGGATAGCGTCAGGAAGGCGACGATATAAATGGCAACCAAGGTCAAAGAGAACGAAGACGCGGAAGTCGAACGCGACGGCGCAAGCGACGGCCCTCTTCTCGATCTTTCCGACGACGCGGTCAAGAAGATGATCAAGGCCGCCAAGAAGCGCGGCTATGTGACGATGGATGAGCTGAACGCCGTTCTGCCGTCCGAAGAAGTGACGTCCGAGCAGATCGAAGACACCATGTCGATGCTGTCGGACATGGGCATCAACGTCATCGAGGACGAAGAAGCCGAGGAAGCGGGCGCTTCCGGCGGCGGCGATGACGACGATGCCGGCGGCGACGAGGACAGCGACGGCGGCGAACTCGCGCCTTCCGGCGGCACCGCCCTTGCGACCGCCAAGAAGAAAGAACCGACCGACCGTACCGACGATCCGGTGCGCATGTATCTGCGTGAGATGGGCTCGGTGGAGCTGCTCTCCCGCGAAGGCGAAATCGCGATCGCCAAGCGCATCGAGGCCGGCCGCGAGACGATGATCGCAGGCCTCTGCGAGAGCCCGCTGACCTTCCAGGCGCTGATCATCTGGCGCGACGAACTCAACGAAGGCACGACGCTGCTGCGCGAGATCATCGATCTCGAAACGACCTATTCCGGTCCCGAGGCCAAGGCTGCGCCGCAGTTCCAGAGCCCCGAGAAGATCGAGGCCGACCGCAAGGCTGCGGAAGAGAAGGAAAAGACCCGCCGCGCCCGCTCCGGTGACGACGATATCACCGATGTCGGCGGCGAAGGCCTGCCTCCCGAAGAGGAGGAAGAGGACGAGGACGAATCCAACCTCTCGCTGGCGGCGATGGAAGCCGAGCTTCGCCCGCAGGTGATGGAGACGCTGGATACGATCGCCGAGACTTACAAGAAGCTGCGCAAGCTGCAGGACCAGCAGGTCGAGCAGCGCCTGTCGGCATCCGGCACGCTGTCTTCAGCCCAGGAGCGCCGCTACAAGGAGCTCAAGGACGAGCTCATCAAGGCGGTCAAGTCGCTGTCGCTCAACCAGAACCGTATCGACGCCCTCGTCGAGCAGCTCTACGACATCAACAAGCGCCTCGTTTCCAACGAAGGCCGCCTGCTGCGCCTGGCCGAATCCTACGGCGTCAAGCGCGACAGCTTCCTGGAGCAGTATCAGGGCGCCGAGCTCGATCCGAACTGGATGAAGTCGATCGGCAATCTGGCCGCCCGCGGCTGGAAGGAATTCGCCAAGGGCGAGAACACGACGATCCGCGACATCCGCCAGGAGATCCAGAATCTGGCGACCGAGACGGGCATTTCGATCTCGGAATTCCGCCGCATCGTGCACATGGTGCAGAAGGGCGAGCGCGAAGCGCGCATCGCCAAGAAGGAAATGGTCGAAGCGAACCTTCGCCTCGTCATTTCCATCGCCAAGAAGTACACGAACCGCGGCCTGCAGTTCCTCGACCTCATTCAGGAAGGCAATATCGGCCTGATGAAGGCGGTCGACAAGTTCGAATACCGCCGCGGCTACAAGTTCTCGACCTATGCGACCTGGTGGATCCGTCAGGCGATCACCCGCTCGATCGCCGACCAGGCCCGCACGATCCGCATTCCGGTGCACATGATCGAGACGATCAACAAGATCGTCCGCACCTCGCGTCAGATGCTGCACGAGATCGGCCGCGAGCCGACGCCGGAAGAACTGGCCGAAAAGCTCGCCATGCCGCTCGAAAAGGTCCGCAAGGTCCTGAAGATCGCCAAGGAACCGATCTCGCTCGAAACCCCTGTGGGTGACGAAGAGGATTCGCATCTCGGCGATTTCATCGAGGACAAGAACGCGCTGCTGCCGATCGACGCCGCCATCCAGGCGAACCTGCGCGAGACGACGACCCGCGTCCTCGCCTCACTGACGCCGCGCGAGGAACGCGTGCTGCGCATGCGCTTCGGCATCGGCATGAACACCGACCATACGCTCGAAGAAGTCGGCCAGCAGTTCTCGGTCACCCGCGAACGTATCCGCCAGATCGAGGCGAAGGCGCTGCGCAAACTCAAGCATCCGAGCCGCTCCAGAAAGCTGAGAAGCTTTCTGGACAGCTAAGAACCTGCAAGCTGCGCTCGCTCCTCGACAGCTGAGGCTTCGACAATTGCCGTCATGATCGGAAAGCCGGGCTTCGTGCCTCGGGCTTTGTGCCCGGCTTTTGCTTTTGTGATTAATACCAATGATCCCGACGCCTTTGTTGTCCCTCTATGGTGACAAGATTATAGTCCGGCCACGGGGGAAGAAATCGATCGCGATGCGCGAGCGAGGACCGACGCATGCCCGTGTCGGGAGAATCCTCCGTTGGGAGGTGCAAAATGACCACTTACATTGTGTTGATCAACTGGACGGACCAAGGTGTGCGCAATGTTCGCGACTCGTCAAAACGGCTGGATGCGGCGAAGAAACTGCTCGGCGACATGGGCGGCTCTTTCAACCAGTTCTTTCTGACGATGGGCGGCTACGACATGGTGGCTGTCTGCGAAGCGCCTGACGATGCCGTCATGGCGCGGTTTGGCCTATCGCTGGCGATGGGCGGCAATGTCCGCACCCAGACACTGAAGGCGTTCCCGGAGGCCGCCTATCGAGAGATCATCGGCTCGCTCAGCTAACGCATGCAAGAGTTCAGCGCCTCTCCCTATTAAGGGCGCGGCCTCGGCTCCGCTCGTCGGTGTCGCGTCTCCCAAGGTCTGAGGAGACAACGGATGGCGCACCGGCCAGCGGATGGCTTCGGCGCGATCACGAGGTTTTTTGCATTTGTGGCTTGATGCTGCCGGTTTTAAAGGCCACATCGCTGCTGTGACCGAAGAAGACGTCGAACCGGCAGAAGCGCATGAAGCGCCAAAACAGCGGCCTGAAATCCGCTGGGGCGTTGGCGCGTCCGTGCTTCTGCACGTGCCGCTCATCGCCCTTCTGATTTTCGGCCTGCCGAAGATCGAGCCGAAGCCGGCTGAGGACGAGAGCGTGAAGGTGGAACTCGTTCCGCCGCCGGAGGAGAGGAAGCCGGAAGAAAAGAAGCCCGAGGAGAAGCAGCCGGCGCCGAAGCCGCCGGAACAGGCCAAGAAGCAGCCACCACCACCTCCGCCCCCTCCGCCCCCACCGGAAACTGCAAAGCCTCAGCCGGAGGCGCCGAGCGCGCCGCGTACCGCTCGTCCGGTCCTTGAATTTGCCGAGAAGGATTCTGCGCCAGAGCAAATGGAAAAGGGATTGCCGCAACAAGCGGAAGCACCAAAGCCGCCGATTGCGGACGTAAAGCCGGAAGAGGCACCGGTCGAGCCGCCGCAGCCCCAAAAGTCCGTGATTGCGGAGGCGATGCCTGCGGCCAATCCCGTGCCTCAGGATATCGAACTTCCTCAGGTGGAGACTGCCGAGGCAAATCCGGAAAAGAACGGGCCGGCTGCCACAGGACAAGACGAGGCAAAGACGAATTTCGAGCAGGCAAAACCACGGGCGAATTCAACGACAGCGCCCCCCTCAACGCCACCAGACGTCAAAGCCAAGGAATCGAACAAGCTCACGAAAGCGAAGACGCTGTTTACCGACAAACTCGTCTCCGATCCCACGGTCAAGACGGCCATGAACAATTTGTCGCGCCAAAAGCGTGGCGGTAAGCTTTGCTGGAGCGAGCTTAGAGAGCAGCTCCTCCATTCTTCTGCCGGATATAATCCTAATCTTATTGAAGTGCCCCTATACGATCTGCCGGACGGTAATTTCCTCACTCATAGGCGTGGTGCGTTCTATGACGGTAAGCAATTGTTCAATTTGGCTTTCAATTGCGAAGTGAATGATAACGCGACGAAGGTTGTATCGTTCGAGTTCAGTGTCGGGAATGCAATTCCCAAAAGCGAGTGGGCGAGGTATCACTATCCGTGATCGATAGTGCTCAGCATCGGTTAGCGCCCGCAACCAGCCACACGCAAGCAACCGCATCTAGCCTCTCCCTATGGCCGTGATGGTACGGTCAAGAAGGGACAATGATATGTCGAACGAGATCGAGCGTTTTCTGGAGCGTCAGGATGAAGCCGTCAGCGCGCTGTTCCTGGAAAACAAGGGCGACGAGTTGACCGATATTCTGGTGGCGGCGCTCGAAGAGGCCTTCGAGATCCTGCTCGAAGCTGCCCCCGCCGAAACGCTGCATTGACATTTCCCAAGGCGTTGCCGGCAGCGCTTGGCGAGCGGCTCTCCGGCTACCGGTTCGAACGCGATGCGCTCGGCCGTTCCGCCGCAAGCGTCTTCCGGCTGGAAGGCGAAGGCCTGCCGGCGCTCTATCTGAAGGTCGAGGCGGCCGGGCCGTTCGGCGAGCTTGCCGATGAAGCCGCCCGGCTCTCCTGGCTCAAGGCCGTCGGCCTGCCGTGCCCCGCGGTCATCGCCCGGGAAAGCGACGGCGAGCGCGACTGGCTGCTGATCAGTGCGCTACCGGGAACCGATCTTGCCAGCGCATCGGCGCTGACGCCGCTCACGCGCGTCGAACTGCTGGCGGCGGCACTTTCCGATCTCCATGACCTGTCGATTGCCTCCTGCCCCTTCGATCACCGGCTGGAAAAACGTTTATCGGTCGCCAAGGCGCGCATGCAGGCGGGAATTGTCGATGAAGAGGATTTCGACGCGGCGCGGCTCGGACAAAGCGCCGCGTCACTCTTTGCCGAACTCACGCGCTTGCGGCCCGGCGACGAGGATCTCGTCGTCGCCCATGGCGACGCCTGCCTGCCGAACTTCGTTGCGTCCGACGGGCAATTCTCCGGCTATATCGATTGCAGCCGCCTCGGTGTCGCCGACCGTCACCAGGATATCGCGCTCGCCTGCCGCAGCATCGCTTCTAATCTCGGCGAGGCGCTGATCCGGCCCTTCCTCGATCGCTACGGGCTGGCAGCTCCGGATGCGGCAAAGCTCCATTATTTCCAGTTGCTCGACGAGTTCTTCTAAGCATTGCGCCCTCCCTGTCCGGCTGGCAAAGTGGCCGGCAATCGGATCTGCGGGCAGATAATGGCGAAAAACCAGTTCAGGATGCTGCGCTCGGCGCTGGCGGGCGTCGAAGCGGTGGAGGCGGAAACCCATCACAGCTTCAGCCGGCACACGCATGAGCAGTTCGGCATCGGCCTCGTTTCAGCAGGGGCGCAGAAGTCGCTGAGCGGGCGCGGCATGGTCGAGGCCGCGGCCGGCGACATCATCACCGTCAATCCGAACGAGGTGCATGACGGCGCGCCGATTGGCGCAGGCAGATCGTGGCGCATCCTCTATTTCGATCCCGAGATCGTCACCGGCCTGTCGCGGGATATCGGCGCGGGTGGAGCGGGGCGGCAGGAGATCCCCCATCCGGTCATCCGCAATGGCGCGGTCGCTGCCCGCTTCGAGATGCTGTTTGGCGCGGTGACCGCCAGCGCAGCCGACGGCCTGCTCTCAGAGCAACTGCTTCTGCATCTCGTCGCCGATGTCATGCGGGAACGGGGCGATCGCGGGGAGCGGCCGCCGGTGCCGGCCTCCATCCGCGCGGCACGGGATCTGATCGACGACGATCCGCTTGCCGCCGTCTCGCTTGCCGATCTCGCCCGGGAAAGCGGCCTCAGCCGCTTCCAGGTGCTGCGCGGCTTCGCCAGGGCGACGGGGCTGACGCCGCATGCCTATCTCCTCCAGGCGCGCATCCATCGCGCCCGCCGGCTGATCGCTGAGGGCACGCCGCTTGCCGAAGCCGCCTTAGCCAGCGGCTTTGCCGACCAGAGCCACATGACCCGCGTCTTCGTGCGCAAATACGGCCTGTCGCCGCGGCTCTATGCCGGCCCTTTGTCTGAGCGGGGACGTCGAGCTTCGCCACCGGGATCGCCCCGATCCTGAGGTGCTCCTCAAGGCCGCTGCGAGCACCTCAGGATCGGGGCTGATTGTGCGTGCCGCGGGCTGCGACCTCTCTCCAGCCTCATCCTGAGGGCCTCGAAGGACGGGGCTGGCCGAGGTCCTGCAATTTCGTTCAAGACCTCGAGCGGCCCCTGTTGTTTCCTTGGCGCATCCAACAGGAGACGCGGAATGTCGAGACAGGTTCAAGGTTATGTCTATTTGACGCTGGCCATGCTGACGGTGGGAAGCACCGTCATTGCGAGCAAACTCATCGCCGCCGGCCTGCCGCCATTCTCCGCCACCGCCCTGCGCTTCGCGCTCGCCTTTCCGGTTTTTCTCGTGCTGATGCGGGTGACCGACGTGCGGCTGCCGAAGCTTCTGCGCCGTGATCGCCTGATCCTCGTCATCCAGGCCGGCGCCGGCAGCGTCGGTTATACGACGCTGCTGATCTCCGGTCTCGTCAGGACCTCGGCCGCCGATGCCGGCGTCATCATCGGCACGCTGCCGGTGGTCTCGGCAGCAATCTCCATCGTGCTGCTCGGCGAGCGGCCGCAGCCCGCCCTGCTTCTGGCGGTGGCGCTGGCGACGGCTGGCGTGCTGTCGATCGCCTTCACGCCGGGTGCGGCCGGCGGGTCGCTCGCCGGCAATATGCTGATCTTGCTCGCGGTCGTCTGCGAGGGCCTGTTCATCCTGCTGAACAAGCGGCTGACGGTGGATATCCCGCCGCTTGCCCAGTCGACGCTGATGACCGGCATCGGCTTCGCCGTCGCCGTCATCCCGGCCGTCTTCGAGGCGCCTTCCGCCCAGGGCCATTCCGCAAGCGCTGCGGCGGCCGTCGTCTATTATGCGCTGGTGCCGACCGTCACCGGCTTCCTGCTCTGGTATGCCGGGGCCAAACGGGTGAGCGGCACGGAAGCCTCGCTCTTTACCGCGCTCGCGCCGGTGTCCGCCGTCTTGCTCGCCTTCGTCATCCTCGGCGAGCCGGTCGGCTTGCACCAGCTTGCCGGCATTGTCTGCGTGCTGGCGGCGGTGCTCGGCCTTGGCCTGGCTGGCAATCGCATCGCAACCCAACCGACCGAGGGGAGATAAGCCATGCATTTCAACCATTCCGCCGCCCTGTGGCAGACCTTTCCCGAGCTTCGCGCCGGCGCCCTCCATGCCACCGGCATCCATGCCGATGTCGACGTCGAGGCGGCGATAGCAGGCTTCAGCGCGATTGCCGAGGCCCGGCTGGCCGCAACGCAGGAAGGCGAATTTCCGGAAATACAGGCCTGGCGGCGCGGCTTTTCCCGCATGGGGCTGAAGCCTACGCAATATCGCTCGGCCTCCGAGGCGCTGCTGCGCCGCTTCCGTCAGGAACATGCGCTGCCGCGCCTGCATCCGCTCGTCGATCTCTGCAATGCGGTCTCGCTCGCCTTCGCCATTCCCATTGCCGTCTTCGACGTCGAAAAGATCGACGGCGATCTCGAGGTCCGGCGGGCGACGGGCGGTGAGACCTATCTGACCTTCGCCGGCGACATCGAGCATCCCGAACCGAACGAGATAATCTTCGTCGATGGCGCGGCGAGGGCGCATGCGCGGCGCTGGACGAACCGGCAGAGCGGGCTTTCGGCGGTGCGGCAGAGGACGCGGTCGGTGCTGATCGTTGCCGAGGCGCTGCATGCGTCGGCCGAGGCGGATATCGGCAGGCTGGTGGCAACGCTCGCGGATCGGCTGGCGAAGGCCTGGCCGGCGGCGACGAAAGCGGCGCTGCTCAGTGCAGCATCGCCGCGTTTCGAGTTCTGAAGCGGACGACGCCCAGGAAGGAAGCGTTCACATCTTGGGCTGGCGGCATGCCCGCCCTATCTTCACTGGATCGATCGCTTCTGGAGACCAACCCATGTCAGACAAATCGATCAGGATCCCCGGGCCGGATCACCCGATCACCGTCGAGCACAATCCTTGCCGCGTCGTCGTCACGCTCGGCGGCAGGACGATCGCCGACAGCCACGATGCGCTGACGCTGCGCGAGGCCTCCTATCCGCCGGTGCACTATATTCCGCGCAAGGATGTCGACATGTCGCTGCTGCGGCGCACCGACCACAGCAGCCATTGTCCCTATAAGGGCGACGCCGCCTATTACAGCATCATTCCGGGCGGCGAACGCTCTGAGAATGCCGTCTGGACCTATGAGGCGCCGAATGCCGCCGTCAGCAATATCAAGGATCATCTCGCCTTCTATCCCGACCGCGTCGACAGCATCGAGGAAATGGCCTCTCCGGAAGCCGGCAGCTTCTGAGGCGGGCCCGGCTTCAACCGGCGGCAGTCCGTGAATGGCGGCCGTTACCGCAGGAGCCATTCATTGCTGAAGACGAGGCTGGCGACCGTGAGCGGTTCGCCGCGTTCGTCGCGGACGGTGACGGCGATCGTCATGCGATCGGTTGCGGGCAGTTCGTCTCGGGCCACATCCAGGAGGATTCGCGTGACCTCTTTCGGAATGTCTTCACGAGATTTGAGTTCGGTGCCGTGCTCGTCGCGCGTCGGACCTTCCCCGTTGTGCAGATCGAAATAGTAGCGAGCCATGTTCTTTCCTGCGCGTCGGAGGAGAAATTACCGATGAAGTCAATTGTTCCCGAGGCTTGCCATTGATTGCTATGGAAAATACCGGCCGGATCGACATGGTTCGGCCGTCCTGCCGCTGACCCTTGTAGAGCCTGCCGAATGAATGATGCCGGTCGGCCGCGCTCCCGTGAATGCGGCTCGCCTCCGATTCGACCGAGGCAAGACATTCCATGGGCAGATGCGTTGAAAGCTTCGACCGCTCCCGTTAGGGTCGCGCCAAACTTCTTCGGCGGGGATGGGCGTGAGGGCAAAATTCACATCTTGCATGTTGGGGGCGGTTTTCGCCTCGTTGCCCGCGCCAGCACTGGCCGAGGGATGGCAGGCGGTGGAAGAGGTACGGCCTTATGCGATCTCGGGCATGTCGGGTGCTGCGCTCTACGAATCGATCGGCGAGAACGGGCCGAAGGCCGGGGTAATCAGCCGGGTGATCGCGCATACGACGTTCAAGCTGACCTGGACCCGCAAATACGAAGCGCAGGGCAATGCCTGCGTGATCGTCACCAACAAGCCGAAGCTCATCATCACCTATACGCTGCCCCGGCCCTCGGCCGCGCTGCCGCCGGCGGTCAAGAGCAGCTGGGAGAGCTTCATATCGGGCGTTGCGGCGCATGAGCGGGTGCATGGCGAGACCATCAAGGAGATGGTCAGCGAAATCGAGGAGACGAGCATCGGCCTGACCGTTGCCGACGACCCCGACTGCAAGAAGATCAGGGTCGAGCTGACGCGGCGCCTCGGCGAAATCTCCGCAAGGCAGCGCCAGCGCGGCCGCGACTTCGACAAGGTGGAAATGGGCGACGGCGGCAATATCCAGCAGCTCATCCTCAAGCTGGTGAACGGGCCCTGATTGCCGGCCGCTGGCCTAGCCGGGCATTGACTTGGCCGCCGTGGCGCGCCAACTCGCCGGGGAAATCATCGCGAGACGGAGAGCGCCTGTGCCCCAGACAATCCTCACCCTGGCCACCCGCGGCCAGGGTCTATACGAATTCACCGATCAGGCTGAAGCCTTCGTCAATGCCGCCGGCCGGGAGGAGGGGCTTCTCACCGTCTTCGTGCGCCACACCTCCTGTTCGCTGCTCATCCAGGAAAATGCCGATCCGGATGTGCGCACCGACCTTCTTTCCTTCTTTCGCCGCATCGTGCCGCCGGCCTCCGATCCGTCGATGGGTTGGGTGGTGCACAGGGCCGAGGGACCGGACGACATGCCGGCGCATATCAAGGCGGCGCTGACGCAGGTGTCGATCGGCATTCCCGTCGCGCGCGGCCGGCTGATGCTCGGCACCTGGCAGGGCATCTACCTCTTCGAACATCGCGACCGGCCACACCGGCGCGAAATCGTGCTGCATCTCGGGCTCTGAGAGATCGGCGCTGCAGATCGAGGTGATCGCGCCAATCCCATCGCAACATGGCGCCGAAAACCGCTCATCTCTTGTGAATGCAAACTGAACGGGCGGTTCGAACGCCATTCAGTTTGCGGTGTGTACTGTCGAGACAATCCCCTCAGCGGGAGGTTGAAAAAACAGAGACCGATCGTCGGAGACAGCTGATGACACATTTCCTCACCAAGGCTTGCCTTGCCGCAGTGCTCGCCCTTGCATCCATTCCCGCGACCACTTCGACGGCGTCTGCCGCAGGGCCGCAGACGCGTTTCGTCGTCGAGGCGCAATATCATAACCCGATCCGCGGCTGCTCGCCGATGCATGCAGTCCGCAAGGCGCGCTATTTCGGCCTGCACAGAGCCCAGATCACCCGCATCTCGCCGCGCGTCGTTGTCGTCGCCGGCCGCGACCGCGGCGGCTGGGACAGGATGGTCTTCGCCAATGTCCGCGGCTGCCCGCTGATCCGCCGCTGACCAACCGGCCCGAAAGGGCCGCAGCGTCCATTGTCTGTTTCACAAAAGACACGTGGCGCTTTCGGAACCCGGCCGGCAAGCGCCGATGGAAGGCTTGCCGCCCGTTTTGCCTTGACGGCGACACTTTCAGCCGTCTCTTCTCTGCTGCGTACAACTGATTCCCGGCGACGCTCCTGCGTGATGGGGGACGACGGCTTGGCCGCACCGACTTTGAAACGAAAGGTTTTTCGATGATACAGTTCCTGGCAAAGGCGGGTCTTGCCGCCATGCTGATAACAGGCACACTTGCCAGCACGGCCGCCCCGGCCGCGGCGCAGTTCAGTATCATTATCGGCGATCCCGAGCGCGAGCCGCCGCGCGATTACCGCCGCCCGCCTCCGGGCTTCGATCGCCGTCCGCGCGGCTGCGATCCGAGGCTTGCCGAAGATCTCGCCCGCGACTACGGCTTCCGCCGCACCCGCGTCGTCGACATCACCCCACGCCGCGTCATCGTCCAGGGCTGGACCCGCCGCGGCCCCGACCAAATGAGCTTCGCCAACGTCCGCGGCTGCCCGGCGCTGCGCCGCTGATCTCAGCTGAAATACCGCCTCGTCGCCCCGATGCGGTACAATTCCTTGGATCGGAATCGGTTCAAGGATGAAATTGTACAGCAGCTGAAAGTGTTGCAGCGTCCTTTGCACGTCTGAAAGACGCAGCGGCGCTGCAAGTACCGCCTTTGCCAGTCTCCCCGATGGGCAAGGGCGGTTTTTTGTGTTCAGATTAGCTAATGACGCCGCGCGCTCTTCCTCAGCTTTGGACCAAGGCTGCCCCTCACCCTGACCCTCTCACCGTTTTGCGGGGAAAGGGGACGTGCCCTGCGATAGGTTGGTGGGAAACGCAAAGGTTGCGGCTTGGTCCCTTCGCGCCCCGCCTGCAGGAGTCCGGAGGACGGGTGGAGACTCGTGGCTCGACCCGAAATTTGATGCTGATCAACCAAAGACAGGTGCTGACGCCAGAAGCCCGAACGTGTCGAAAACGCAATTGACCGACTTCGTCAGCGGTCTGAACGCCGCACGTCGGTAGGACGCGCGGTGCCTGATTTCACGGCTCGATCGCAAACGTCACGGTGACGCTGACATTGTAGGTGGTCTCGCCGGCCTGGACGGGAACGGCGGCGTCGGCTTCCTTCATCATCGTGGCGCGATAGGCTGGCTGGGGCAGCGGGCGCGGCGCATTCTCGTTGATCTCGAGGATACGGCCGAGCTTGACGCCGGCCGCTTCGCTCAGCGTCTTCGCCTTCTTGACGGCCTCGGCAACGGCGTCCTTGCGCGCCTCTTCGATCGCGGCTTCCGGCTTGTCGTTGATGAACTGGATGTCGCCGCCCTGGTTGATGCCGAGCGTGACCGACTGGTCGATCACCTGGCCGAGCTTGGCGAGGTCGCGCAGCCTGACAGTGACCGCATTGATCGTCTGGTAGCCGATCAACTGCGGCTGCTGCTGCTGGCCATCGACCGGCTGCGGATAATTATATTGCGGCTGGATGGAAAAACCGGAGGTTTGCAGATCGCGCTCGGCAATGCCGCCGCTCTTCAGCGCGTCGAGCACATCCTTCATCGCCTTGTTGTTCTCATCGAGCGCCTCGCGCGCGGTCTTCGCCTGCTTGACGACGGAAAGCGTGACGATGGCCATGTCGGGCGCCACGGACGATTCGCCATCCCCCGTCACGGAAATCACCGCCTCGCGCGGCTTCGCCTCCTGCGCCAATGCAGGCGCTGCGGCCGCCAGCGGCAAGGCCAGAAGGGCAGTTATCAGAACAGTCTTCGACAGAATCGGCGCCATGTTTCATTCCCTAGTTGTCGTTTCCCGGAAGAGCTTTCTGTCGGTTGATTGTGAAGCTATTGCGGCGGAAGGGACGGCCAGGGACACATGGAGAGAAATAATCTGCGGGTGCGGAGTGGGCCTGGAATTGGGCGCGACGTCCCTCTTCCTGCCAATCGCATCCCCCACCCTCTCTCATACCAGGGCTTGACCCGGGTATCCATGCCGCATGCGCCTGGTTCGAACCATTGGGCTATGATCGCCAACGCAGTGCCTAGGGCTATGGGTCCTCGGGTCAAGCCCGAGGAGGACGAGGGGTGGTGAGCTTGTGTGACTAGGACCGCAACCGCGTGGTGGAGCGCATTCTTTCCTGCGGTCCTTACTTCGCTATCCCTGGCGGAAAAGCCTTACATCATCCGGACCGGATTTGCCGTGACCGCTGAAGGATGCAGTGCTGAACTAAGCCCCGAAATCATCCATGAAGGAGGGATGGATCGCGGGCTTGCGCTCTTCGCGGGCTTCGCGAATGCGCTGGGGAACCGCACCGAGACCGGCAACAAAACGGGTCAGGAGATTGCGATTGAAAAGTTTCTGTAGGCTCATGGGAGTTCACTCATTCTTTTTTTTGTTAGCTGGCGGCATATATTTTGCGCAGGCTGCCTTAACAACGGGCAATTTTGCATGACAGTTATGTGACAGCGCATAGTCTTGAAAAGATGGGCGGAAAGGCGATCACTTTAGCGTTACATAGGGCAGGCAGGCCCACCGACCTTATAAATCAACGCCGGTCTCTCGCCGGGGCGTGGTAAATTGCCAGCTTCGGCCAAAAGCCACGCCCTCCGAAGGAGAAGCTCGGATGAACCGATTTTTCGCATTTCTCGCGACCGGAACGCTGATCAGCCTTGCCACGATCACTTCGGCCTGCACGTCATCAGGAAGCGTCGATCAGACCTCGTCGATCAGCGGCGGTTACTATCAGGAGAGTCGCCCCCTGAACCCTGCCTGCGCGGATGGGTTCAGGCCCAGTGATGGGCGGTCCTGCAGCTATTGAGAAGGCGCGCTACTTGCCATGACCGCTTCGGCGGATATGTTCTCTACCGTGCAGTTATGCGAGTGTGTCTTTGACGTTACAGCTGCTTGTTGAACGAGGCTGTACCCTCCAGTTGTGTTGCAAGACATGGGGTCACGAACATGAAGCTCACGATCGCCACTACTTTTCTGGCACTTGTCGCAACGAGCGCTTTCGCCGCGGATGCCGTGCAGGACGTCCCGGCCGCACCTGTTGCGGCTGCGCCAGCGTTCACCTGGTCAGGCCCGTATCTCGGAATCGATGGCGGCGCCAGTTGGCTAAACGGTGACTTCAGCGCCGGCGGCGCCAGCGATTCCCAGGATTTCAACGGCGGCGTCTTCGGTGCATTTGCGGGTTACAATTTCCAGTTCGACAACAACATCGTTGTCGGCATCGAAGGCAACCTCGAATACAACTGGAACGAAGAGGAAGCGCTCGGGGCGGATGTCGGCACCGATTGGGCCGGCGCTGTCCGTGGTCGTGTCGGCTACGCCTTTGACAGAGCGCTGCTTTATGGCGCGGCCGGATGGACCGCCACGCGCGGATATGTGGACCTGCCGGGGCTAGACAAGGAAACGGAGACCTTCAACGGCTACACCGTCGGCGCGGGCGTCGACTTCGCCATCACCAACAACATCTTCGCCCGCGGAGAGTATCGGTATAATGACTTCAGCGAGAAAGACATTCTCGGTGTCGATGTCGACCTCAACCAGCACGAACTCAAGTTCGGAATCGGCGTGAAGTTCTAAGAACTGGCCGTTGGATCAGCAGTGAGAAAGCCCCACCAAAAATGCGGTCCGCCAAAAATACGGGGCTTTTGCGTTTCATGACAATGTCAGCAAAGTCCTCCGATCGCTCAGATGCGTCGGCCCCCGACCCGTCGCACCCGACCGTCGCGACTTGCCACTCTCAATATAGCGTTGTTCGAACTTGACGCTGAGTCTATGGCGTTCTGCGCCGCCGATGAAGCCACTCGCAGCTCGGCGAAAATAAGCGGCTTTGCGCCGTCAAGAAGTGAAGCACTCATCGATTTGTGACGCTTTCGTGAACCGGCGTGCTGAGCCCAGAAAGAGCAATGGTGGGCCCGGAGGGACTCGAACCCCCAACCAAGCGGTTATGAGCCGCCGGCTCTAACCATTGAGCTACAGGCCCTCAGCGTCGGATGTCCGACGCCTGGTTGCCGGGGCAATGGTTCCCACGGCATCGGTTCGCTCTAGCCCAAATCGCAGGGAGCCACAAGCGGGCAGGGCAACATCTGTGGATGATGCACATTTCGTGGGCAGAGGCACTGGAACCTTCGCACGGCGGATACACTTATTCGAATCATATTCCGCATGGAAAGGGCGATTGCAGATGGCTTCGAACAGTGCCGTGGTGCTCATCGTGGAGGATGAGCCGCTGATCCGGTTCAATATCCTCGATGTGCTGGAGGATGTCGGGCATGTGGCGCTGGAGGCGGCGAATGCGGATGAGGCGCTGGTGGTGCTGAAGGGCCGGCAGGATGTCGATATCCTGTTCACCGACGTCAACATGGCCGGTTCGATGGATGGGATCCAGCTTGCCAAGCGGGTGAGGGCGATGCGGCCGAATATCGGCATCATCATCACCTCGGGCATGGTGCGGCTCGATCCGATGGCGCTGCCCGCCAAAGCAGCCTTCCTGCCGAAACCTTACGTGCACGATACGCTGATCTCGACGATCGATTCCCTGATGACGTGACCGGATTGCCTGTCGACAAGACGGGGGCGCGCAGCCGCAAAACGGGGACGGATTTTGCAGCTGCGCGCGAGGCGCCGGGAGACATGCTCCTCTTCAGGCGGGGTGGAGGGGAACCGCACCCTCAGCTGAAGCTGCTCTTCAGCGCCTCGTTCTCGTGCTGGGCCTTCTTCTCGTAGATCGTAAACAGCGCCATCGAGAGCAGATAGGAGAGGAACGGATCTCCTATCTGCGTGGCGATGTCGCGGGATGCGAGCACGTGGCGCTCCAGGGCGCTGATATCTTTCTGCGTCGTGGTTTCAGCGAGGCGGTTCATGCTGCCATCTCCAGGAATTGCGTCACGACCGAGCGGGCCGGAACATGTCTGACATAAAGCGGTAGGGTCAGGCCGAGGGCGGCGCGCATCTTGCGCAGCACGCGGTCCGACACTTCGAAGGCGCCGCAGCAGACGGGGAACTTGCCGTAGCCGTCTGCGCGGCCGAGTTCTTCCACTTCGGCGCCTGCGCGCTTGTAGACGCGCTTGAGATAGGGTTCGTAGTTGGAAATCATCGTATGGATGCCGTGGTCGAGCGCGCATTCGCACAGCGCCAGCAGCATCATCGAAAAGGCGCGGCCGGCATCGATATTGGTGAAATCCCTGGCGATCGCCTCCTCGTCGATGCACATACGCGTGCCTTCCCAGATGCCCGGGGCGACGAGATCGGCGGCAGCGGGAAACGTCTCGCGGAAGACGTCGTAGAGAAGGGTCGGGCCGGTCGTCGGCATCAGGCGCATGCCGCCATAAAGGCGCGTGCGGCTGTCGTTGCACCAGACGAGATAGGCGGGCGAAAGCGCATCATAGCTGTCGCGTTCATAGGGGCCGATGACGGGAACGTCCCAGCCGAGCGTATCGGAGAACACCTTCTTGCGCAGGCGGAACATCTGGTCGAGTACGGCAGCGTATTTCTGATACTCATGCGCCTGAATGATAACAAACATCTTGCCCTCCAGCGTTTGCAGTTCGTGGAGCGCAGAATGGTTCAGGCGGGCCGCATCGGAAATTCCCACAGATGGGCCCCCCCAGATGGGGGGATTAGCCCAAAAGTATGAGGATTGGGGCCATGCCCTGCGCACAGCAGGGCGCTGAAGCGCGGCAACGCTTCAACGCCTTGAATCTGGCTTACGAAAATTGGGTCGCGGATCGAGGAAAACGAGAATACCCTAGGGATTGATGATACGCAGTTGCACCGCCCGCGAGGCGGCGGCCGAAATCGTGGCGCAGCCGAGCTTGAAGCGAGCCGTCTTCAGATAGTCGCGGGTGGTGTGCTCGGAAATGCCCAGAATCACCGAAATATCCTTGTAATCCTTGCCGAGTGCCGTCCAGTGCAGGCACTCAATCTCGCGCGGCGACAAGGCCGGCACCGGATCGTTTTCGCCGTACAGTTCATAGACGGCCTTCTGATGGATCAGATGGGCGATCTCGATCCATTCGTTGCGGCAGCGGCGCACGAGTTCGGCCCATTCGTCGGCCGGGATGCGGGCATTCATCGACAGCAGCGCGCGGCGCTGCGCCTTGTCGGCAACGGGAATGGAATAGCCGTTGCCGCCGATGCCGTGCTTCTGGGCGTCGACCAGCATGGCATAGGCCTCCGGCGTCGGTTCGACTTCGCTCCAGTCGAAGGGCAGCTGGCGTTCGAAGCCCTGCTTGACGATCGGATCGACCTTTACATAGCTGTTCAGGAGGTAGCGCGAGACCCAGGCATCGGGATAGGTGGTGCGCACGAAGGGCGAATCGATCTTGCTCGCGATCGTCTGGGCGAGATGGTAGGTGACGAAATCGAGGCCATATTCCGCCTGGAGAATACGGATGGCGGCATCCACATTGGGCGCAGCCTTGATCTGTTCGAAAGCAGGTTCGAACCTCTCGCTGTAACTGTTCTCGATCATTTCCATCGTCCCGATTGCCTCAATCCTACCGTGAGGACCGTCATAAATACAAGGCATCCCCACATATGCGGGGAATGACAATCCGGGCCCCACCTGCTAGCGCCTTCATGAGGAGGCCTCATATGGACAGCAAGAGACCGTTCGAGATTGCCGAATGCCAACAGGCCGCCAAAGGCCTGAAATCCAGTTGGCAGGACATGGCAGGTTCCGAAGCGTTGATCCGCGCCCTCGTTGCCGAACGCAACGGCGACAGCCCGCTGGCGCTGTTCTGGACCGAGGTCCATCGGGCGCTTTGCCAGGAACACAAGGCTTTCTGACAAGTCTGCCCCGGCGCATAATTTCCGTCTTTTCTCCGATCGATACCGGCCCCCCCCGGCGAGATGAAACCCAGGCTCCGCCCATGAGCCGTTTTCATGTCCACCCGTTTCCGATTTTGCAAAGAGGGTGTCGAGCGGCAATGTCGCCAGCGGGGAGGGGGATAGCCCTTATCCCCGGTCTTTGTGCCAATATGCTTGATGAAGCGTTTAGAGCCGGAACAGTTGGCGGTCCAGCAAGCGACTGCACTGTACCATTACGGGCACGTCCTGGCCAAGATGCGAGCGCTCCATCGGTCGGCCTGGAAAGCATTGCGCCGCAACAGCAGCGCTCGCAACGCCCCTCCGCGCTCCGTTGAGGCAGGCTGGCCGCTCTCCGTCCTTATACTGAGACGCCCCGCAGGGGCCTCGAAGGACGAGGGTATCCCTCGGCAATGGAAATGGCTGGAAACGTCGAGCCACCCGCCCCAGTCCTTCGAGGCTCCGGCCCTTGCCTGCGTGCCCAAGGGTGAGGGCTGATTGTGGTGTCGCGTGGCAGGGGAGGTGATCGTCAGGCCATGCGACCGGCTCAACCGACCTTCGTCGAGGGATTGATCCAGTCCTGGCTCGGCAGTTCCGGTCGTGGCGGCCTCGGGCGGAATCTGACCAGCACCTCGCGGCCGTCGATCGAGGCCTGCGTGCGTTCCAGCGCGGCGCGCTCGGCAACCGCCTGGCGCCAGTGTTCGTCGTCGCGGCCGTCAGGGCGGCCCTGTTCTTCCCAGATCGCATAGGCCCGCTTGCTGATCCATTCGTGGCGTCTGTCGGTCATTTTGTCCGTTCCGTCGCTGAAGAGCGTTATTCGGCAATTCTGTCCGGCAGGACAGGCGCGCGGCGCTTGGCTGCCATCAGCAAATCGAGTTCGATCGAGGACGGCCCGAAACGGGTGAACAGGCTTTCGGCCTGCTCGCTGCGCAGGCCATATTTGGAGGCGAATTCGTCAAGACTATACGGACGGCCGCGCAGGACCCTGGCCCGCCGCTCCGGTTCACGGATTTGCGTCATTGTGGAAACCCCATCTGCGTTCTGCGAAGTGAGAACAAAACAGATTACAGCCACAAAAGTTCCGTGATTTTTCTCGGTTTTTTCCGGCTTTTGCACCATTGCGGCGCCGCTGGCATGGAATTCCAGGAAGGCTGCGTGGCGAGAAAATTTCGCCTAAAACATGCAGGAATTTCATATTCTTAAGCAAATGGCTTCCGTTTTGGCGGAGAAATGGCTTTATCCCTGGCTTGTTACTCTATAGAATCAATCGTGTTATTCGGTCTGCGAGGGGCAAAATAGCTGCGTTCCCGCGTCGATGCCGACCGATCCAGGAGGACTTTGGTTTCATTCCATCAAGAGGAGACAGACATGATGAATGCCCTGCCGCCACTTCACGACGGCCATGCGCCGTTTACCCTCCAGCAGCTGTTCCGCGAAGCACTTTACGCCTTCGAGGAGTGGGATAGTGAACTGACCGAACCGATCGTGACCTATGAAGGACGGGTCATCCCGATCAGCTTCGTTTTCGAAGCCATGCGCGAATGCACCGACATCGTGCCGATGAATATCGTCGGCGCCGTCACCGAGCGGCTGACCAAGCCGTGGGAAGGTGAAGGTCCGCTCGACCAGATGACCTTCTCGACGGCAGCACGCGTCATGCGCGTGCTGGTGCGCAAACGTCTTCTCGCCAACGGCACGGCGGACCTCGTCGCCGTTTCCACGCATGCGGCCAAAGACCAAAGCCGCGACTGACAGGAAAAGGATCGTGGTTCAAGCATGTCGCAAAAACTGTGCAACGGTTTGCGATAACGGCATGCGAGAAAACCTTGAAGCGTTGCAAGCGAATCTGAAAGATCGCGACACGCTTTCGGGCTGCGATCCTTTTCTATTTCGACGGAACCTCCCTTATCCCCAGCCGTTTATTTCCGTGTTTCCAATTCGCACCGGATTGGGAAATATTCAGGCATTCAGCGCGTAAACGGCGTTCTCTGCGCGTCTTCCGCGCGGGCGCCGAATGCGACAGACAGTCCGTCGCAAGATGACGGGCGAGGAATTGCACCATGCTGAAATCCATCGTTCAAGAAATCATCGGTACACCGCGGCGTGAGCCGGAACTTCCGCAATCGCTCGAACAATTTCGCGACAGCAAGCGGGTGCTGATCATCTTCGCCGATGCGCAGGACGATCGCGCGGTGATCCAAGACGAATGGCTGCGAAACGCCCATATGCGTCTCATCGAGGAAGATGTCGAAATATTCATCATTGCCGGCGGCGGCGCCTTTTCGCTGTTCGACGATGCCTGGGAGCTTGATGCCGACGATGTGAGAGAGCGGCTGCAGGGACCGCCGTCGGGCGAGTTCGGGCTGATCCTGATCGGGCGCGACGGAACGGTGAAGCTGCGCTCCAGCGAACCGCGCCCGGCCGAGGAGATTTTCGAGGCCCTGGACAGCCTGCCGAAGACGACGCCCTGGTGACTGTGCCCAGCGTGGCATAGGCAGTCGCCGGCGTTGCCGTCAGAGTTCGAAGGCTTCCTTGAGGCCGAGGCTTTTGCGTTCGCGCAGATCGAGATCGGCCTCGATATGGGTGATGTGATGCAGCATCAGCTGGCAGGCGCGGTCGAGTTCGTCGTTTTCGATCGCCGCGATGATGTCGCCGTGTTCGGAGTGGCCGCAGCTTGAGGCCGTCGACTGGCCGTAGAGGGCGATCACCAGCGACGAGCGGGCGACGAGCTCTTCCATGAAACGCTGCATGATTGCATTGCCGGAGATTTCCGCCAGCATCAGATGGAAATCGCCTGACGCCTTGATCTCGGCGCGCCGCGCCGTCTGGCCGCGCTCGCTCATCAGCCGGCCTTCCTCGAGCAGCAGCTGTCTCAGTTGGGCGATGTCGCCGGGGGTGATCCGCGCCGCCGCCTCGCGCAATATGCCCGGCTCGACCAGGCGGCGGGCGGCGAAGATCTGGCGGGCCTCGTCGGGGGAGGGATAGGCGACGAAGGCGCCGCGGTTCTTCTCGACGCTGACGAGACCTTCATAAGAGAGCGCCTGGAGCGCTGCGCGGGCAAGCGTGCGGCTGACGTTGAACAGGCTGCCGACATCGCTCTCGGAGAGTTTCGTGCCGGGCGAAAGCCTGCGCTCGACGATCGCCTCGCGAATGGCGTCGCGGATCTGCTGCGCGCCGGTTTCGGCGGAGTCTTCGGCTTGCGCAGCCTTGGCGGCGGATTTCATGAAATTTGTTCCCTGATGACGGGCAAACCATATCCGGCTTCGCGGCAAAAGTTAAACAGAATTTGTGACCGAAATGGCGGCAATATCGTATACAATTTTTTGCGTAAATTGCGAACAATAGCCTAAATGATGTGCAGACGATGGGATGCTCATAATTTGTCCTTGCGGGCTCATTCTTGGCAAGGCCTTTTATTTACAACGCTTTGTCCCGCTGAAACCCGATTGGCACGGCAGATGCATCATCTTCTTCGAACAGGGGAAGGCATGATGTCGAAAGCGGCAGAAATCGATATAGTATCCGTTTCGAAGGTCTATGGGGCAACGACGGCGGTCCATGGCATCAGCCTGAAGATTCCGGCCGGCTCCTATTGCTGCTTTCTCGGCCCCTCCGGCTGCGGCAAGACCTCGACGCTGCGCATGATCGCCGGCCATGAGAGCATTTCCTCGGGTGATATCCGGCTCGGCAATACTGTTGTCACCGATTTTCCGCCGGCCAAACGCGGCACGGCCATGATGTTCCAGTCCTATGCGCTATTTCCGCATCTCGACCTCATCGACAACGTCGCCTTCAGCCTGAAGATGAAGGGCGTCGACAAGGCCGAGCGGCGGGCCAAGGCGCTTGAGATGCTCAAGCTCATGCAGATGGAGCCCTATGCCTCCAGGCGGCCGGCCCAGCTTTCCGGAGGCCAGCAGCAGCGCGTGGCGCTGGCGCGCGCGCTGATCACCGATCCGGAAGCGCTGTTGCTCGACGAGCCGCTGTCGGCGCTCGATCCGTTCCTTAAGATCCGCATGCGCGCCGAACTCAAGAAGCTGCAGAAGTCGCTCGGCATCACCTTCGTGCATGTCACCCACAGCCAGGAAGAGGCGATGGCGCTCGCCGACATCATGGTCATCATGAATGATGGCCGGATCGAGCAGGCGGCGGCCCCGCGCGAGGTCTTCGAGAAGCCGGCGACTGCCTTCGTCGCCCGCTTCATGGGCGATCACAACGTGCTCAGCGGCCGGGTGACATCGAGCGACAACGGCGTGCTCGTCATGACCGTGCCGGAGGGGCAGAGCTTTTCCGTGCGCGGGGCGGGCAGGGACGTCGGCGAACCCGTCGACATCGGCATTCGCACCGATCGCGTGCGCCTGCAGGTGGCGAGCGAATGGACGCTCGGCTTCAACGGCATCGTCTCCAACGTCGAATATCGCGGCTCTTCCGTGAAGATCACCGTTCTCGGCGCCGGCAGCGACGACTTCACGGTCATTGCCGACGACAGCGATTATTTCTCCCGGCCGGTCGCCGTCGGCGAGACCGTCTCGCTCAGCTGGGCGCTTGAGGATGCCGTGCTTCTCGGCCGCTCTTCCGCATGAACCATCAGCATCGACAACCAACCTTCCGCGTCAACAAAAAGGGGAACTGACATGACGACTGAAACGACATCGACCAAGGCCGCGAATGGTCTTTCCCGCCGCACCCTGTTGAAGACGGGTGCTGCAGCCGTCGGCGCCATCGCCGGCTCCGGCGCGCTCACCGGCTTTCCCACCATCTGGGCAAAGACGAACATCACGCTTCGCCAGTTCGGCACCGGCGTTTCGAACATCAATGCCATCGCCGAGAAGTGCAAAGCCGATCTCGGCATCACGCTGGAGATGACGGCGACCGATTCCGATGCCGCCGCCCAGCGCGCCGTCACCCAGCCCGACAGCTACGACATCGCCGACATCGAATACTGGATCGCCAAGAAGGTGTTCCCGACGGGCGTGCTGCAGCCGATGGACGTCAAAAAACTGAAATATTACGACAAGATCGTGCCGTTGTTCATCAACGGCAAGATGAAGCCAGACAGCGTCATCGCCCAGGGCACGGCGCCGCACACGGTCGGCTTCGTCGAGGGGCAGGATTCCAAGAAGTTCGCCAAGGAGCCAACGCAGTGGATGACGATGGTTCCGACCATCTACAACGCCGATACGCTCGGCATCCGCCCGGATCTCGTCGGCCGTGACATCACCAGCTGGGCCGATATCATGGACACGAAATTCAAGGGCAAGACCTCGATCCTCAACATCCCGTCGATCGGCATCATGGATGCGGCGATGATCATGGAAGCCATGGGCAACATCAAATATGCCGACAAGGGCAACATGACCAAGGAAGAGATCGACAAGACGATCGAGTTCCTGATCAAGGCCAAGGGCGACGGCCAGTTCCGCGCCTTCTGGAAGAGCTTCGACGAGTCGGTCAACCTGATGGCCTCGGGCGAAGTCGTCATCCAGTCCATGTGGTCGCCGGCTGTGGCCGCTGTCCGCTCCAAGGGCATCGCCTGCAAGTATCAGCCGCTCAAGGAAGGCTACCGCGCCTGGGGCGGCGGCCTCGGCCTCGCCTCGCATCTGAAGGGCGCCGAACTCGACGCTGCCTATGAATACATCAACTGGTACACGTCCGGCTGGGTCGGCGGCTATCTCAACCGCCAGGGCTACTACTCCGCCTGCATGGAAACCGCCAAGAACTTCATGACGGCCGATGAATGGGGCTACTGGATCGAGGGCAAGCCGGCGCAGGGCGACATCCTGTCTCCGGAGGGTAAGGTCATGGAAAAGGCCGGAGCCGTGCGCGACGGCGGCGCCTTCGAAGCCCGCATGGGCGCCGTTGCCTGCTGGAACTCGGTCATGGACGAAGACCGCTACATGGTCCGCCGTTGGAACGAGTTCATCGCGGCGTAAAGGTCGGTCGGGAGGGCGGAGAGCCGCTGTCTTTCGCTATCGCTCAAGACGTCGCGTCGCTCCCGTCCCCTCATCTGCCCTTCGGGCATCGACCAGGGCGAGCCACTGGTCTCGCCCGTCCTTCGCACCCCAGCCGGGAAGAAGCGGGGGATTGCGGCTGGACCGCGTGACGACAGCGACGTTGTGGCGGCGGGGACGCTACCACGATTCTCTTCTTCCCAGCGGGGAGAAGGTGCCGGCAGGCGGATGAGGGGCTGCACGCGCCTTCCTTCAACCTGACGTAATCAGATCGGAGAACCTGACATGGCGACCATCGCAGCAGAAACGGAAGAGGGCAGCGGCGCCCGCGGCAGGCGTTCTTTCCGTATCTCCCCCTCAGCCATCTCCTATCTCCAGGCGACGCCGCTGATCGCCATTCTCGGCTTCTTCTTCCTGCTGCCGATCGCCATGATCGCAGTCGTCAGCTTCTGGGATTATGATTTCGCCGGCCTCTATCCCGACTTCCTCACCATGAACTATACCGATACGCTCGGTTCATGGGTAACCTGGAAGACCTATCTCAACACGCTGAAATTCACTGCCATCGTCTGGGCGCTGACGCTCGTCATCGGTTTCTGGGTCGCTTATTTCCTGGCCTTCCACATCCGCAAGACCTCGACGCAGATGATCCTCTTCCTCGTCTGCACCGTGCCGTTCATGACCTCGAACATCATCCGCATGATTTCATGGATCCCGGTGCTCGGGCGCAACGGGCTGGTCAATTCGACGCTGATCGAGATGGGCATCATTCCGCAACCGGTCGAATGGCTGCTCTATTCCGATTTCGCCGTCGTGCTCGCCATGGTGCACCTCTACACGCTGTTCATGGTGACGCCGATCTTCAACACGCTGATGCGTATCGACCGGTCGCTGTTCGAGGCGGCCCGCGATGCCGGCGCCTCCGGCTGGCAGGTGCTGTGGAACGTCGTCATTCCGCTCGCCAAGCCCGGCATGGCGATCGGCACGATCTTCGTCGTCACCCTCGTCATGGCCGATTTTTCGACGGTGCAGGTGATGTCCGGCGGCCAGAGCGCCTCGGTGGCGCTGATGATGAAAAACCAGATGTCGCTGCTGCAATATCCGGCGGCGGCCGCCAATGCCGTGGTGCTCCTTGCCGTCGTGCTGCTGATGGTCGCGGCGATCCTTCGTGTCGTCGACATCCGCAAGGAGCTTTGAGATGAACCACGAAAAACGCGGCCTCGAATTCTATCTGCTGGCGATCTTCTTCGTCGTCTTCGTGCTGTTCCTCTACGGCCCGCTCTCGGCGATCCTCATCCTGTCGTTCCAGGGGCCGGACGGCGGCCTGACCTTCCCGATGAACGGCGTTTCCACTCATTGGTTCTTCAATCTGTTCGAAAAGCAGGCGGTCGGCGATTTCGGCGCCTCCTTCCGGCGCTCCTTCTCGCTCGGGCTGATGGTCATGGTCGTGACGGTGGTCGTGTCGCTGCTTGCCGGCCTTGCCTTCCGCCGCCGTTTCCGCGGTTCGACCGTGCTGTTTTACGCTACGGTCGCAAGCCTCGTGGTGCCGTCGATCATCGTATCGCTCGGCATCGGCGTGGTCTTCCAGGAAGGTGGGCTGAAGCCCGCCTGGTATTCCTCCGCCTTCGGGGCGCATCTCACCTGGACGCTGCCTTTCGGCGTGCTGATCATGTTGGCGGTCTTCAACCGCTTCTCGCCGGCCTATGAGGAGGCGGCGCGCGACCTCGGTGCCAGCTCCTGGCAGACCTTCCGCCATGTCGTGCTGCCGATGATCGCGCCGAGCCTAATCGGCGTCGGCCTGTTCGGCTTCACGCTGTCCTATGACGAATTCGCCCGCACGCTGATGACGTCGGGCACTTACAATACGCTGCCGCTTGAGATCTACGGCATGACGACCAATGTCACGACGCCGGTGCTCTATGCGCTCGGCACGGTGACAACGCTGTTTTCCTTCACCATCATTCTCATTGCGCTCGGCATCATGACCATGCTCAGCCGGCGACAGGCAAAGATCCACTGACATGCGCATTCTCATCGTCAATCCCAATACCACCGCCTCCATGACCGAGAAGGCGGCGATCGCGGCGCGCGCGGTGGCCGCATCCGGCACCGAGATCATCGCCGCCACCTCGCGCATGGGGCCGGTTTCGATCGAGGGCCATTATGACGGCGCGCTGGCGCTTCCCGGCCTGCTTGCCGAACTGAAGGAGCGGCAAGCGACGGGATATGACGCGGCTGTTATCGCCTGCTTCGATGATACAGGGCTCGAAGCGGCGCGAAGCTTTGCCGATGTGCCGATCCTCGGGCTCTGCGAATCCGCGGTCGCGACGGCGGGCTTCCTGGCGCAGCGGTTCACCGTGGTGACGACGCTCGAACGGTCGCGGGTGCTGATCGACAATCTGCTGCGCCGCTACGGCATGGGTGAGCGCGCCAAGGTGCGCGCCTCCGACATTCCGGTGCTGGAGCTCGAAGATGCGGCATCGGGCGCGATCGGCAAGCTCAGGGCCGAGATCGAGCGGGCGCTTGGCGAAGACGGCGCCGAGGCGATCGTGCTCGGCTGCGCCGGCATGACCGATCTGGCGCGCCAACTGCAGGCGATCTACGGTGTGCCGGTTATCGACGGTGTCTCGGCCGCGGTCAAACAGGCCGAGGCGCTGATTTCGCTCGGGCTTTCGACCAGCAAGCGCGGCTCCTACGCCTCGCCACTGCCGAAACCCTTCACCGGCGCGATGAGCGGCTTCTCGCCGGCCGGGAGGCTCGGCTGAGCCATGGTCGTTTCCTTCGACTTCAAAGAGCTTTCCGAGCGCCAGCGTTACAAGTTGATGATCGGCACGATCATACCGAGGCCGATCGCGCTGGTGACGACGGTCGATGAACACGGCCGGATCAACGCTGCCCCCTTCAGCTTCTTCAACTGCCTGTCGGCCGATCCGCCGATTCTGGCGATCGGGGTCGAGAATCATGCCGACATGTCTTTCAAGGACACCGGCCACAATGTCCGCATGACCGAGGTTTTCACGGTCAACATCGTCTCCTTCGCGATCGCCGAAGCCATGCATGTCTGCGGCGCCCGCTACCCGCGCGGCGTCGATGAACTGAAAGAGGCCGGCTTGACGGCGATGCCGGGCGAGAAGGTGGCTTCGCCCTATATCGCCGAGGCACCGGCCGCCTTCGAATGCCGGCGGCATGTGACGCTGGAGCTCGGCCGCTCGCGGCAGATCATCATGGGCGAGATCGTCTTTGCGCATTACCGCGACGGCGTCGTCGATCCGGAACGGCTGCATGTCGATCCGGCCGCGATCGATGCCATCGCGCGGCTCGGCGGCGATACCTGCGCCACAATACGCGACCGTTTCGAGATGCTGACGCCGAAACTCTGAGCCGTGGCAGATCCAAGTTTTGCTTTACTTTTCCGGCTCTGGCGAGAATGGTCTGCAACGGATCATTGCGGCAGAGGAGCGCCTTATCATGACACTCGACGACGATCTCAACCGGATCGCGGAGCAGGAAAAAGCGCTGAGCTTCGACGCCTTCGACCTGACGACGGCATGGCAGCTCGGCAAACTCCTGCAGGAACTCGCCACCGAGCGCGGCCTCGGCATTGCGATCGACGTCACCCTGCATTCGATGCCGGTCTTCTATGCGGCGCTGCCCGGCGTGACCCCCGACAACGTCAACTGGGTTCGCCGCAAGCGCAACATGGTGCTGCGCTATTTCCGCAGCAGCTATGCCTCCGGTCTGAAGCTGAGGAAAGACGGCAAGACCGTCGAGGACAACGGGCTTTCCGGCGACGATTACGCGCCGCATGGCGGCAGTTTCCCGATCAACGTCAAGGGCACCGGCTGCATCGGCGCCGTCACCGTCTCCGGGCTGCCGCAGCGCGACGACCACAATCTTGTCGTCGAAGCCTTGGCTTTAATGTTGGCGAAGGATCTGGATACGCTGAGGCTTGCGCCGCTCTGACCGCCTTCCGGGCCCTGCCGAACGGTTCCAGTGCACCCCGGCGGCCGATTGCCGGCGCCGGGTTACTGAACCTCAGAGCCTGCCGCCGGCCTCTGCGATGCCCTTTGTCAGGCTGCCGGTTGCAGGGAAGAGCGGAATGAGGCAGGCCTGCAGGGCGTGATAGATATCGCCCTTGCCGGGGAAGAGCGAATGCGAGGGAACGAGATCTTCGGTCAGTTCCTCGTGCCAGCCGCCGTTCTTGTGGTCGATGAAGGCGCGCTCGATGACGCTCCAGATCTTGCGGTAGCATTCCTCGTGGTAGTCGCTCGGCAGATGCTCGTTGAGGAAATGCGCGGCGGCAGCGCCCTCGCAGGCCGGCCACCAGAGCTTGTTGCGCTTGGCGGGCTTGTCGTTCCAGTCGAGCGTATAGAAGAATCCGCCCTTGTCGCTGTCCCAGCCGAGCGCCATCGACTGCTCGAACAGGGCCTTGGCCGCATCCGGCATCCATTCGATGCGTTTGCCGCCGAGCACCCAGAGCTGCAGGATGAGGCGGGCCCATTCCAGCCAGTGGCCGGGCGTCGTGCCGGCCGGGCGGAACATTTCGTTCGGGTGATAGTATTGCTTGTCGAACTTCCATTCGGCGTCGAAATGTTCGGCGACGCGCCAGTCGACCGAGCCGGCGGCGCGGCGGATGACGAGATCGGCGATGCTTTCGGCCTTGGTCAGGTATTCCTTGTCGCCGGTCGCTTCGAAGGCGGCCATCAGCGCTTCCGTCAAGTGCATGTTGGAGTTCTGGCCGCGATAGGTGCCGCCGTCGAGCGGCTGCCAGTCGGCAGTGAATTCCTCGGCGATCGCGCCGTGGCGCGGTTCCCAGAACTTCGTGTTGAGGATTTCGGTGATGTCGGCCAGCATGCCGTCGGCGAGCGGATGGCCGATCGTCTTGGCCGACGAGGCGGCGAGCAGCACGAAGGCGTGGCCATAGCCCTGCTTGTTGCTGTCGACCGGACCATTCTTGTCGAGCGACCAGAAATAGCCGCCGTTCTTGCGGTCGCGGTGATGGTTCCAGAGATAGTCCATGCCGTGGTCGACGAGGTCGGCAGCCCCCGGACGGCCGAGCAGGGCGCCGATGGCAAAACAGTGCACGGCGCGCGCGGCGATATGGATGCTGCGGACCTGACCCTCGGCGTCGAGCGGCTTGCCGGTGTCGTCGAGGTCGTAGAAGCCGCCCTTGGGGTTGACCGAGTTGTGCTGGAAGAAATCGAAGAGGCCGTTTGCCTGGGCAAGCAGCCAGGCGCGATGATAGGCGCGGCTCGTCCAGTTTCCAAGCGCGGCGTTGCCGGTTGCGGGTGCCATGATACTCCTCCGATCGGTGGGCAATGCGTATCAATTGCCTATATAGAGGCCGTTCAAGCCTGTCATCTGGCGAGGCTTGCAAACCACGAAATCGATAGGCATATATTGACATAAAGATATCTTTATGTGATTTGGACAATCTGGTCTTACGACGTCAAGGAGCCTCCCGTGTTTGACAACCTCTTTGGTCCGGAAACGGGCAAGCGTGACGGCAATGAAGTTTTCGCAGCGCTGCGCAAAGCCGCCAGTGAGCGCATCCTCGTCCTCGACGGCGCCATGGGCACGCAGATCCAGGGGCTCGGCTATGACGAAGACCAGTTCCGCGGCACCCGCTTCATCGGCTGCGCCTGCCACCAGAAAGGCAATAACGACCTTCTGATCCTGACCCAGCCGGATGCGATCGAAGAGATCCACTACAAATACGCCAAGGCCGGCGCCGATATTCTCGAGACCAACACCTTCTCCTCGACCCGCATCGCGCAGGCCGATTACGAGATGGAAAATGCCGTCTACGACCTGAACAAGGAAGGTGCCGAGATCGTCCGCCGCGCGGCTCTGCGGGCCGAGCGCGAGGACGGCCGCCGCCGCTTCGTCGCCGGCGCCATCGGCCCGACCAACCGCACCGCATCGATTTCGCCCGACGTCAACAATCCCGGTTTCCGTGCCGTCACCTTCGACGATCTGCGCTCCGCCTATGGCGAGCAGATCGACGGTCTGATCGACGGCGGCGCCGACATCATCTTGATCGAGACGATCTTCGACACGCTGAACGCCAAGGCGGCGATCTTCGCCTGTGAGGAGCGCTTCGAGGCCAAGGGCGTGCGCCTGCCTGTGATGATCTCTGGCACCATCACCGACCTTTCCGGCCGCACGCTGTCCGGCCAGACGCCGTCGGCCTTCTGGAATTCGGTGCGCCACGCCAATCCCTTCACGATCGGGCTGAATTGCGCGCTCGGCGCCAATGCGATGCGCCCGCATCTGCAGGAGCTTTCCGGTGTCGCCGACACCTTCATCTGCGCCTATCCGAATGCCGGCCTGCCGAACGAGTTCGGCCAGTATGACGAAACGCCGGAGCTGATGGCGGCGCAGATCGACAGCTTCGCCCGCGAAGGCCTGGTCAACATCGTCGGCGGCTGCTGCGGCTCGACGCCGGAGCACATCCGGGCGATTGCCGAGACCGTCGCCAAGTACAAGCCGCGTCCGATTCCCGAGCATCGCCCCTTCATGTCGCTGTCCGGCCTCGAACCCTTCGAGCTGACCAAGGACATTCCCTTCGTCAATGTCGGCGAGCGCACCAACGTCACCGGCTCGGCGAAGTTCCGCAAGCTGATCACCAATGCCGATTACACGGCTGCACTCGATGTGGCGCGCGACCAGGTCGAGAACGGCGCGCAGGTGATCGACATCAACATGGACGAGGGCCTGATCGATTCCGAAAAGGCGATGGTCGAGTTTCTTAATCTGATCGCTGCCGAGCCCGACATCGCCCGCGTGCCCGTCATGATCGACAGTTCGAAATTCTCGATCATCGAATCCGGCCTGAAGCGCGTCCAGGGCAAGCCGATCGTCAACTCGATCTCGCTGAAGGAAGGGGAGGAGAATTTCCTCGCCCAGGCGCGGCTCCTGCGCAATTACGGTGCCGCCGTCGTCGTCATGGCCTTCGACGAGACGGGGCAGGCCGACAATTACGAGCGCAAGGTGGAAATCTGCACCCGCGCCTATAAGCTTCTGACCGAAAAGATCGGTTTCCCACCGGAGGATATCATCTTCGACCCGAACATCTTCGCGGTCGCGACCGGCATCGAAGAGCACAATAATTACGGCGTCGATTTCATCGAGGCGACGCGGACGATCCGCGAGCGCATGCCGCTCGTCCATATTTCCGGCGGCGTCTCGAACCTGTCCTTCTCGTTCCGCGGCAACGAGCCGGTGCGCGAGGCTATGCATGCCGTGTTCCTCTACCACGCCATCCAGGCGGGCATGGACATGGGCATCGTCAATGCCGGTCAGCTTGCCGTCTACGACAACATTGACCCCGAATTGCGCGAGGCCTGCGAGGACGTGGTGCTAAACCGCCGTCCCGACGGCACCGAGCGGCTGCTGGAAGTGGCCGAGCGCTTCCGTGGCGCCGGCGCAAGGGAAGGCCGGGTCCAGGACCTTTCCTGGCGTGAATGGAGTGTCGAAAAGCGCCTCGAGCACGCACTGGTCAACGGCATCACCGAATTTATCGAAGCCGATACCGAGGAGGCGCGCCAGCAGGCCGCCCGGCCGCTGCATGTCATCGAAGGGCCGCTGATGGCCGGCATGAACGTCGTCGGCGACCTGTTCGGTTCGGGCAAGATGTTCCTGCCGCAGGTGGTCAAGTCGGCGCGCGTCATGAAGCAAGCGGTCGCCGTGCTGCTGCCCTACATGGAAGAGGAAAAGCGCCTCACCGGAGGCGACGATCGCCAGTCGGCCGGCAAGATCCTCATGGCGACAGTTAAGGGCGACGTGCACGATATCGGCAAGAACATCGTCGGCGTCGTGCTCGCCTGCAACAATTACGAGATCGTCGACCTTGGCGTCATGGTGCCGGCGACGAAGATCCTCGAAACGGCGATCGCCGAAAAGGTCGACATCATCGGCCTTTCCGGCCTGATCACGCCGTCGCTCGACGAGATGGTGCATGTCGCGGCCGAAATGGAACGGCAGGGCTTCGAAATCCCGCTGCTGATCGGCGGGGCGACGACCAGCCGGGTGCATACGGCGGTGAAGATTCATCCCGGCTACAGCAAGGGCCAGGCGATCTACGTTACCGACGCGAGCCGCGCCGTCGGCGTCGTCTCGGCGCTGCTGTCGCCGGAAACGCGCCAGGGCTATGTCGACGACATAAGAGCCGAATATGCCAAGGTGGCGGCTGCTCATGCGCGCAGCGAAGCCGAGAAGGTGCGCCTGCCGTTGCCGCGGGCACGCGAGAACGCCCACAAGGTCGACTGGGCGGCCTACCAGCCGACCAAGCCGCAATTCTTCGGCACGCGGGTGTTCGAGGATTACGATCTGGCCGAGCTTGCGAAATACATCGACTGGACGCCGTTCTTCCAGACCTGGGAGCTGCGCGGCCGCTACCCCGCCATTCTCGAGGACGAGAAGCAAGGCGAGGCGGCGCGGGCGCTGTGGGCCGACGCGCAGGCGATGCTGAAGAAGATCGTCGACGAAAAGTGGTTCCGTCCGCGCGCCGTCATCGGCTTCTGGCCGGCCGGTGCCGTCGGCGACGATATCCGCCTGTTTACTGACGAGAGCCGCAGCGAGGAACTTGCCACCTTCTACACGCTGCGCCAGCAGCTTTCGAAGCGGGACGGGCGGGCGAACGTGGCGCTCTCGGATTTCGTCGCGCCTGTCAAAAGCGGCGTGCAGGATTATGTCGGCGGCTTCGTGGTCACGGCCGGCATCGAGGAGGTCGCCATTGCCGAACGCTTCGAGCGGGCGAACGACGATTATTCCTCGATCCTCGTCAAGGCGCTGGCCGACCGCTTTGCCGAAGCCTTCGCCGAGCGCATGCACGAGCAGGTGCGGCGCGAATATTGGGGTTATGCGAGGGATGAGCAGCTCAGCAACGAGGATCTCATCGGCGAAGCCTATGCCGGCATCCGCCCGGCGCCCGGCTATCCCGCTCAGCCAGACCACACCGAGAAGAAGACGCTCTTCAAGCTCCTCGACGCGGAACATGCCGCAGGCGTGAAGCTGACGGAAAGCTATGCGATGTGGCCAGGTTCGTCCGTATCCGGCCTCTATATCGGCCACCCTGACTCCTATTATTTCGGTGTCGCCAAGGTGGAGCGCGATCAGGTGGAAGACTATGCCAAGCGCAAGGGCATGGAGATTTCCGAAGTCGAGCGATGGCTCGGACCGGTGCTCAACTACGTGCCGCGCAAGGCGGACGAGGAGATCGAGGACGCCGCATGATTTGGCGAGTGTTGGCAGTAGCTTAAGCCGGCGCACTGAGGAACTGATTCAATGAATGAAAGCCGGGAAGTGAGGGAGGGGATCGAGTGAATTCGCTTCTGCTCGACACCCAGGCCTGGGCATGGTTGCTGACCGGCGACGAGCGGCTCTCGGCCATGGCGGTCGCTCTGATCGAAAAGGCCGAGACTATTCTCGTCAGCTCCGATATCTCTGTTTGAAATCGGGCAGAAGGTTAGTCTCGGCAGATGGCCAAAGATGCAACCTATCATCGGCCGGCTGCCGGATCTGCTGCAGGAGCAGGGTGGCATTGCCGCGGGCCTGACACCGGACATCTTCTGGCTGCAGCCATAATGGACCGGACGCACCGCGATTCGTTCGACCGGCTTCTTGCCGCGACCGCCATGCAGAATGGGATACCGATTATCTCCGCCGATGCGATCTTCGACGAACTCGCCGGAAACCAACTTTGGATCGCCCGCGTCCGGTAGGGCTCACGTCACCCCGATCGTCAGCTCGGCGACGAAGTCATAGGCGTCGCCGCGATAGAGCGAGCGGGTGAATTCCACGGCGCGGCCGGAGCCGAGATAGGAGATGCGCTCGATCGAGAGGCCGGCGGCACCGACGGGGACACCGAGAAGCTGGGCGTCGGCTTCCTTCATATTGGTTGCGGAAATGCGCTGCACGGCGCGCACCGGGCGGACCTGAAGGCGTTCGAGTTCGGCGTAGAGCGAATTGGTGACGACTGACGGATCGGGCAGAAATTCACCGGACACACTGGCATTCTCGATCGCCAGCGGCTGATCGTCAGCAATGCGCAGGCGGGAGAGGCGCGAAACCTTCACGTCGGTGCCGAGGCCGAGGATCATCATCTCGTCGGGCGAGGGTGTGTGTACGCCTTTGTGCAGCCATTCGGAGCGGGAAGACATGCCGCGGCGCGCCATGTCCTCGGTGAAGGAGGTGAGCTGCGACAGGCGCTGCTCAACTTTGGACACCGGTTTGGCGACAAAGGTGCCGGAGCCGTGGCGGCGCACCAAGAGGCCGTCGGCGACGAGTTCGTCGATCGCCTTGCGCACGGTAACGCGGCTGACAGCGGCGAATTCGGCGATGTCGCGTTCCGGCGGCAGCGCATCGCCGTGACCGAGCGTGCCGGTGCGCACGGCCTCTTCGAGCGTGCGGCGCAGCTTGACATAGAGCGGGCCGGTGCCGGCGGCCTGCAGCCGCTGCAGGGAAAGAAGACTAGCGAGATCGTCGGTCACGCCGCACCTCTCAGCCGATCGTTCAAAAGCTTGACGGCAAGTTCTACCGCACCCTGCAGGGCATCGCCCTTGGGGCTGGCAAGCCGCGATCTGTAGTGTTCGGAAAGCCACGGCTCATAGGCTCCGGCCAGGCCGCCGAGCAGACAGATCGACGGGCATTCGGGCCAAAGCAATGCGTCCAGGCTTTCGCCGATCGCCGTTGCCGCATCGGTGACGATGCCGACCGCGACGGCATCGCCCCTGGCCGCATGTTCGAAGACAACGGGCGCATAGCGAGCAAAATCCGTGGGCCTTGCCGAATGCGCGAATTCGGCGATGCGTTCAGGGTCGTTGCCGTATTCTGTCATCAGCGCTTCGGTGATTGCAGAAGCCGGGCGCACGCCGTCATGGGCGAGCAGTGATCTTTCCATGAGGTCGCGGCCGAGGCGGGCGCCGCTTGCCTGGTCGCCGACGACGAAGCCCCAGCCGCCAATGCCTTTCAGCCGGCCATTCCTGCGGGCATTATAGACCGAGCCGGTGCCGAAGGCGCCGACGATGCCGTCGTCGTCGCCGAGCGCACCCTGCAGGGCGATCAGCGCATCGGTGACGACCCGGCCTTCGGCAAAGGGCAGGGCCTTTTCGATTCGCTCGCCGTAATCGGTGACATTGGCGCCGGCGACGCCGACGACAGCAGCGACAGAGGAGATTGCTTCAGCGGCAAGCCCGGCATCTCGCAGCGCCTCTTGGGCAGATTCGACGATGTTGAGAAGAGAGTTTTCCAGGTCGGACAGGATATTGGCCGGGCCCGCTTTGCCGCGTCCAATGATCTTTCCGTTTCTGTCTGCGACCGCGGCGCGGCAGCTCGTTCCGCCGCCGTCTATGCCGATTGCAAGCTCCGTCATCGGGCCTCCGAATACGCCGTTCCCTATGTTTTTACTACAATACCAAAAAAATACCATTTACCAAGTGGGAATGGTGGAGAAAATTCGCCTTTTTATCTAATTGATTTTATTTGATAAAATTTTTTATTGAATTTTTAGAGCCCGAAAAGTTAAAATCGACTGGACAATTGGTATTTTTTTGGACTTAATTCGGCAAAAGGGAACAGCACATCGAAGCCCGCGAAAATCGGCAGCAAAGCCAAGCCGGATCCGCTTCGAGGATGATCGAGAGAACGACCCGCCGCCTGTCAGGCCGGTGGCGAAGTTCGGCATCCATCGGCTTTTCCCGATCGATTTTGCCGCGCCCGATGCAGGTCATGGGGCAGCGCACAGTCCGGCCGCAGGCGATCCGCCTTTGCGTCCGTCGAGCTTTCGGGGCCGGCAGTTGATGGCGGCCCTCCAAGAGGCGTTGGGTGTTTCCTCAAACACACCAACTGCTTGTTCAGATCGAAAAGCGCCTTGCGGCGCTCAAAACACAGGAGAGGGAAATGAAAAACACTGCTCTGAAAACCTTGCTGCTTGCCTCAAGCCTGCTGACGTCAGCAGGTCTCGTGCATGCCGCCGACGTTACGCTGACGGTCGAAAGCTGGCGTAACGACGACCTGCAGATCTGGCAGGAGAAGATTATCCCGGCCTTCGAAGCGAAGAACCCGGGCATCAAGATCGTCTTCTCGCCGACCGCGCCGACCGAATACAACGCCTCGCTGAACGCCAAGCTCGATGCCGGCTCGGCAGGCGACATCATCACCTGCCGTCCGTTCGACGCCTCGCTCGAACTTTTCAACAAGAAGCAACTCGTCGACCTCACCAGCCTGCCTGGCATGGAGAATTTCTCGCCGGTCGCCAAGGCCGCTTGGACGACCGACGACGGCAAGTCGACCTTCTGCGTGCCGATGGCTTCGGTCATCCACGGCTTCATCTACAACAAGGATGCCTTCGACAAGCTCGGCATCTCCGTGCCGAAGACGCAGGACGAGTTCTACGCAGCACTCGACAAGATCAAGGCCGACGGTACATACATCCCGCTCGCCATGGGCACGAAGGACCTCTGGGAAGCCGCCACCATGGGCTACCAGAACATCGGCCCGAACTACTGGAAGGGCGAAGACGGCCGCGAAGCCCTGATCGCGGGCAAGCAGAAGCTGACCGATCCGGAATGGGTCAAACCGTTTGAGGAGCTTGCCAAGTGGAAGCCTTATCTCGGTGACGGTTTCGAAGCCCAGACCTATTCGGACAGCCAGAACCTCTTCACGCTCGGCCGCGCCGCGATCTATCCGGCCGGTTCCTGGGAAATTGCGCTCTTCAATACGCAGGCCCAGTTCAAGATGGGCGCCTTCCCGCCGCCGGTTCCGAAGGCCGGTGACCAGGGCTACATCTCCGACCATCCCGATATCGGCGTCGCCTTGAACGCGAAGAGCACGCATGCCGAGGAAGCCAAGAAATTCCTCAGCTGGGTCGCTTCGCCTGAGTTCGCCGATATCTACGCAAATTCACTGCCGGGCTTCTTCAGCCTGAACTCCAACCCCGTGAAGATGTCCGATCCGCTCGCTCAGGAATTCGTTTCCTGGCGCGGCCCGTACAAGTCGACTGTGCGCTCGACCTATCAGATCCTGTCGCGTGGCACGCCGAACCTCGAAAACGAGACCTGGGTTGAATCGGCCAACGTGATCAACGGCACCGATACGCCGCAGGTTGCTGCCGAAAAGCTCCAGAAGGGCCTCGACAGCTGGTACAAGCCGGCCAAGTGATGCGATCAGGGGCGGCGTTTGCGGCCCCTCATCCGGCCCGCCGGCCACCTTCTCCCCGCTCGCGGGGAGAAGGAGACTCGCAGCGACCTCCCAGCCCGATTTAACATCCCTGCAGGGCGTTGCCTCTCTCCCCGTCGGCAGAGAGTTCGGGTGAGGCGCAAGGTTTTCCATCTGCGTCCGCACGATTGCGGCCAGTCGACAAGAACAGGCAAAAGCCATGAGCGAAACCGACAACGCGATCGATATCGTCCCGATCAAGCGCCCGGTGCGCTGGCACATCTTCGTCTTCATGCTGCCCGCGGTGATCGTCTATTCCGCCGTCATGGTGCTGCCGCTCATCGAAACGCTCAGGCTTTCGCTCTACAATACGATCGACGGGCAGCCGGCTTTCGTGGGACTGGCGAATTTCAAGGTGCTGTTCGGCGATCCGCGCTGGGCGCATGATTTCTGGAATGCGCTCGTCAACAACCTGATCTTCTTCGCCATCCACATGTGCGTGCAGAACCCGATCGGCATTGCGCTGGCGGCCCTGCTTTCGGTGCCGAAGCTGCGCGGGGTGGCCTTCTACCGCACGGCGATATTCCTGCCGACGCTGCTTTCCTTCGTCATCGTCGGCTTCATCTGGAAGCTGATCCTGTCGCCGATATGGGGTGTCGCGCCCTGGATGCTCGATCTCATCGGGCTCAAATTCCTGTTCGCGCCCTGGCTCGGAAAGCCCGGCTCGGCGCTGATCGCCGTGTCGCTGATCTCCAACTGGCAATATATCGGCATTCCGATGATGCTGATCTACGCCGCGCTTCTGAGCATCCCCGAAGAGGTGATCGAGGCGGCCGAATGCGACGGCATCACGGGCTGGGCGCAGTTCTGGAAGATCAAACTGCCGCTCATCCTGCCGGCGATCGGCATCATCTCGATCCTGACTTTCGTCGGCAATTTCAATGCCTTCGACCTCATCTACACGGTGCAGGGCGCGCTTGCAGGGCCTGACATGTCGACAGATATTCTCGGCACGTTGCTCTACCGCACCTTCTTCGGTTTTCAGCTTCAGCTCGGCGACCGCTCGATGGGCGCTACGATCGCGACCGTGATGTTCCTCATCATCCTCGTCGGCGTCTCGCTTTATCTCTTCGTCATCCAGCGGCGCATGCGTCGCTACCAGTTCTGAGGAGCGCGTATGTCCAAGGCACGCACATCTCCCATCCGTACCGGCCTCGTGCATCTGGCGCTCTCCGCCTATACGCTGGTCGCGCTGTTTCCCGTCTTCCTCACCATCGTCAACTCGTTCAAGGATCGCGCCTCGATCTTCCGCGAGCCGCTGATGATCCCGACGCCGTCGACTTTCAGCCTCGTCGGCTATCAGACGGTGCTTGGGCAGGGCGATTTCGCCACCTATTTCCAGAACAGCTTCATCGTGACGATCGTCTCGATCCTGCTGGTGCTGCTCTTCGGCGCCATGGCGGCCTTCGCACTGTCGGAATACCGCTTCCGCGGCAATGCGCTGCTCGGGCTCTATATGGCGATCGGCATCATGATCCCGATCCGTCTCGGCACGGTGGCGATCCTGCAGGGCATGGTAGCGGCCGGCCTCGTCAACACGCTGACGGCGCTGATCCTTGTTTATACCGCGCAAGGCATACCGCTCGCGATCTTCATCCTGTCGGAATTCATGCGTACGGTTTCGGACGATCTGAAGAATGCCGGGCGCATCGACGGGTTGTCGGAATATGCGATCTTCTTCCGCCTGGTGCTGCCGCTGGTGCGCCCGGCCATGGCGACGGTCGCGGTGTTCACGATGATCCCGATCTGGAACGATCTCTGGTTCCCGCTGATCCTCGCGCCCGCCGAGGCCACCAAGACGGTGACTCTCGGCTCGCAGATATTCATCGGCCAGTTCGTCACCAATTGGAACGCGGTGCTGGCAGCGCTGTCGCTGGCCATCCTGCCGATCCTCGTCCTCTACGTCATCTTTTCGCGGCAACTGATCCGCGGCATTACATCAGGAGCCGTCAAGTGAGCCAGGAGAAACCGATCCGTGTCCTTGTTGCCGGCCTCGGCAACATGGGTCGCAGCCACGCGCTCGCCTATCACAACAATCCGGGTTTCGAGATTATCGGTCTCGTCAACCGCTCGCCGGCGAAGCTGGAGCCCGATCTGCAGGCCTATAAGGTTCATCCCGACTTCATGACGGCGCTCGCCGAACTGAAGCCGGATCTCTGCTCGATCAACACCTATTCCGACAGCCATGCCGATTATGCCGTCGCCGCCTTCGAGGCCGGCTGCCATGTCTTCGTGGAGAAGCCGCTGGCGACCACCGTGGCCGACGCCGAGCGGGTCGTGGCGGCGGCGAAGACGGCGGGGTGCAAGCTGGTGATCGGCTATATCCTTCGCCATCACCCCTCCTGGACGAAACTGATAGAGGAGGCGCGCAAGCTCGGCCCGCCTTACGTCTTCCGCATGAACCTCAACCAACAGTCCAGCGGCCCCACCTGGGCGACGCACAAGTCGCTGATGCGCACGACCTCGCCGATCGTCGATTGCGGCGTGCATTATGTCGACGTCATGTGCCAGATCACCGATGCCAGGGCCGTCGAGGTGCGCGGCATGGGGCTGCGCCTCTCCGACGAGATCGCCGCAGACATGTACAATTACGGGCAGTTGCAGGTGCTCTTCGAGGACGGCTCGGTCGGCTGGTACGAGGCCGGCTGGGGACCGATGATTTCGGAGACCGCCTTCTTCGTCAAGGACGTGATGTCACCGAAGGGCGCGGTGTCGATCGTCATGGATCCGAACGCTAAGTCCGATGATATCGACACTCACACCAAGACATCAGTGATCCGTCTGCACACGGCCGAAACCGGCGCTGACGGCAAGTTCATCCGGCCCGACCAGGATATGAGGATGACGGGCGAGCCCGGTCATCAGGCGCTCTGCGACCTGGAACAGGCCTTCATGCTGAGGGCGATCCGAGAGGATCTGAACCTCGATCGCCATATGGCGGATGCGGTGGCGTCGCTGCGCATCTGCCTTGCCGCCGACGAGAGCGTGCGCACCGGCCAGCCGGTCAGATTGTAAGGAAAAGATAGTGGGATCGCTTCAACTCAAATCCATCCGCAAGACCTATGGAACGCATGAGGTGCTGAAGGGCATCGACCTCGAAGTGAAGGACGGTGAATTCGTCATCTTCGTCGGCCCGTCGGGCTGTGGGAAATCGACGCTGTTGCGCAGCATCGCCGGCCTCGAAGACGTCACCTCGGGCGCCGTCGTCATCAATGGCCGCGACGAGACGCTGACGCCGCCGGCAAAGCGCGGCATTGCCATGGTGTTCCAGTCTTACGCGCTCTATCCGCATCTGACGGTCAAGGACAATATGGGGCTCGGTCTCAAACAGGCGGGCACCGCCAAGGACGAGATCGACAAGCGTGTCAGCAAGGCATCCGGCATGCTTTCGCTGGAACCCTATCTGGCGCGGCGGCCGGCCGAGCTCTCCGGCGGACAGCGCCAGCGCGTCGCGATCGGCCGCGCCATTGTGCGCGAACCGGAACTCTTCCTGTTTGACGAACCGCTGTCGAACCTCGATGCGGCGTTGCGCGTCCAGACCCGCCTCGAAATCGCACGGCTGCACCGCAGTCTGAAGGCGACGATGATCTATGTCACCCACGATCAAGTCGAGGCGATGACGCTTGCCGACAAGATCGTGGTGCTGAATGCCGGTGCGATCGAGCAGATCGGTTCGCCGATGGAACTCTACAATCGTCCGGCCAATGTTTTCGTCGCAGGCTTCATCGGTTCGCCGCAGATGAATTTCATCGCAGGCGAGAAGGTCGGCGATCACAGCGCCAAGACCATCGGCGTGCGCCCCGAACATATGACGCTGTCGCGGGAGCAGGGAGCCTGGGCTGCCAAGGTCGTGCATGTCGAGCATCTCGGCGCCGACACGATCATCTATCTGGAATCTGATCAATGCGGCCTGTTGACGGCGCGTCTTTTCGGCGAACACCAGTATGAGCCGGACGAGATCGTCTATGCGACCCCGGACCAGGCGCATGTGCATCGCTTCGATGTAGACGACCAGGCGATCCGGTAAGTGTATGACAGAACGAAAAGCCCCGCCAGCCAGTCTGGCGGGGCTTTTTCATTTCCCGTCGTGCGCGGTTCGATCAGCCGAGCAAGGGCCGCATGAAGCTGCGTTCATAGCTGACGATACTGCGGTTGCGTTTGTCGAGTTCGAAAGCGGCCTGACATTCCGGATCGCTTGCCATGCGCGTGCGATAGTCCTCGTAGGCGGCAAGGCTCGGGAAGGAAAACAAGGCAACGGCAATGTTGTTGGCGCCTTCGGATGGCAGGAAATAACCGTGATGGGTGCCGCCCATCCTGTTGACGATCGGAATCCAGAGTCGGGCATATTCCTCGAATTCGGCAAGCTTGTACGGATCGATCACATAACGCAGGTGGCAGGTAATCATCGACATATCCCATCGCGTAAATGCCAGGCGGAAGCTACCTGCTCATTTGGTTTACTCAACTTCTGGCACTGAGCCGGCAGAGTTCAAGTGCTTTGCGGTGATGGCTGCATCACGTTTGCTGACAGGTCGGCCGGCCTGAAATTAAAAAAGCGCCGCGTCGGCGGCGCCTTCCGGGCGAGATCGCGCTACGCCGACTAGTCGCGGATGATGAGCAGGTCGGCTGCCATGAAGCGCAGCGTCACCGTTTCTCCGGCCTGCGGCGGGGTGGTGCCCGGGCTGTTGAACATGTCGAAGGAGATGACATTGCCACCGACATTCATGCGGGTGCGGATGACTGATCCGAGAAAGTGGGCCGAGACAACCTGACCGGTCAACGCCGTGTCGCTCTTAACACTGTCGGAGAGGGAGCCAGCTTCCGGACGTAGCGCCAGCGAAATGGTTTCTCCGGCCTTGTGGGAGGCGACCGACTGCTTCAACGTTATACCCTGATCGCCGATCTGGATGCGGTTGGTATCGGGATCGACGACCTTGGCCTCGATGAGGTTCAGCGTACCGACAAAGGAGGCGACGAAGCGCGTTGCCGGCGTGTTGTAAATCTCGAAGGGCGAACCAATCTGGTCGGCCTTGCCGGCATTCATGACGACGATGCGGTCGGAGATCGACAGCGCCTCTTCCTGATCGTGGGTAACGAAAACCGTCGTGATGCCGAGCTGCTGCTGGATTTGGCGGATTTCCTCGCGCAGCGACACGCGGATTTTGGCATCCAGGGCCGACAGCGGCTCGTCGAGCAGCAGTACCTGCGGCTTGACGGCGAGCGCGCGGGCCAGCGCAACACGCTGCTGCTGGCCGCCCGACATCTGATAGGGGAAGCGGTCGGCCAGGTGATCGAGCTTGATCAGGCCGAGCATTTCCTTGACGCGAGCGTCGATTTCAGGCTTCGAGGCACCGGCGACCTTCAGGCCGAAGGCGACGTTGTCGTGCACCGTCATATTCGGGAATAGCGCATAGGCCTGGAAAACCATGCCGATGTTGCGCTGGTTCGGTTTGAGCGAACTCTGGTCCTTGCCGTTGATGGTCAGCGTGCCACCTGTCGGCGTCTCGAAGCCGGCGATCATGCGCAGAACGGTCGTCTTGCCACAGCCCGACGGTCCCAGGAAGGAGACGAATTCACCCTTCTCGATGTTCATGTTGAAGTTCTTGACGACCTGTACCGGGCCGAAGGATTTCTGAATGTTGTTCAATGTGAGAAAAGACATGAGCCGGTTACCTTAAGCCTTTGCCGGGCGGGCTTTGCCGAAGCGGGAAACGAGGTTGAGCAGGCCCATGCTGAGCCAGGTGATCGAGAAGGCGATGACGGCGAGCGCCGAAGGCTCGTAGGCCTTGTTGGCGCCGACAAGCTGCAGGTAGGGGCCGAAGGCCGGGCGGTTGAGCAGGGCGGCGAAGGTGAATTCGCCCATGACGATCGCCAAAGTGATAAAGGCGCCCGAGAGCACGCCGCTCATGACATTGGGGAAAATGCACCGGAACATGATGGTCGTCCAGCGGGCGCCGAGGCTTTCGGCCGCCTCCGTCAGGGTGCGGACGTCTATGGCGCGCATGGCGGTATCGACGGCGCGGTACATATAGGGCAGCGACAGCGTGATATAGGAGAAGACCAGCAGGGCGTTGGTGCCGGTCGTCGAACCCGTCAGCGGCAGATAGGACGACGAATTGTACATTCTGAGGTAACCGAAGACAATGACGATCGCCGGGATGACGAGCGGCAGTAGTGTGATGAATTCGACGACGGGGCGCATCTGCGGTAGGCGCAGCCGCACCCAGTAGGCGGTGGGGACGACGAGCAGCATGCCGAAGACGATGGTCAGCAGCGCCATAAGCATGGAGTAGCCGAAGGTCTCGCGGAACTGGGCATCGGAAAAGACCGACTGGTAAGCATCGAAGCTATATTCGCCGCGGCGCATGCGCAGCGAAAACTCGATGGTGCCGATCAGCGGAATTATGAAATAGGATGCGCCCAGAATAATGGCGATCCACGCGCCGAGGCGTTGTGTCTTCATTTCTGCCACCGTTCGGCGCGCATGCGCAGCATGAGGTAAAGGACGTTGGAGACGCCTGTTATGACGATCATGCCAAGCGCGATGGCGTAACCAAGATTGGCGTTGTGCAGGACGTCGCCGCGGATCTGCGCGTAGAGCAGGATCGGTACGATGTTCAGCGAGCTGCCGGTCAGTGCGAAGGCGGTGGCGATGGCGCCGAAAGCGTTGGCGAAGAGCAGCAGCGTCGTGCCGAGCAGGCTCGGCCAGAGAATCGGCAGCGCAACCATCGTCCAGTATTGGCGGTTAGTGGCGCCGAGAATCTGCGAGGCTTCGCGCCATTCCTTTTTCATGCCGTCGAGGGCCGGCGTCAGGATCAGGACCATCAGCGGGATCTGGAAATACATATAGGTGATGGTGAGGCCGAAGAAGGACAGCAGATTAAAGCCGGTGCTGTAAAGGTTGAAGTCGAACCATTCGCGCAGGAAAACCGTGACGAGGCCGGTGCGACCGAGCGTTGCGAGGAAGGCGAAGGCGAGGGGCACTCCGGCAAAATTCGAGGCGACGCCGGAGAAGGTCAGAAGCGTCGAGCGCACCGAATTCGGCAGGCCGCCGAGCACCACGGCCCAGGCGAGGAAAAAGCCGATCAGCGCGCCGCCGAGAGCCGAGGCTACGGAGACGCGAATACTGATCCAGTAAGCGCTCATGATCGACGGCGTAAAGAGATCGCCGATATTCTTCAGCGTGAAGCTACCCTCGGGCGTCAGAAACGCGCCCGCGACCAGATAGAGCGTGGGGATGATCAGGAACAGCAGCGAGAAGATAATGAAGGGTGCAATGCCCAGCCAGTCGATCACGCGGTCTCGGTTGATCAAGGGGGCGCTGCTCACCATAGGCGTTGAAACCGTGCTCATGAAAAGCTCATCCTGGGGCATCGGGGTGAGAAAAACCTCCCCGCCGTGGGGCGGGGAGGCAGGATCGAATATTACTTGACGCTGGCGCCGACGACGGAATCCCAGTTCTTGGTGATGGTTTCCTTGCCGGCGGCCTGCTCTTCGAGCGTCGGGAAGACAGCCTTTTCATAGGCTGCTGCCGGCGGCAGCTTGTCGAGCAGATCCTTCGGGATCTTGTTGTTCTTGGCAAGATCGTTGAAGCGGATCGGGTGGCAATAGCCCTTCAGCCAGCCGAGCTGACCTTCGTCGGAATAGAGATATTCCATCCAGAGCTTGGCGGCGTTCGGATGCGGAGCGAAAGCGGAAATCGCCTGAACATAGACGCCGGCAACGACGCCCGTCTTCGGCACGACGACCTCGAACGGAGGATTGCCCTTGAGGCTCTGGCCCCAAGACAAGGCGTTGTAGTCCCAGGCGACGATGATCGGCGTCGAGCCCTGCGCGAAAGGAGCAGCCTTGCCGACAACCGGCACGAAATTGCCGGACTTGTTCAGCTCGGCGAAGAACTTCAGGCCTTCTTCGCCTGCCTTGGCTGCGTCACCGCCCGATGCGGAAAGACCAGCGGCGTAGACGCCCTGAACAGCCTGGTTGGCGCTTCGCGGATCGCCGGCGAGCGCAACGGTGTTTGCATAGTCGCTCTTCTTCAGATCGGCCCAGTCGGCCGGCGACTGCTTGACGAGGTCCTTGTTCACGAGGAACGACAGAACGCCGTAATAGTCACCGTACCAGTAGCCTTCCGGATCCTTGGCCGTATCCGGGATCGAATCCCAGGTGGAGACCTTGTAAGGCTGGATCAGGCCGTCCTTCTTGGCAGAGGGGCCGAAGGAGAGGCCGACGTCGATGACATCAGGAGCCTGCGGGCCGGTATTGCCCTTGTTGGCCTTGATGGCTTCGACTTCGTCGCCCGAACCGGCATCCGGGTTCAGCTCGTTGACCTCGAGGCCATATTTGGCCTTGAAGCCGGCAATGACGTCGCCATAGCCGCACCAGTCGTGCGGGAGAGCGATTGTGGTCAGCGTGCCTTCCTTCTTGGCGGCAGCGATAAGTTCTGCGCTCGGTTCTGCAGCGGCAATCGCGGTTGAAGCCACGATCATCGCAGTAGAAAGCGACAGAAGTCGAGAAATGTTAGAGATCACTGTTGTTCTCCTTCGGGTTTTCAGTGTCTGGCGATGCTGTTAATGAGCTTACATGAAGCTTGTGTGACGGCTGCATGACGGTGGTTTTTCATGAATAGCAGGCGCTTGTGGCAGATGTTCCATTTGCGACAGCGCGGTCTGTTTCCCAAAAATCCGCCATTGTTTTTCTCCCTCTTGGTCTTGTCCTCCTAACCCGGTTTGCGGAAGAGTTTGCTCTGCTCGAACAGACCCTCCAGTGTCTTCATGCGTTCCTTTGTCTCGTCCCAGGTGGAATTCTGGACGGCTTCGATCAGCGCCTCGACGATGAACAGGGTGACGACGGAGGAATCCCAGGCCGACGGTGCCTCGATGCGAACACGGAAGGCGTGGCGGGCGAGTTTGGCGGCCGGTGAGCCCCATTGGTCAGTGAGGACGACAATTTCGGCGCCGCGCTTGCGGGCGGCGGTGGCAAGGCTCACCATTTCCTGCTCGTAGCGGCGGATGTCGAAGATGATCAGGATGTCGCCGGCATTCATGTTGAGGACATATTGCGGCCAACTGCTGGAATTCGCCGATAGAAGCGTCGTCGCCGGTCGGATGACCTGCATATGGGTGAAGAAATATTCGGCAAGCGCGCCGGTGATGCGGCCGCCGACGAAATAGAGGCCACGCTTGCGGTCGGAGAGCAGCGAGGCGACGCTGTCGAAGGTCGCGGTATCGAGATCAGTCAGCGTCTGGCGCAGATTGCCCATAATGGCATCGGCGAAACGGTTGAGAATATGGGTGCCCGGGGCGTTCTGCGCCCAGCGGTCATGTTTGGCGATCGGGTTCGATATCGTCGCCTCGACCTCCAGATGCAGATGCGCCTGAAAGTCCGGATAGCCCTTGAAGCCCAGCTTCTGCACCATGCGCACCACAGTCGGCGTCGAGACGCCGGCATTCTCGGCGATGGTGGTGATGCTGCCGAGGCCGGAAACTGGATAATTGTCGAGAAGGCTTTCTGCCAGTTGCTTTTCAGCACGCGTCAGCACCCCGAAATGCGAGTGTATGACGTCCGAAACCGTCTTCGACGCAACTGTCACCTAATCTGCTCCCCGGGATGGTCTGGCGCCATTTTCCCAATCGAAGTTAACAACGCTGTCACAATCCATGTCAACTGGTGTCGTGAAAAGAAATTTTCAGAGAATGCTTGACACTCGCCTGAACCTGAAGAATTCTTTTCTTATAAGGAATTTATTAAGGAGTGGCGCCTTTGGTGCTGGCCCGGCCGATAATCCTCAGTGAAGCCGACGGTGATTGCGTCGGGATCGAGCGCGCCGGCGGCCGGAGCCCGGTGCTTCTCGTCTGCGAGCACGCTTCGTATACACTTCCCATCCAATTCGGCGATCTTGGCCTGCCCAGCGAAGCGCTATTAAGCCATATTGCCTGGGACCCCGGCGCTCTTTCGGTCGCCCGCGGCATATCGGAAGCGCTCGATGCGACGCTCATCTACCAGCGTTTTTCGCGACTTATTTACGACTGCAATCGGCCGCCGAGCTCGCCCGGCGCCATGCCTGAAACGAGCGAAATCTACGCCATCCCCGGCAACAAGGATTTGACCGCGGAGGAACGGCTTGCGCGCACTGATGCACTCTACGTGCCCTTTCACGACGCCATTCGCGGATTGATCGGCGATCGCCGGGCGCGGGGGCAAGACAGCGTCATCGTGACGATCCACAGTTTCACGCCGGTTTATCACGGCCGCGAGCGTGCGGTCGAACTCGGCATATTGCATGATGAGGACAGCCGGCTCGCCGACCGCATGCTGGACGCCGCGGCCGAGGCGCCGCTTTACAGGACGGAACGCAACCAGCCTTACGGACCCGAGGATGGCGTGACCCACACGCTGATCCTGCACGGGCTTTCCAACGGCTTGCGCAATGTGATGATCGAGGTCCGCAATGACCTCATCGCAGACGATGTCGGCCAAGGGGTCATGGCCGACTATCTAAAGGGGCTGCTCCAGCAAAGCCTGGACGCCTGATAAAAAAGAAGACCCGAGGGAGCAGTCTAACTGCGAAGGTCCGCATGGCGAAAATGCCGCGGGCAATTGGCACTGATCCGGCCTGCAATCCCGCGGCCGGTTCGTCAACAGGGGGAAGTCATGTCGGACTACACCGAACTGGACAAGAAGCAGGATGTGCACATCCTGCATTCCATGGGCTATGCCCAGGAACTCGAACGGCGAATGAGCTCATTTTCGAATTTCGCAATCTCTTTTTCGATCATCTGCATTCTTTCAGGCGGCATTAATTCGCTCGGGCAGGCAACAGCGGGAGCAGGCGGAGCGGCAATCGGCATTGGCTGGCCGCTCGGCTGCCTGATTTCGTTTATCTTCGCATTGGGCCTCGCACAGATCGGCTCCGCCTATCCGACAGCAGGTGGCCTCTATCACTGGGGCTCGATCCTCGGTAACCGCTTCACCGGCTGGTTGTCGGCCTGGCTCAACCTGCTCGGGCTCGTCACCGTGCTCGGCGCCATCAACGTCGGCACCTTTTACTTCTTCTTCGGGGCCTTCGGGCCGCAGTTCGGTATCGAGGACACGCTTCTTCACCGTGTCGTCTTTGTGGCAATCATCACAGCCCTGCAGGCGGGCATTAACCATTTCGGCATCGGCCTGACCGCCAAGCTTACCGATTTCTCGGGATATCTGATCTTTGCAACGGCGATCCTCCTGACGATCGTCTGCCTGGCGGCCGCGCCGAGCTGGGATATCTCAAGGCTCTTCACCTTCGCCAACTATACAGGCACCGAAGGTGCATCGCTTGTCTGGCCAGTGACCGTCTCGACCGGCATGGCATTCCTGCTCGGCTTGCTGTTGCCGGTCTATACGATCACGGGCTACGACGCCTCGGCGCACACATCGGAGGAGACGCTGAAGGCAGCCGTCTCGGTGCCCCGTGGTATGGTTTCCTCGGTCCTCTGGTCGGCGCTCTTCGGGTATCTCATGCTGTGTGCTTTCGTGCTCATGATCCCGAACATGGACGAGGCAGCAAAGCAAGGCTGGAACGTGTTCTTCTGGGCGATGGAGTCGCAGGTCAACCCGACGTTCAAAAGCATTCTCTACGTGCTGATATTCGTCTCGCAGTTCCTGTGCGGCCTTGCGACGGTTACCTCGGTTTCGCGGATGATCTTCGCCTTCTCGCGTGACAAGGGTCTTCCGGCATCCTCGACCCTTTCTAAGGTCAGTCCGAGCTTCCGCACGCCGGTCGCCGCCATATGGACAGGTGCGATCCTTTCAGTCCTCTTTGTCTGGTTTACTTCGGCAATCACCATTGCCGGGACGCCTGCCTATTCGATCGTCGTGTCGTGCACGGTCATCTTCCTGTTCCTGTCCTTCGTCGTGCCCATCGCTTTGGGCCTCGTTTCGATCGGAACTGCGAAATGGCCGACAATGGGCCCATGGAATATGGGAGTCGGGCTGTACAGGGTTGTCGCCGTCCTCGGAATCCTATCAATGGCGCTGATCTTCTACATCGGCATTCAGCCGCCGAACGACTGGGCGTTGGAAATTACCGTCGGCTTCCTCGTTCTGACCGCTATCGTGTGGTTTGCCTTCGAGAATCGCCGCTTCAAAGGTCCACCGATCGGCGAGGCCATTGCGAAGCGTCAGGCTGAGATCGCGGCCGCGGAGGCGGCTGTCGGCGAGGCCTGAGAAACGAACTTTCTTCGACTGGCGGGGCCGCATTCTGCGGCCTCGCCCCCCGGTCCAACGAAAAGGCATCAGGTCGCGGCGCGCGGCCGAGCGCATGCGATTTCGTTGCCCCGATTCTCTCAATTCCAATGTCAGGCGGATCAATCATGAGCAGCAGCTACACAATCGACGATCTCAGGAAGGATGTTGCCGAGGGGCGCATCGACACGGTTCTGGCCTGCCAGGTGGACATGCAGGGCCGGCTGATGGGCAAGCGTTTCCAAGCCGAATATTTTGTCGAGAGTGCCTGGAAGGAGACGCACAGCTGCAACTACCTCATCGCCACCGACATGGAGATGGAGACGGTCTCGGGCTACAAGGCAACCAGCTGGGAAAAGGGCTACGGCGACTATACGATGAAGCCGGATCTTTCGACGCTGCGCCGCATTCCCTGGCTTGAGGGTACCGCGCTCGTGCTCTGCGACGTGCTCGATCATCACACGCATGAGGAGGTCGCCCATTCGCCCCGCGCGATCCTGAAAAAGCAGGTGAAGCGCCTCGAAGACATGGGCATGAAGGCCTACATGGCCTCCGAGCTCGAATTCTTTCTGTTCGACCAGAGCTATGAGGCGGCCCATGCTTCAGGCTATCGCAACCTGAAGCTCGCCAGCGCCTATAACGAAGACTACCACATCTTCCAGACCACCAAGGAGGAAGAGGTGATGCGGGCGATCCGCACCGGGCTGCAGGGTGCGGGCATTCCGGTCGAGAACTCCAAAGGCGAGGCTTCGGCCGGCCAGGAGGAGATCAACGTGCGCTATGCCGACGCGCTCGCCATGGCAGACCGGCACGCGATCATCAAGAATGGCTGCAAGGAGATCGCCTGGTCGAAAGGCAAGGCCATCACCTTCCTCGCCAAATGGAATTACAATGCCGCCGGCAGTTCCTCGCATATCCACCAGTCGCTCTGGAGCCTTGAGGGGAAGCCGCTGTTCTTCGACCACGCCGGCAAATATGGCATGTCGCCGCTGATGCATAATTATGTTGCCGGGCTTCTCGCCCATGCCAGCGAGATCACCTATTTCCTGGCGCCCTACATCAATTCCTACAAGCGCTTCATGGCTGGCACCTTTGCGCCGACCAAGGCGATCTGGAGCAAGGACAACCGCACCGCCGGCTACCGCCTCTGCGGCGAGGAGACCAAAGGGATCCGGATCGAATGCCGGGTCGGCGGTTCCGATCTCAATCCTTATCTCGCTTTCGCCGCGCTGCTTGCTGCCGGCATCGACGGGATCGAGAACAAGCTGGATCTCGAGGCTCCCTTCGTTGGCGACGCCTATGGCGGCAAGGACATTCGCGAAATCCCGCGCACGTTGCGGGCGGCGACGACGGCGATGACGGAATCGGCAATGCTGCGCAAGGCTTTCGGCGACGAGGTGATCGACCACTACACCCGCGCTGCCGAATGGGAGCAGGAAGAATACGACCGCCGCATCACCGATTGGGAAGTGGCGCGCGGGTTCGAAAGAGCTTAATAGGCTTTTGCGGGTTGCTTGCCCCTCACCCAACCCTCTCCCCGTGAACGCGCAGAGGGGATGTGCCAAACGGAGCGTTGAGGTTGAGGAAGCCGGTGCGGCATGTCTCGCGAGCGGGGCGAAGGACGGGTCGAGACTAGTGGCTCGACCCCGGTGGTGCCGGCAGGCGGATGAGGGACTCATTCCCTCGATGGAATTTTTGATCAATACGAGGACGGAAATCGATCATGGCAATGATCCAATGCATTTCACCGGTCGACGGATCGGTTTACGCGGAGCGTCCGGCGCTTTCGCTCGACGCCGCCAAGGACGCTGTCTTGCGCGCCCGCAAGGCGCAGAAGGGCTGGGCGAAACGGCCGCTCGAAGAGCGCGTGCGACTGGTGCTCAAGGGTGTCGCCCGGCTGAACGAGATGTCCGACACCGTCGTGCCGGAACTTGCCTGGCAGATGGGCCGGCCGGTCAAGTACGGCGGCGAGTATAAGGGCTTCAACGAGCGCTCCAACTATGTCGCCTCGATCGCGGCCGATGCGCTGGCGCCTCTTGTCGTAGAGGAGAGCGAGCGGTTCGAACGTCGCATCGAGCGCGAACCACATGGCGTCGTCTTCGTCGTCGCGCCCTGGAACTATCCCTATATGACGGCGATCAACACGATCGCGCCGGCGCTGATGGCCGGCAATACGGTGGTGCTGAAACACGCCTCGCAGACGCTGCTGGTCGGCGAGCGGCTGGTGCAGGCCTTCGTCGAAGCCGGCGTGCCGGAGGATGTATTCCAGAACGTCTTCCTCGATCATGAAACGACCTCGGCGCTGATTGCCGCCGGCAGCTTCAATTTCGTCAACTTCACCGGATCGGTCGAAGGCGGGCGTTCGATGGAGCGTGCCGCCGCCGGCACCTTCACCGGCCTCGGTCTTGAACTCGGCGGCAAGGATCCGGGTTACGTCATGGAGGACGCCGATCTCGAGGCGGCCGTCGATACGCTGATGGACGGCGCGACCTATAATTCCGGCCAGTGCTGCTGCGGCATCGAGCGCGTCTATGTGCACGAATCCCTCTATGACGCCTTTGTCGAAAAGTCGGTCGCCTGGGTGTCGAACTACAAGCTCGGCAATCCGCTCGATCCCGAGACTTCGCTCGGCCCGATGGCCAACAAGCGTTTCGCCAAGGTGGTGCGCGAGCAGATCGCCGATGCGGTCTCCAAGGGCGCCAAGGCACTTGTCGACCCGAAGCTCTTTCCGCAGGATGACGGCGGCGCCTATCTCGCGCCGCAGATCCTCGTTGATGTCGACCATTCCATGGCCTTCATGCGTGAAGAGACGTTCGGTCCGGCGGTCGGCATCATGAAGGTGAAGAGCGACGAGGAAGCGCTTGCCCTGATGAACGACAGCCGCTACGGGCTGACCGCCTCGCTCTGGACGAGGGATGCCGAACGGGCAGCGCGGCTCGGCCGCGAGATCGAAACCGGCACAGTCTTCATGAACCGCGCGGACTATCTCGATCCGGCGCTCTGCTGGACCGGCGTCAAGGAGACCGGCCGGGGCGGCTCGCTGTCGATCATCGGCTTCCAGAATCTGACGCGTCCGAAATCCTACCACCTTAAGAAAGTCACAGCATGAGCAGCAGCAACATCACCGCAAACTGGAGCTATCCGACATCGGTCAAGCTCGGCCGGGGCCGCATCAAGGAGTTGGCCGACGCCTGCAAGAGCCTCGGCATGAAAAAGCCGCTGCTCGTCACCGATCGCGGCCTTGCATCGATGGCGATCACCAAGAACGCGCTCGACATTCTGGAGGACGCCGGTCTTGGTCGGGCGATCTTCGCCGAGGTCGATCCGAACCCGAACGAGAAGAACCTCGATGCCGGTGTCAGGGCGTTCCGAGACGGCGGTCATGACGGCGTCGTCGCCTTTGGCGGCGGCTCGGGCCTCGATCTCGGCAAGTGCGTCGCCTTCATGGTCGGCCAGACGCGGCCGGTCTGGGATTTCGAGGATATCGGCGACTGGTGGACGCGCGCGAGCCTCGAGGGCATCGCGCCGATCGTCGCGGTGCCGACGACGGCCGGTACCGGCTCGGAAGTGGGGCGCGCCAGCGTCATCACCAATTCCGAAACGCATGTGAAGAAGATCATCTTCCATCCGAAGTTCCTGCCCGGCGTTGTGATTTCCGATCCGGAGCTGACGGTCGGCATGCCGAAGATCATCACGGCCGGCACCGGCATGGATGCCTTCGCCCATTGCCTGGAGGCCTATTCCTCGCCCTTCTATCATCCGATGTCGGCGGGCATCGCGCTGGAAGGCATGCGGCTCGTCAAGGAGTTCCTGCCGCGCGCCTATCGGGAGGGCACCGATCTCGAAGCCCGCGCCAACATGATGGCAGCCGCCGCCATGGGCGCGGTCGCTTTCCAGAAAGGGCTCGGCGCCATTCATGCGCTGTCGCACCCGATCGGCGCGGTCTACAACACCCATCACGGCATGACCAATGCGGTTGTCATGCCGGCGGTGCTGCGCTTCAACCGCACCGCGATCGAGGAGAAGATCGGCCGCGCTGCCGCCTATCTCGGCATTTCCGGCGGTTTCGACGGCTTCTACGACTATGTGCTGAAGCTTCGCTCCGACCTCGGCGTGCCGGAAACTCTGACGGCAATGGGAATCGCCGCCGACCGCATCGACGAATTGTCGGCCATGGCAATTGAAGATCCGAGTGCCGGGGGCAACCCGGTCGCCATGACGCTTGAAAATACCAAGGCGCTGTTTAGGGATTGCTTCTCAGATCAGAGGAGCTGATCCGCAGATCGGTCCGGAGAATCCTGATTCTCCGGGCCTTTCGTTTGTGAGCACTCTGAATTTTAGGGATGTGAAAAATACCGGCTGCAATTTCGGCGGGCGCGTTTGGAATTTGTTAACCATGATTAGAAAGGATGGATTAACCGCACGATGCTCGATGGTGCGTAAAAGAGCGATTCCGGCTCGCACCATTTCCTTCCGAGGACTGAATATGCCTGTCATCACATTCGCAAATACCAAGGGCGGCGCCGGCAAGACGACCGCTGTTCTGCTGCTCGCGACCGAACTTGCCCGCAAGGGTTACCGCGTCACCATTCTCGACGCCGATCCGCAGCACTGGATTTCGCGCTGGCACGAGATTTCAGCTCACGTCCCCAATGTTTCCGTGATCGATTTCGTGACCACCGCTTCGCTGCCGCAGCATATCAGCGAGAACAAGCATAATACCGATTATTTCATCGTCGATCTGCCGGGCGCGCGCAATCCGCTGCTTGCCACCGCCGTCGGCCTTTCCGACCACGTGCTGATCCCGATCCAGGGCTGTGCCATGGATGCGCGCGGCGGCGCGCAGGTGCTGGAACTGTTGCAATATCTGGACGAGAAGGCGGGAATCAAGATCGGCCATTCGGTGGTGCTTACCCGCGTCAATTCGATGGTGACGACCCGGGCGCTGCAACTCGTCAAGTCGCTGCTCAGCGAGCGGCTCGTGCCGGTGCTCGACACCGCGATTATCGAACGTTCGGCCTTCCGCGACATCTTCGATTGTGGCGGCACGCTGCACACGATCGACCCCTCGCGCGTCAGCAATCTCGACAAGGCGCGTGAGAACGCAACCTGTTTTGCCGAGGAAATCATGCGCAAGCTGCCGGTCCGGCTGCCGGCCTCGGCCCGCATGGCGACGGCCGCCTGAATACCTCCCGCATGAAATAGAAAGACTGCCAAAGCGATCCCGGTCCCTAACCGAATTGCAGAATCCAAGTAAATGCTCGTGCCGAATGCCCTGTGAAACGGGTGTTTGGGCGGTTATCTTGTCGAAATATCTTCGCGAAGCATTCTATGCACTCACCTGTCGCAAAACATTCGCTTTGCCGGGATTTTTGCGACAAGGAGGGAACCGCAATATGGAATCGATTATTGAGATTGGGACTATCAAAGATGTTGAGCCATGGGCGCAGCTTCGCGTTGCGCTATGGCCGCATCACTCGCTTGAATCTCATCGAGCTGAGTTGGCCCGGGCGTTTCTTTCAGAAGGCGGAGAAGCCATCGCGTTCATCGCGCGAAATGCTGCGCATGAAGCTGTCGGGTTTGCTGAGGCCACTTTGCGTCATGATTATGTGAACGGATGCAGCAGTTCGCCCGTTCTGTTCCTAGAAGGGGTTTATGTCCGGCCCGGTGACAGGCGAAAGGGTATCGCACGGTTGCTTTGCAGTGCCGTCGCCGATTGGGGGAGGTCGCTTGGGTGTGTTGAATTCGGCTCTGACGCGCTGCTCGAGAATTCGGCCAGCCATGCACTCCATATCGCTTTAGGTTTTGAGGAGACACAGCGCGTCGTGTTCTTCCGAAAGCCACTGTAGATTGGTATCGCCCCTCAATCGACGAATTCGACCGTCACGCCCGGCTTAACCATTTTGGCAAGCTCGGTCGCGTCCCAGTTGGTCAGGCGGATGCAGCCGTGGCTCTGGGTGCGGCCGATCTTGGAGGGTTCGGGCGTGCCGTGGATGCCGTAGGTCGGCCTGGAGAGCGCCATCCAGACGGTGCCGACGGGACCGTTCGGGCCTGGCGGAATATTGAGGACCTTGTCGTTGGCGCCCTGCTGGAAATTGATCTTCGGATTATAGGTATAACCGGGATTGAACGCGACGCGCTCGACCGTGACGGTGCCCGAGGGGGAGGGGGTGTCGGTAGAGCCGATCGATGCCGGGTAGGCGGCAAGGAGGTTGCCGGCGCTGTCATAGGCGAAGACCTGTTTGCGGCCCTTGTCGGCGATGATGCGGGCAACCTCGCCGGTTTTTGGCTCGCCCGGATTGACGACCTTGATGACCGTGCCGGGAACGCTGAAGTCGGCGCCGGGGTTCATCTCCTTGAGGAAGGCCTCATCCATGTGGAAGCGCTCGGCCAGCATTTCCGTGGTCGACGTATAGGCAAGCGACGGCAGCAGCGCCTTGTGCGAATAGTCTTCCGGAATCTCTGCGACGAAGGGGCCGGCGGCGTCGGCCGGCGTGATCGTGTAGCTGACGATCGGCAGACCGCCGTTCATGCGCAACTCTTCCAGAATGGCATCGGTGTCGTTGGGGTCGAGCTTCGACCCGGTCATCTGGTCGTAAGCATAGATCCCCTTGCTGACGTTCGAGCCCATATGGCCGTCGATGACGCCAGGCGAAATGCCGGCACGGTCGAGGAAGACCTGCAGCGCGACGATCTCGGGCTTCGACTTGTTCTTCAGCGTGATGACGGGCTCGTCGGGCGCGGTCATCGGCGCATCGGCGGGCGGGATCTGCTGATCGGGATCGATTGAGGCGTAATCGTCGCCCGGCTGCGGATTGCCGATGCTGTTATCGTCAGGATAGGGCTCCTCACCGAGCGGCTGGCGTTCGATCGCTGCGTCACGCGGAATGCCGCCGGTGACGGCGCCGCGTTCGGAATAACGCGCATCGCCATAGGAATTGTCGTCGGCATAATAGGGATCGTTGCCGTTCCGGTCGGCGTAGAGGTCGCGCGGGCCGGGTCGCGGCGGATAATAACCGCGGGCGCGCATCTCGGTGGCGACGATATTGCCGTAGGCGTCGATCAGCACGCGATTGCCGCTGCGGTCGCGGGCGTAGATATAGCCGCGCGGGACATAATCGAGAATTTCGCCGGTCGGCGTGACCAGCACGATATCGTTTTGACGGCGGTCACGAAATTGCTGTGCGCCGGCGTCCGGCGCCGCGGCCGCAACGGCCGCCAGCACGACCGCAAGCGAAAATGCCGACTTCAAAAAGCGATTCACGTCTCACACCTCGAACAGTGACTGGGCCGACACACACCCGCGAATTTTGACGCTAGTGTGGAATTTATGAAACCGTGCTGAACAAAATATGAAAATCCCTAAGATTTCCTTTTACTCATAAACGTTTGCGTCTCTGCTGCAGTTCCGCAAAATCCATGATCGCGTCAAAAGCGCAAGAGGGGAACGGCGCCGATTGACGAAAGATGGCGTGAAACCTAACCCTACGGCGACCGATAAATCCCTGAGGAGACTGCGATGATCGAATTTGCCGCTGCAAGCGGGCCGCGCCTGATGCTCGATGAGACATCGGTCCTGGATATTGCAGGATGCATCGTCGAGGGCGTCGACATCGCCCCGAAGCGGGCTATTCCCGATGATGGCGATCCGCGAATCGATCACTCCCTCGAAGGCTTCCTCTTTACCTGCGGGCCGGACCATATCCGTCACCGCCAGCCGATCGCCGGGGCCGACGGCAAGGTCTATCCGCTGCACGGATCGGCCTCTGGTCATGCGGCCAAGGTGCTGTGGTCGACATACGAGAACGGGAATGCCGAATGCCGCGCCGATATCGATATTGTAACCGTCGAGGGCCTGCCGCAGCGCATCGAGCGGCTATGGCGGATCGATGGGGCGACCGGCGAGGTTCGGCTCGAGGACCGGGTCGTCAACACCAGCGACCGGACAGTGCCGACCTTCCTGATGTATCACATGAATACCGGCGGCAAATGGCTGGACGAGGGCACGCGGCTCGAAGGCCGAATGCTGGAGAATGGCGGTTTCCCGTGGACCTTCGGCGAGGAGCCGGGCGGCATCTTCTGTGTGCCGGCGCCGGCAACGGAAGACGGCTTGGCGGAGGTTCGCCTCGGACCGATCGCGGCGATCGGCGGCAGGACGCTCCGCGTGCGCTTCCGTGCCGATACGCTTCCCTACCTCCAGGTCTGGCGCAACCAGAAGACGCCGGCCCATATCATCGGAATCGAGCCGGTCTCGCATCGCTGGGTGTTGCGTGACGAGCTCGAAGCGGCCGGCGAATTCAACATGCTGGCGCCCGGTGAAAGCCGTAGCTACGTGCTGAGCTTTGCCTTCCTCTGAGTGAAGTTTTGTTGACGCTCGCCGGCCTCCGTCGTAGACCTTCAGCCCACGATTTTATGAGGAGACAGGACGATGGATATTCGCCAGATCGACGATGAATATTCGGTCTCGGGCCAGATTACGCTCGAGGACCTCGACGAGATCAAGGCGCTGGGGTTCAAATCGATTGTCTGCCACCGTCCAGACCATGAGAGTCCCGATCAGACCTCATTCGCGGTCATCGAGGCGCGTGCGAGAGAACTCGACCTCGAGATCACCCATGTGCCGGTTGGACCGATGGGCGTGACCGAGGAGGCGGTGCAGGGCATGGTCGATGCACTCGACGAATTCCCGCGGCCGATGCTCGGCTATTGCCGTTCCGGCGCCCGCTCGACGGCGATCTACCAGAAGACCCATCATATCCGCAGCTAGGCCCGTTCCGGCTGCCGATTTTCCGGCGCTGCACCGCAGCGCCGTCACTGTTCATTCACTCAGGAGACTATGATGAGCATTAAGCGTATCGACGTCGGCGCACGCATGAGCGGCGCGGTTATTCACGGCAACACGGTTTATCTCGCAGGCCAGGTCGGCGAGGGCGAAGGCGTCACCGATCAGTGCAAATCCGCGCTTGCCGAAGTCGACCGCCTGCTGGCTGCAGCCGGCAGCAACAAGTCGAAGATCCTCCAGACCCTCGTCTATCTCTCCGACATCGCTTATTTCGCCGAGATGAACGCCGCCTGGGAAGCCTGGATCGATCCGGCCAATCCGCCGGCCCGCGCCACCAGCGAAGCCAAGCTCGCAGCGCCGAAATACAAGGTCGAGTTCATCGTCACGGCCGCGATCGACTGAGGTCATCGCATAATTGTGTCAAAGCCGGTAGGTGCATGATCAACCCGAGCGGGTTCGGTCACGGGCTTACCGGCTTTTTGTTTGCGCGATTTCCGAAAGCGTGCGTGTCGGCGTGATCGCCTCGGGATCGAGTTTGACTTCGATGATCGCCGGCTTGCCGCTGTCTCGCGCCCGAGCGAAGGCTGCGGCGAACTCCTCGGTGCGCTCCACTGTCTCGCCATGGCCGCCATAGGCGCGGGCAAGGGCTGCGAAATCGGGATTGGTGAGGTCGGTGCTGCTGACGCGGCCGGGATATTCGCGCTCCTGATGCATGCGGATCGTGCCGTACATGCCGTTGTTGACGACGATCGCGATGATCGGCAGGCCGTAGCGGATGGCGGTGGCGAATTCCTGGCCGTGCATCAGGAAACAGCCGTCGCCGGCAAAACAGATGACCTCGCACTCGGGAAAGAGCCGCTTGGCGGCGACCGCGGCCGGCAGGCCGTAGCCCATCGAGCCGGAGGTGGGGGCGGCTTGGGTGTTGAAGCGTCGGAAACGATGGAAGCGGTGCAGCCAGGTGGCGTAGTTGCCGGCGCCATTGGTGAAGATCGTCTCCGGCCCGGTATTGGCTTCCAGCCATTCCATGATCGGACCCATATGGACGGCACCCGGACCTGTTGCCGGCGGCTTCGACCAGGAAAGATAGGCCTGGTGCATGCGCTGCGTGCGTTCCGCCCAGTGCGGCTCGGCCGGCGCTTCGAGGTCGGCGAGGGCGGCGACGAAATCGGAAGGAGCGGCGCAGATGGCGAGATCCGGGCGGTAGACGCGTCCCAGTTCGGAAGGATCGGGATAGATATGCACCAGCGATTGCTCGGGGTAGGGGATATCGATCAGCGTATAGGACGAGGACGGCATTTCCGACATGCGGCCGCCAAGAAGGATCAGCAGGTCGCTTTCCTTTATTTCCTTGGCGAGCGCTGGATTGATGCCGATGCCGACATCGCCGGCGTAACAGCGATGAAGATGATCGAACAGCATCTGCCGGCGGAAGGAGCAGCCTACCGGCAATTGGAAGCGCTCGGCAAAGCCTGCAAAATCGGCGACGGCATCGGCATCCCAGCGCGTGCCGCCGAGGATCACCATCGGCCGCTCGGCCTTCAGCAGTCTTATGTAGAGATCGTCAATCTGGCTGCGGCCGGGATGGGCCTCGACGCTCGTGTAACGCTTGGCGCCGGGCGCCTCGACTTCGTCGCGTAGCATATCCTCCGGCAGTGTCAGCACCACGGGGCCAGGGCGGCCGGAGGTTGCGATCGCAAAGGCGCGGGTGACGAATTCGGGAATGCGGGCGGCATCGTCGATCTCGCCCACCCATTTGGCGAATTCGGTGAAGGCGCGGCGGAATTCGACCTCCTGAAAGGCCTCGCGCTCGCGGGCTTCGCGCTGCACCTGACCGATGAAGAGGATCATCGGGATCGAGTCCTGTCTTGATATATGCAGGCCGGCGGAAGCATTGGTGGCGCCGGGGCCGCGGGTGACCATGCAGATGCCGGGTTCGCCGGTAAGCCTGCCCCAGCAATCCGCCATCATCGCCGCGCCGCCCTCCTGACGGCAGACGAGGACGTCGATATCGCTATCGCGCAGGGCATCCAGGACGGCAAGATAGCTCTCGCCGGGCACGCAGGAGAGGCGTTTGGCGCCATTGGCCTTCAGCGCCTCGACAATCAGTTCCCCACCAGTCTTCTTCATGACGATGCCTCCCTCTCGCGCGCGGCGAGCTCCGCCAGAATTTCCTGCCTGTGTTCGTCGAGGCGCGGGCTCGGCCTGACGTAACGCAGCGGCGTCTCGGACAGCACCACAGGCGTTCTGACCCCCGGGATGACGGTACCGGCGCCATCCACAAGGTCGATGCGTAGGCCGCGGGCGCGCACCTGCGGATCGGCAAACATCTCCTCGATCGTATTGATCGCGCCGGCAGGGACGCCGTTCTCCTCGCAGGCCTTCAACAGATCCGCTTTCTGCCATTTCAGCGTCTCGGTCGAGACAAGCCGGCGCAGCTCGGCCCGATTGCCGACCCGGGCCTTGTTGGTGGCGAAACGTTCGTCGCCGGCGATCGCCTCAAGGCCGAGGATGATGCAGAGGCGGCGGAATTGGCCGTCATTGCCGACGGCAAGAATAAGGTAGCCATCGGCCGCCGGCACGACCTCATAGGGCGAGATATTGGGATGGGCGTTGCCGAGCCGGGTCGGTGCAGCGCCGGAGATGAGGTAGTTCATGTTCTGATTGGCGAGCACTGCCGATTGCACATCGAGCAGCGCCATGTCGACCAACTGGCCCTCGCCTGTTTTCAGGGCATGGATCAGCGCCGCCTCGATTGCCGCGACGGCATAGATGCCGGTGAAGATGTCGGCGATCGCCACCCCTGCCTTCATCGGCTGGCCGTCCGGCTCGCCGGTGATCGACATGAAGCCTGACATGCCCTGGACGATGTAATCGTAGCCGGCAAGGCTGGCATAGGGGCCAGTCTGGCCGAAGCCGGTGATCGAGCAATAGACGAGCTTCGGGTTCAGTTTGCGCAGACTGTCGTAATCGAGCCCGTATTTGACGAGTCCGCCGAGCTTGAAGTTCTCGATCACCACGTCAGCTGTGAATGCCAGGCGGCGGACGAGATCCTGGCCTTCGGGGCTTTTCAGGTCGGCGGCAATGGAGCGTTTGCCGCGATTGGCGGCGTGGTAATAGGCAGCCGAGAGATTTTCGCCGTCGGCACCCTCGACGAAGGGCGGGCCCCATTGGCGGGTATCGTCGCCGCCATCGGGATTTTCGACCTTGATGACATCGGCGCCGAGATCGGCGAGCATCTGTCCCGCCCAAGGGCCGGCCAGCACCCGGGCGAGTTCGATCACCCGGATACCGGCAAGCGGCGGTTTTTTCGTCAGGCTCTCGGTCATGGTCCTCCCGGGGCAATCTACGGCGCCAGCGTCACCTCAGATGTATCGGATACGGGTTTGGAAGCAAAGCGGCGCTCGCGCCAAAGGATGTAGATGCCGGAGGCGATGATGATCATGATGCCGAGCCATTTGATCGCATCCGGAAAGTCGCCGAAAACAAGCCAGGCGAAGATCGTGGCCGAGACGATCTCGAAATATTGCAGCGGCGCCAGCGTCGAGGCCGGTGCGGCGCGATAGGCGTAGACGCCGAAGATGCCCGCTATCGCGGCCATGGCGCCAACGCCGGCGACATAGAGCCAAGTGCTGCTTTCGGGCATGACGGGATCGAAGATATCGGAGCCGCTGCCATCGCCGACAAAAAGCAGGACAGCGCAGAAGATCAGGCCCCAGATGCCCATCTGGAACTGCATCGCCCAGGGATCTTCCTTGTGCGACAAGACTCGGGTCATCAGCACGAATATGGCGATGCAGAGCGCGGTGAGGATCGGCAGAAGCGCGACGTAGCCGACTTCGTTGAAACTCGGCTGGATGATCAGCAACGCTCCGAAGAAGCCGACGCCGCAGGCGGTGTAGCGCCGCCAGCCGATCGTTTCCTTCAGGAAAATGCCGCCGAGGATCGTCACGATGATCGGCTCGACGAAGAAGATCGCGATCGCGTCGGCGACCGCCATGTATTTCAGCGTGGTGACGAAGGAAATCATCGAGATGGTGATGATCAGGCCGCGGATGGCATGGAACAGGCTCTGACGCCAGGAGAAATCGGCAAAGCTGCGCCGCCATATCACGATCGGCAGCATGCAGAGCGCCTGCACCGCGAAGCGGCCGGCGGTAACCTCGGCGGAGGGGACGGTGACGACGGCAAGTTTGGCGAAGATATCGATGAGCGGCGAGAACATCACCGAAAGAAACATCAGCGCAAGCCCCATCGTCACGTCGGACGGGGATGAAACGGGCCGGGGCGAGGTGCTGCTCATGGTGGAATTCTCGTTATCCGGGATTTCGGCCGTTCCAGCTCTTGCCGACCGCGCCGTCACACCAGTCCGCGAAGGCGGCAATGGCCGCTTCTGCGCCGGTGTCATTCAGCGTTTCGTGCCGCATGTCCTGATATATCTCAGTGCTGATACGGGAGAAGCCCTGGCGTTTCAAATGGTTTGACAGCCACAGCACGGCTTTTCCACGCTCGGTCGCCGGATCTTCTGCGCCGCCGACCAGATGGATCGGCAGGTCGCGCCGCAGCCGGTCGAGATGAATCTTTTGCGGCGCGCGAAAGGTCAGTTCGAAGACATCGAGCCAGAGCGAAACCGAGGCGTCGAAGCCGCAAAGAGGGTCGGCGACATATTTGTCGACTTCGTCCGGAATATGCGAAAGCCAGTCGAATTCCGTGCGGCGGTTGGCAATGGACCGGCCCCAGGCGGCGAAGGTGAGTTTCGGCAGGAGGCCGCTCGGCACGTCCGAGCCTTTCAGCACGCGTTCAGCGATGAGGATCGCCTGGGCGGCGCGGCCGGCAAGACCGACGGCGAAATTGGAATTCCAGACGGCGAGCGCGTCGAAGTCGGCCGGGGCGGTTACGGCGGCATTGAGCGCGATGAGACCGCCCATCGAATGGCCGAAGAGGATAACCTTCAGGCCGGGATGGCGCGAGGCCGCATGAGCGCGCATGGCAATGACGTCGCCGACCACCCGTTCTACGCCATCCCGCCGCGCGAAGCGGCCGATCGGGGCGTCGGGCGCCGTCGTCTCGCCATGGCCGCGGTGATCATGGGCATAGACGTGATAGCCGCGCGCCGCCATCGCCTCGGCGAAGCGGCGATACCGCTTCGAGTGCTCCGCGAGCCCATGCGATATCAACAGAATGCCGCAGGCGGGGCCGGTCGCCTCGGCATGATGATAGGCCAGCGATGCTCCCGGCACGCAGAGCCGTTGCGTTTCAGAAAACATCGGATCCTCCCAGCCGCAGCAGAGCAGATCGCTACCCCATAATTTCGTAAAGCGAAATCGATTTGAGGATTTATGCTTCAACTCTAAGTGACAGAGTTTCGTGTGCTGGCTTAAAAGCAGGCCATAGTCGATAACAAATTAAAGGAACACTGCGATTCAGGGTTGCTGCAGTTTACTCTTTGTGCTTATCTGTTCCTGTATTGTTCTATTGTGGGGGTTGAAATGAGCAGCATGCAGTTGCGTACCTTGACATTCGCCGTATCGATGGCCCTTGCCGGCGCCGCCATGGCGCAGGAGGCTGACGGGCGCACCCGTTTCATTCTTGCGGCGAGCTGGCAGCCCGCCTTCTGTCAGACGAACCAGAAGAAGGCCGAATGCGCAAGCCAGACCGGCGAGCGCCACGACGCAACGAATTTCTCGTTGCATGGACTCTGGCCGATGCGGCAGGATTATTGCGGCGTCAGCGACGAGCAGAAGGCTGCCGACAAGGACGGTAAATGGAGTACATTGCCGGAGGTGGCGCTTTCGGCCGAGACGCAGGCGGCGCTGGCAAAGGCGATGCCCGGCATGCAGTCCGGCCTTGAACGGCACGAATGGACAAAGCATGGCACCTGCACGAAAATGAGCGCGGAAGATTATTTCGGCGTCGGCGTCCATCTCGTGGGTGCGCTCAACGCATCGGCCGTGCGCGACCTCTTCGCCGCCAATATCGGCAAGACGGTCAAGTCCGACGCGATCAAGGCGGCTTTCGACAAGAGCTTCGGGCCGGGTGCGGGCGACCGCGTCAAGATGAGCTGCCGGCGGGCCGGCAATGTGAGGATAATCAGCGAGCTGACGATCGGGCTATCTCAGGATGCGGGAACGGCGTCGGCGAAAAGCGGCGGCCTTGGCGATCTGATCCACGGGGCGGGAAAAACCTCTTTCGGCTGCGATGAAGGTGTCGTCGATGCGGCGGGCTTCTGACCGGAATCCTGCCTAAACCGGGTTTCGGCGTTGCCCACAGGCGCTGTTTCGCCTACATAGCGGCACGAAACGAAGTTTCCCGCCCGGAGCAGCGCAGCATGGCACGTCAATTCATCTATCATATGTCCGGCCTCAACAAGGCCTATGGCAACAAGAAGATCCTGGAGAACATCCACCTTTCCTTCTACCCGGATGCCAAGATCGGCATCCTCGGGCCGAACGGCGCCGGTAAATCCACTGTGCTGCGCATCATTGCCGGCCAGGACAAGGAGTATACCGGCGAAGCCTGGCTGGCCGAGGGTGCCACCGTCGGCTATCTCGAGCAGGAGCCGCGTCTCGACCCGCACAAGACGGTGTTCGAAAACGTCATGGAAGGCGTTGCCCCGAAGACGGCGATCCTCGATCGCTACAACGAATTGATGATGAACTATTCCGACGAGACCGCGGAAGAGGGCGCCAAGCTCCAGGACATCATCGACAGCCAGAACCTCTGGGATCTGGAAAGCCAGGTCGAGATGGCGATGGAAGCCCTGCGCTGCCCGCCGCGCGACGCCGATGTCACCAGCCTGTCCGGCGGCGAGCGCCGCCGCATCGCGCTCTGCCGCCTGCTGCTTTCGCAGCCGGATCTGCTGTTGCTCGACGAACCGACCAACCATCTCGACGCCGAAACCATCGCCTGGCTCGAAAAGCATCTGCGCGACTATCCAGGCGCGGTGATGATGATCACCCACGATCGCTACTTCCTCGACAACGTCACCGGATGGATACTCGAACTCGATCGCGGTCGCGGCATCCCTTACGAAGGCAATTATTCCGCCTATCTGCAGGCGAAGGCCAAGCGCATGGAGCAGGAGGGGCGCGAGGAGGCCTCGCGCCAGAAGGCCATCAGCCGCGAACGGGAATGGATCGCGTCCAGCCCGAAGGCCCGTCAGGCCAAGTCAAAGGCGCGTATCAAGTCCTACGAGCAGTTGGTGGACGCAGCCGAGAAGCAGCGTCCCGGCGACGCGCAGATCATCATCCCCGTCAGCGAGCGCCTCGGCCAGGTGGTCATCGAGATGGAGGGCATCACCAAGGGCTTCGAGGGCCGCACGCTGATCAACGACCTGTCGATCAAACTGCCGCCGGGTGGCATCGTCGGCGTCATCGGCCCGAACGGCGCCGGCAAGACGACGCTGTTCAGGATGATCACCGGCCAGGAAAAGCCTGACAGCGGCTCGATCCGCATCGGCGAGACCGTGCATCTCGGTTACGTCGACCAGAGCCGCGACGCCCTTGCCGGCGACAAGACGGTCTGGGAGGAAATCTCCGGCGGCGCCGAAATCATCAAGCTCGGCAAGTTCGACATGAACTCCCGTGCCTATTGCGGCGCCTTCAACTTCAAGGGCGGCGATCAGCAGCAGAAGGTCGGCAATCTCTCCGGCGGCCAGCGCAACCGCGTTCACCTCGCCAAGATGCTGAAGGCCGGCGGCAACGTTCTGCTGCTCGACGAACCGACCAACGACCTCGACACGGAAACGCTGGGCGCGCTGGAAAACGCGCTGGAGAACTTCGCCGGCTGCGCCATCATCATCAGCCACGATCGCATGTTCCTCGACCGTCTGGCCACGCACATTCTCGCCTTCGAAGGCGAAGGCCATGTCGAATGGTTCGAAGGCAACTTCGAGGATTATGAAGAGGACAAGGTCCGTCGCCTCGGCCCCGATGCCCTCAACCCCGGCAGCCAGGCCCATAAGCGCCTGACGCGCTGATCGTCCTTTTTTTCGATCGAGAAAGCCCCGGTTCGGCCGGGGCTTTTTTTGTCCGGCGCTGTCGCAATTTGAGCAGGCAATTTCGCTGGGAAGGCGAATTGACGCTTGTCACCGCCGCTCAAATCACATAAAGATATCTTTATATCTTGATTGGGCCGAATATGAGTGAACCCTTGAAGCTTGGATTGGATGGGCTGGTGGACGTCTTGAAGGCGGCCGGCGAGCCGACGCGGCTGCGGCTTCTGGCGCTTCTCGACGCCGGCGACCTGACGGTGACCGATCTTACCGAAATTCTCGGCCAATCTCAGCCGCGAATTTCCCGCCACCTGAAGCTGCTCGGCGAGGCTGAACTGATCGAGCGCTATCAGGAGGGCGCCTGGGCCTATTTCCGCCTCAAGCAGGACGGCAAGGCGGCAATGCTCGTGCGGGCCTTGCTGAAGCATGTGTCCGAGAACGATCCGACCATCCTTCGTGACGGCGAGCGGCTGTCGGCAGTCAAACGCCAACGGGCGGAGCGGGCACAGGCCTATTTCAGCCGCAACGCGGCGGAATGGGACGAGCTTCGCCGCCTGCATGCGGCCGACGAGGAGGTCGATGCCGCCGTCATCCGGCTGCTCGGCAATCAGCCGATCGATTCGCTGCTCGATCTCGGCACCGGCACCGGCCGCATTCTCGAACTCCTGGCCGGGCTCTACCGCCGGGCGATCGGCGTCGATGCCAGCCGCGACATGCTGAGCGTGGCGCGCGCCAATCTCGACAAGTCCCGCATTACCAAGGCCACCGTGCGCCACGCCGATATTCTCAACCTGCCGTTCGAGGGACAGGATTTCGACGTGGTGACGATCCATCAGGTGCTGCATTTCTTCGACCAGCCGGAGATTGCCATCTCGGAAGCGGCGCGCATGCTGCGGCCGGGCGGACGGCTCGTGGTCATCGACCTTGCGCCGCACACGCTCGAATATCTCCGGGACGAGCATGCACATGTCCGTCTCGGCTTTTCGCACCAGGCGATGTCCGACTGGCTGCGTAAGTCCGGGCTCGATGTCGAGCAGGTCGTCGATCTTCATCCGGGTCAGCAGAGCGGGCAGGGGCTGACGGTTACCGTCTGGCTCGCGCGTGATCCGAGGCGCCTCATGGCTTCGCAGACGAGCGAAAGCGCCGAACCTACATTTGCCGGGAGAGTATAAAATGGCTTTGAAAAACGAAGCGCAGGCGCGCAGCATCGGGATCTCATTCGAATTCTTCCCGCCGAAATCGGAAGAGATGGAAGGCCAGCTCTGGAATACAGTCAGCGAGTTGCAGGACTGGGATCCGGATTTCGTCTCGGTGACCTATGGCGCCGGCGGCACCACCAAGGCGCCGACGCTGACCGCCGTCACGCGCTTCCTGTCGCAGACGCCGCTTGCCACCGCTTCGCATCTGACCTGCGTCGGCGCGACGAAGGAAGAGACGCATCATATGATCGAGACCTTCCGCAAGGTCGGCGTGACGCATTTCGTGGCGCTGCGCGGCGATGCGCCCGGAGGCGCCGGCGCGCCCTATCAGCCGCATCCCGGCGGCTACGCCAATGCGGCGGAGCTCGTGGCCGGCCTCAAGGCGATCGGCGATTTCGAAATTTCAGTCTCTGCCTATCCGGAAAAGCATCCGGAGAGCCGCGACACAGCTGCCGATATCGACATGCTGAAGCGCAAGGCCGACAACGGCGCCGACCGGGCGCTGACACAGTTCTTCTTCGACAACGACAATTTCGAGCGCTATCTGGAGCGGGTTCGCCGGGCCGGCATCGCGATCCCGATCGTGCCCGGCATCATGCCGATCCAGAACCTGACGCAGCTGAAGCGTTTCGCCGGCGCCTGCGGTGCGGTTATCCCGAGCTTTCTTGACGAGCGTTTCGCGGGCTTTGACGACAAGCCCGAAGAGCGGGCGAAGGTGGCAGCCGATGTTGCCGCCGAGCAGATCGAAGATCTCGTCCGGCGCGGCATTCGCGATTTCCATCTCTATACGATGAACCGTTCGCCGCTGGTTTCCGCCGTGCTCGACAATCTCGGCCTTTCCCGCCGACCGGCAAAAAGCGCCGGCGCGGCTGCCTGATCTTCCGCGTCCGACAAAGTGAAAAGCGCATGTCGGGCGGGACATGCGCTTTTTCATTGGCGGATTGATCAGGGGAGTTCAGGTACTACCAGTCGTCACACCCCCAGCCGGCCAGCTCAGATAAAGAGCATGGACAGGACGAAGGCAAACGCTGCACTGACCAACAGAACATTCAAGGATTGCGTGAGTCCCATGTCTGTCTCCTCGCGTTAACCTGCCGATAATATGTCGGAAATGTGTCGGTTGGAAAGCGGAATCTATGCTGCATCGCCGAACGGGGTGGTGGATAGGTCGAACACTCATCCCGCAAACTGCTGAAATTAAACGCCTATTCCCGACAAAATCGTATTCACAGAATTTAACATGCGGTTAAATCGGGCGATTGCCGATTTACCTATGCGCCTGAATCATGGCGGACAGCCAAGCGGTTGAAATGATGCGGGATTTGCAACCATTCTTCACGTCGTCCTCGCCAGGAGGCGATAGGCACGGCCATCGAGAATGACAAGGCCGAAACCGATCAGCGCCATGCCGGCGAACTCGGCAAGTGCCAGCCGCTCTCCGAGGAAGAGCACGCCGAGAAGGATGGCGCTCGGCGGCACCAGCAGGGTGACGAGTGAGGCGTTGGTGGCGCCGGCCGCCGCCATGATCCGAAAATAGAGAATATAGGCGAAGGCGGTCGACACCAGCGCCAGCGCCAGCACGGCGGCGGCGATATCGAGCGACGGCAAGGGGAGCGTCCAGGGGCGATCCGCCAAGAGCGACAGCGGCAGGGTGATCACCGAGGAGGCGGTCAGCTGACCGGCGGCGGTGATGGGGGCCGGAATAGTCTTGAACTGCTTGCCGTAGGTGGCCGCGAACCCATAGGAGACGGCTGCAAGTACCGGAAGCAGCAGCGCCCAGAGCGGCGCTTCGCCACCGGCCGACAGGCCGGGGCCGATCAGCACGATCGTTCCGGCCAGGCCGACGAGGCAGCCGGCAATCTTGGCGGATGACAGCTTCTCGTCGGACGTGGCGTAGTTGGCGATCAGCACGGTCCAAATCGGCGTCGTCGCATTCAGGATCGCCGCAAGGCCGGCGCCGATGCGAGTCTGGCCGAAGAAGATCAGAGCGTGCGGCAGGGCATTGTTGATAAGCCCGAGGATCAGGAATTCGCGCCAGCGGGCTTCCAGGATCGAATAGATCCCGAAACGGCCGGCGATATAGATATGCAGCGCCAACGCGGCCAGCAGCAGCCGGAGGAAGACAAGGGTCAGCGGCGGGACATGCTGGACGGCAATGCGGGCAAAGAAGAAAGAGCCGCCCCAGATGAAACCGAGCAGGAGCAGCAAGCTCCAGGTCCAGGCATTCATTCTGTTGTCCATGCCGCCGTCCTCCATCCCAAGCCGTACCGCCGCCGCTTCGTCGAAACCCGACAGCGGATCCTCGGCATCATGCTTTAACGTCGATGGCGCACGGCGCCACCCGTTTCTTGCGAAACGAGCGACTGAGCGGCGGCGGCGCTCAGAGGGCGTTGAGAAGCGCCGGCGTCGCCCAGCCGTCGGCCGGTATGCCGAGCCGCTGCTGCTCCTTCTGGATGGCGATACGCGTGCCGGAGCCGAGGATGCCGTCGATCTCGCCGACATCGTGGCCGAGCGACTGCAGCTTCGTCTGCAGCGTCTTCATCTGGTCGTTGGCGAGACCCGGTTCCGGCGCGCCCTTGAGGTAGGTCGGGGCGCCGGATAGGCGGGTCGCGAAATAGGCGGCCGAGGTGGTGTAGATGAACGACTTGTTCCACTCGAGATAGATCTTGAAATTCGGATAGGCGATGAAGGCCGGCCCCATGCGCCCCTGCGGCAGTACGAGGTCGCCTTCGAGATCACCGAAGCCGGTGTTGCCGTCGCGTGGCTTGACGCCGAGCGCGAACCATTCGCCGGCCTTCATGGTGCCGCCGAGGCCGGACTTCTCCCAGGGCAGGCTATCGGGCACGGTGACTTCCTGCAGCCAGGGCTGGCCGCGCTCGAAGCCGAGGTGCTGGATGAATTTCGCCGCCGTCAGGATGGCGTCCGGGCCGCTCTGCTTCAGGCGGATATGGCCGTCGCCGTCGCCATCCATGCCATAGGCGATGATGTCGCGCGGCAGCATCTGCACCTGGCCGATTTCGCCAGCCCAGGCGCCGGTGTTGGTGGCAGGGTCGAGGTCGCCGTGCTGGACCATCTCGATGAGTGCGATCAGCTGCGGGCGGAAGAGCTCCGGGCGGCGGCAATCGTGTGACAGCGTCACCAGTGCGTTGCGGGTGTTGAAGTCGCCCTGGACGGCGCCGAAATCGGTTTCCATCGCCCAGAAGGCGGTGATGACGCCGGAGGGAACGCCGAATTCCTGCTCGGCGCGGGCAAAGACGTCGGCATATTGCTTCATCTTCTGGCGGCCGATGTCGAGGCGGGCCTGGCTGACAGTACGCTGGGAAAATTCAAGGAAGGTCTGTTTGAAGACGCCCTGGGCGCGATCGCGGCTCAGCACTTTGGGATCGATCTCGGCGCCGGCAAGCGCCTGGTCGGCCGCTGCGGCACTCGCGCCTGCGGCAATCGCATCGGCCTTGACGCCTTCGAGGAAGGAGGAGAGGTCGCCGCCGCAAGGCGCTGCCGGGGCTTCCGGGGCTGCGGCCGGCGCCTGCTGGGCGGCGGCGCCGCCGGCAAGGGCGAGGGCAAACAGGAGGGCGAGTGCAGAGCGGCTTGTGAGCGAGCGGTGCATGAATGCGGTCCTTATATCAAACGGATGTCCGTCGCTTTCCCAGAGGAATGTGACGGAAGCAAGAAACATTGCAAGACGTTACTAAGAATTTCTATCCTTGGAAACGGCGGCGACCCAATTGTTCCAGTTCGTTGTACTGCCGGCAAAGACGTTGATATCGGTCGGTCCCTTGATGCCGGGAATGACGCCCGTCGAGGTATATTGCCAGAAAGCCCAGCGGCGGTCGGAATAGGTCACCTCGGGATGCTTCGCCACCGAGCGGACCCAGAAGTGATAATCCTGGAAATAACCGGCGAGATTGTCGCGGTGGAAATCGACCGAGGTGTAGATGATCGGGCGCTTGCCGTAATAGGCCTCGAGCCGGTCCATGAAGCGCTGCATTTCGGCGCGCACCGTTTGCGGGTCGGGACGGTAGCGGCAGGTTTTCGATTCGGCGTTCCATTCGACGTCGAGCACCGGCGGCAGGCGCATCGCCTCCTTCGGCACGTTGCTGATGAACCAGTCAGCCTGCTGATCGGCCGAGGAGCAGAAATAGTAGAAATGATAGGGGGCGTGCGGGATGCCGGCGGCGCGGGCCTCGCGCCAATATTCGTCGAAGCGGGGATCGACCCTGTCCTTGCCCTCCGTCGCCTTGATGAAGGCAAAGGCGACGCCGGAGTTCTTCACCGTCGCCCAGTCGATATCGCCTTGCCACTTGGAGATGTCGATGCCGTGAATGGCGTTCTGTTGCGGATGCTTCGCTCCGAAATCCTGCGGATCGGTGTCCTGGAAGCGCGTCTTCGGCTTGATTGAAGCGGTTTCAAGATAGTCGTGGCCGGAAGAGGAGCAGCCTGCCAGGAGGATGGCCAGAGGCACAACGCAAAACAAAAGCCGGCGCATGGGTATCCCGTCGTGAACCGAATGATCTCTTTGCCCCACAGCCTGGCCTTCGAAAAAGACGAGTCCCGCAGAGGGAATAACCCTCTTTTCACCATATCAACGTAAAAAATCGGTTAGTTTCAAGCGAATTATGAGCGCCTGCTGATAATAGCCGCCCGCCAGGCATAACCGCCGCCGACGGTTTCGAATGACAATCGCGCATTGTGCTCCTCTGCCTGCGCTTCCAGAACCTCCCGCAGATCCGGCCGCGGCGTGACATGGAACTTCGCAAGCCAGGCCTGCAATATCCGCCGGAACCAGCGCGGCAGGCCTTCCTGCTGGCCGAAATCGACGATATGCAGCTGGCCGCCGGGATTGAGCGCGGCGATCGACGCGTCGACGGCGCGCTCCCAGTCCGGGATCATCGACAGGGCATAGGAGATCAGGATGCGGTCGAAACCGCTGACGCCGAATTCGCGCGGCGTAAAGGCTGTGGCGTCGGCGACGCGGAATTCCGGGATCGTCGCCTTGGTGGCGAAGGTCTTGCGCGCAGAAATCAGCATTTCCTGGGAAATGTCGAGGCCGAACAGCTTGGCGGTCGAGAAATGGCGATGGGCGAAGGCCATGTTGCGACCGGTGCCGCAGCCGACTTCGAGCAGGGTGCCGCCCTCGGGCACATCGAGATTGCGGATGGTGCTGTCGCGGCCGAGAAGGTAATATTTGCGCGTCAGGTCGTAGATATGGCGCTGGTAGCGATACATGCCATCCATGAGGCTGGCATGTTCGTCGCTCATTCCCGCCGTGTCGGTGCCGACCTTGCTCACGCCTTCTTCCCATAGATATGGAAACCGCCATAGATCGCCGATCGATCGAGCGCCGTCAGCTCCCGCGACTTGTCCTCGAAATAATCCCACTGGTCGCGAATGGACGAAGACAGGCGGCCTTCGATGATGCTCTTTTCGGCGGCGGTGCGGAAGATCACCCGGGCGCCGTCGCGCGCCGTGCGGGTGATTTCCCGCCAGACGTCGTTCAACTGTTCATCCGTCATCCAATCCTGCGCGTCGAGCAGGATGTAGCGGTCGCGCGAGGCGGCCGGCTCACGGGCAAGAAGCTCGGTGAAGCTCGCGTGGTGAACGTTGACGCGATCGACATTGGCGCGGATCACCTCATAATGCTCCGGCTTCAGATAGGTCGGCAGCGGACCTTCCTCTTCAGTGCCGTAGCGGCGGCCAAAGGCCTGCCAGGCGAAATAGTTGTCGCGCATCGGGAAGTGACAGGCGAGCTTTTCCAGGCGGTGCTTCAGCACCGGCGCGATCGAATGATCGGCGGCAAGGCTTGCGAGTTCGTCATATTGCTGCGGCGGAATGCCGAGGCCGAAGAGCGAGCTCTTGCGGCCGGTGATCCAGCGAATGACCGGCTTTTCGAAAAGCGGCGCGATCTGCTCGTCGAAGAACTGGCGCTGCTCGCGGATCGAGCGGGTCTTGGTCATCTCGCGCAGCTTGACGCCATGCAGGCGGGCAAGAAGGTGCGCTGCGCCGATGAAACGACCGAGCAGGCCGGTTTCGTAGATGTTGCGGTCGAAGACGGTGACGCGGCGGCGTCCGAACTTGCGGCCGTTCCAGTAGCTGCGGGTCGCGTCGTCGAGATTGGCGGCGAGATACTGGTCGAAGGCGCGGCTGTTCGACTTCTCGTTCGGCATCGCCAGGAACCGCACGAGATCGGCATGATCGGGCAGATGCTTGAAGGCGGAAAGCTTGAGGCGGTTCAGCGCAATATGGTGCGGGTTTAGATCGACGACGTCGATCGAGGCCGGTGCCTTGGAGAGATAGGCGAGCATGTTGCAGCCGCCGGAGCCGATGGTGACGATGCGATGGTTGGGCTTCAGCTCCATCGCCTGCATGTCGAGATCCGGATCCTCCCAGATCTGCGGGTAGACGAGGCCGGAGAAGAGAAGGCCGAAGAGGCGCTCGGAAAAACCTTCCTTCGAAAAAGCCTTGTGGCGGAGAAGGGCGTCCTTGAGTTTCCGGTTCTTGCGGAAGCCGGCATCCGGTGCAAATTCTGACATGAGTCTGTCACCTTTTTCGCGTTCAGGGCGTGTAGCGCGCCACTGCTACAGTTTGATGACGCGGGCTGTGGGCGCCGTTCTCGGAAGGCTCCGGCATCAATGAAGAGTGATCGGAATGGTGCGCCTTCTTCGCGCCAGCCCCTTTCCGGCAGGCGCGATTCCTGCTTCTCTCCCGGCATGGAGGAATGCCATGCGATTTGTGCTGCGTGTCTTGAAGGCGCTTGCTCTCGTTGTGGTTCTCATCATCGCCGCCGGGACCGGCTGGCTCTTCGCCTGGCCGCCGGAGCTTTTGCGCGTCGGAGACGGCTACGCCGCCAAGATCGTCTGCTCCAATGTCTTCGTCGCCGGCCGGGATGCCGAGGATGTGCTGCGTGACGACGTCCAGGCGCCGGGAAATCCGCTGCTGAGGCTGGTGCGCGTCAGTGTCGAGCGCGACAGCGGCCGAGTGACGGCGCGCTTCATGGGGCTGTTTGCATCGAGTTATGCGCTCTATCGTGGCGCTCTCGGCTGCACCAGTGTGCCGGACGGCAATTTCGAGGCGGCGATTGACGCGGTGCCGTTCGATGCGCCGGCCAAGATGCAGGCGAATGACGCGGTGTGGCCGCAAGGCGAGGGCAGCGGCAATCAACCGGACGGCAAGATCACGACGGTGCTGGCCGATTCCCGATTTGCCGGCCCGGCCATGCGGGCGATCGTTGTGGTGCGCAACGGCCGTATCGTCGCCGAAGCCTATGGTCCCGGATTTTCGTCGAAGACGCCGCTGATCGGCTGGTCGATGACGAAGACGGTGAACGCGGCCATCCTCGGCCGGTTGATGCTCGACGGCAAGGTCTCCTTCGACGACGATCACTTGATGCCACAGTGGAAGGACGATCCGCGTGCCAGGATCAAGGTTTCCGACCTGCTCGGCATGGAGAGCGGCCTTGCCTTCAATGAGGACTACGGCAGCGTCGCAGATGTGACGCGCATGCTCTATCTCGATCCTGACATGGTGTCGCTGCCGGCCAATGCGCCGATGGAGGCGGCACCCGGCCAGCGGTTCCGCTATTCGAGCGGCACGGCGGCGCTCTTGTCACGCATCTGGATGGACAGGGTCGGCAATGCGCAGGCAGCCTTTTCCTATCCGCATGACGCGCTCTTCTCCCCGCTCGGCATGACCAGCGCCGTCTTCGAACTCGACGCGCGCGGCACCTTTGCCGGAAGCTCCTATCTCTATGCGACTGCGCATGACTGGGCGCGTTTCGGGCAATTCCTGCTGCAGGATGGCGTCTGGAATGGCCGGCGGCTGTTGCCGGAGGGTTTCGTCGGCGCCATGCGCACGCCGACGACAGCGTCGAACGGCCGGTATACGCAAGGCCAGGCGTGGCTCGCTCCCGGTGGCTCGAATGCTGCATTCGGGCTGCCGGAGGATACGTTCTGGCTGACGGGACATGACGGGCAGAGCATGGCGATCGTGCCGTCCGCCAATCTGGTCGTCGTCCGGCTCGGCCTGACGCCGGGCTGGCTCGGTTATCAGCCGCAGACGCTTCTCAAGGCAGTCCTGGCAGCGTCGCCGCAACCGGGCGGGCCGCAGCAGCAGGCCGGATCAGCGCGGTAGGTCCCGCCGCAGCCTTAAGCGCAAGCATCGAAGCCGTTTCTGTGGTGGTGGTCAGTAATTGCCCTGCGCGATGTCATTCATGCCCTTGCGCTTGGCGTCATAATAATAGCCCCGCGCATAGAGGCGGACGGCATCATCTTCCTTGTTGTCGGAGACGAGCCAGGCGCCACGCAGATATTTCGCGGCATATTTGATGTTGGTCTCGGCATCGAAGAGACCGCCCGGCGCACCGTCATAGCCCATCGATTTGGCAGTATTGTACTTGATCTGCATGAGGCCAAAATAGCCGCGCTTGTTGTAGGCCTTCGGATTGTAGCGGCTCTCGCGATGGACGATGCGGTGGAGCAGCGTCTCGGGAATCTCGTAAATCTTCGAATATTTCTGGATGAGCTTGGTGACGAAACTCTTCTCGACGGTCGGCGCATCGTCCTTGTCGTCGTCGCTGAACATCGGGGGAGCCGTCGGGGGATCGATCGGCCCGGATTCGTCGAAGCCGTAATCCATGCTGTAACGCGGCGTCGTGTCGACTGCCGCAAGTGCTGCAAGCGCATTGTTCTGCGGCGTCGCGGCAAAGGCAAGCTGCGTTGCCGGCTGCGCCGGTGTGCCAGGGCGCGGCGTCGGCACGACGGACTGAATGGCCGTCATCTCGGGCGTCAGCGGGATCTGTGCATAGGCTGCCGGCTGTATGCCCGCCTGCATGGCAAGATCGGCGGGCTGAGACGCCGCAACCGTCGGCATTGCCGTTGCGGTCAAAGAGGGGGCTGTCTGCGTTTGCGGAAGCATGGCACCTGCGACCGCCTGGCCAGCTGCGCCTTCGGCCGTCGGGACCGCGGCCAGTGTTGCGTCTTCGCCGGGCTTGGGTATCGGCACGACGGTCTGAGCGGCTGTCAGTTCGGCCTGAGAGGTGTATTCGACGCTCGCGCAGCCGGTCATCACGCCGCAGCAGAGCACCATAGAAACGACAAGACTGCGTTTCAGGCCGGACAATCCGATCGCTACCATTCCGTCACTTTCGT